>PLPU01000446.1:0-74989 GCA_003159975.1 Acidobacteriaceae bacterium
CTATCTCCGACACACTCCTAGGCTGCTCCCAAATCCTGTAACTTAGGAAAGTTTTTCAACTGCCGGGAGAGAACGCTCGCCGCAGGCTTTTTCAGAGGTGCTTTCGTCGCGTCTTCCGCCACAAAGCACCGGGGCCTCTCCATGTGTGGAGAGGCCCCGGTGGTTGAGACAGGTTGTTGGTTCGCCGGACTACTGTTCGGTGATAACCGTGAAGTCCGCAGTCTTAACTACCGGTCCGGATGTTGCAGTTACGGTAACCAGGGCTGTGGTGGGCTGAGTGGAAGACGACCCGCCGCACCCTGTGAACAGGCTCAGGCCGATGACGCTGACTGCAAGCAGAACGATCATCTGCAGGCGGCGGCGCTTCCTGAACCCAAAGAGGCATAGAGCAACTGCCAACGTCGCCCCTGGGAACAGGGCGGTGTTGTTGGGGACGGCTGCGGCAGCAGAGCCGCCGGATACCGTGAGAGTTGTTGTCGAAGTCAGGGTGCCAGTTGTGGTAACGCTTGCCGGAGAGAAGCTGCAGGATGCACTGCCGGAGCAGGCAAACGTAACCGGCGTATTCAACGGATTCTGAGGCGTTACCGATACGGTGATGGTACCGCTCGACTGTCCTTTTCCGATGATGACGAAGGGCGGAGTCAGAGCGAGCGTGAAGTTCGGCGGTATCGCGGATACGACGTAAGTGGAGGAGCCGACGGCACTGTTCGTGTAGCCAGTCTCCACCGCGATAGCGTTGATGACTGTCGTGACTCCGACCGTCGCCAGCGCGACTGGGGTAGTGTACTTGGTCGACGTTCCGGTGCCTGCTCCCGGCGTTGAGCCGTCGGTGGTGTACCAGATTGCCGCTCCTGAGGTGGTGGTTGAGATGGCGACAGTTGTTGCCGTCCCGTAGAACGTGCCGCCTGCCGGTGTGAAGGTGGGTGTTGCGACCGCGCCTTCGGAAGCGAAGGTAACCGTCACCGTCGCTGCCGCAGCTGCGGAATAGTCGGTATTGCCCAGCTGGTTAGCAGTCACAACAACGGCGCCGAAGGCGGTTCCCGTCGGTGTCAGTGTGGTGCCGCTAAGGGTTGCGATGGTACCGCCGGACGTGACGGCGAGTGTGACCGCATTGCCCGATGCGCCACCCGTTGCGGTGATCGCGGATGTGGTTGGATACGTGGGACTGGTTGGGGACGCGCTGATGGTGATGGCTTGCGCGGCCTGGCCGACAGTGATGGACGCCTGCACCTGGGTCGCTGCCGTGTAGTTGGCATTGCCCAGTTGGTTCAAATCGAGAACGATCGTGCCGATCCCGGTTGCCTTCAGGGTGCTGCCGGTGAGGGTTCCTGCTCCAGAGGTGCTTGAGCTGTCGATCGTATAGACCACCGGTTCGCCCGAAGCGCCGCCAGTTGCTGCCGGCAGGGTGGTCGATGTTCCGTACACCATTGTCGCAGGCAAGGTGGGCGGGGTGATGGTCTGGGTGGCCTGGGTGACCACGATGGACACCTGCAGGTAGCCCGCAGAGTAGTTAACGCTGTTGACAACGCCACCGGCCTGGTTGATGTCGATTACGACCGTGCCGACGCCGGTGATGGTCAACGTCGCTCCGTTCGTTCCGGTGATTGTTGCAGCGCCAGCAGCGCTTGTTGTGTCAAGCGAGAAGACCACCGGATTACCCGATGCGCCGCCAGTCGCGCTGAGCGTGTAAGGCCCACCGCCAAAGGCAACGGGCGAAGTGATCCCGCTGAAGCCGGTAATGGGTTGTGCGGTTGAGGCGAGGGCGGTAAGGGTAGCCGTACCAGAGCCGCCGTTGGTCGTGTCATCCACGGTCAAGGTTGCTGTAACGGTACCCGACGCAGCGGCGCTGGGGGTGTAGGTGATGGTCTGCGAGATGGAAGAAGCATCTCCAAAGGCCATAGATCCGCACCCTGGGGCGGTTGCGGGCACCGTGAAGTCCGTGTCTTTGCCGCTGCTGACGCCAGAGAAGCTGAAGGTCAGCACGGGCGATGAGACGCAGGAAAAGTTATCGAGCACGCTGATGGTGGCCGTAACCGGAGTTGTAGACGAGGCCGAACCGGTAAACGCCACCGAGCCGATGGAAGCGAAGCCGATCGTGTCGCCGCCGTTGGTGTTGTTGTAGGAGGCAAAGTAGAAGTTGCCTTTGCCGTCCGGGATGATGACCTTCGCGCCCTGGGCCACGACTGGAATCGGGTTGGCGTAATCGAGGGTTCCCGATTGGTTCAGGATCTCGTAGATGCCGGTGTACTGATCGGCAAAGAAGACGTCGCCCGCAGCGTCGGTCGCGACCCCGTCGAGCTCGTTGTTGTAGTCGCAAGGAGGCGCGCCGCAGCCCGGCGTCAAGGTTTCGAGAAGCGTCGGAGCGGCGGCATAACCCGTCGTCACCCCGCCGTAACCCGCTCCCGAACTGACAGGCAGTTCGTACAGATCCCCATAGTGGTTGTAGCCGTTACCTTTAACGTCGACGTCGGTGTCGGTGAAGAAGACATTGTCCGAGGCATCCACGGCAATGCTGCCGATGTAGAGCTGATCTCCAAGGGTATCGGGAGCAGGTTCAGTCCAGAGCACGACCGGTTGCGTCAGTGTGGCGCCATACAGACAGCTGGCAGGGCACTCAAGAACGGAGAATGCACCGCTTGTTGTAGCGGTCGAGCTGGTCTCGTCATCGCCGGTGATGAAGAGATTGCCCTTCGCGTCGAAGGTCAGGGCGGCGACGCCAAAGTAGGTGGTCCCACCGCCGGGAGTCATCTGGCAGATTCCCGCGGTGTCTGGGGCTAGTCCGTCCCCGGCGCAGGCGGGAATCTTAGCGATTAGCGCAGCGGTGGCAGGGATGGTTGGATACGTTCCATCGGCGGCCATAGGGAATTTCAGGATGTTGTTGTCGTACTCATTGGAAGCGTAGAGGTAGTTCTGGCTGTCGATGACCGTGGCACCCGCGCCGCCCCACTTGGTGCTGCCAATATTCGTGACAACGGTGCCACCGGCGGTGAACTCCAGGAGACTGTTTCCGTAGGAGCCGCCGATCACAAGGGTGCCCTTTGAATTGACGCCTCCCGAGCTGCCGCCCGCAGAGTCGCTGCCATAGACTCCTGAGCCTCCGGCGGGAATGAATTGCTGTCCCCACGTAATCTGGTCAACCGAGATAGGGGACGGGCCTTTAGCGCCGACGGTTGTCGAGGCGCCCGACGTGGTATCGGTCACAGTGAGGCCAGCGCTGGGCGCAACGGTTTGGCCGGTGCCCAGGGCCAAGGTGACGGTCAACGGGACAAAGGAGCCATTTCCCAGAATCGTGCCGCCGCAGGTTCCTTGAACGGCTGTGTAGTCGGTGTTAGAGAAGGCCGTGGTCAAAGTTGGGGTGCAGGGTTCCGAGTTATCCGCCACGATGAGGTTTGCAGTCGTCGTAGTCGGCGGATTGCCAGGGAAGGTCGGTCCGTCGAGCGAGACATAGAAAAGCGAGTCCGCGCTGTTCGCATTGCTGTAGCCGATAGCGAAGAAGTTGCCGTAGCCGTCCTGCGCCAGGAGGTTCGTGCCCAGGTTGTTGACCGCGTACAGGCTCGTTGGGTCGGCGACGCCATTGTTGTCGTTCAGCGCGAAGATGCCGCTGTTAGCGATGCCGATGTAGATTTTGTAGCTCTTTACGTTCGAGGTTGAAGGTGTTGTCGAGACGACGAGCGCATCGATTTCGTTGTTACTCGCAGGGCTGTTGGTGAGGGTCTTGACGACGGTCGGAGTCGAGCTGAAAGTTTTGCTGGTGGCTGTGTAGGCCAGTTCGTTCAGATCGGAGTAGAGGATGTTACCGCCAGTTCCCAAAGCGGCGGCATCGGTGAACCAGAGGTTGCCCCAGGGGTCAAAGGCGATGGCGCCGATAAAGAGCTGGCCGGTGGTTTTTGGAGTGGCGCTGTCAGGCTCATTGAAGATCAGGACGGGAGCCGTGAACGTTGGGCCATAGAGGCATGCCGTATCGCACTGATAAATCGCATAGGGTATGGCGGATGAACCGTACAGGCCGGCCTGATCGTCAGTGGTGAAGTACAGATTGCCCTTTGCATCCCAGGCGAACCCGCCCACGCCCAAATAGCCGAGCTTCCCTGGGCCAGGTACCAAGCACTCTCCCGCCGCCGTGTCGTCCGCAACCACACCGTCGCAGGTGGGCAGGGTGTTCGTCTTGGACGGATCGACGGTAAAGGTGTAGGTTCCATTGGTGCTTACCGGAACCTTTATGATGGTGTTGCCATACTGGCCGCCCACGTAGAGGAAGTTATTGCTGTCAATGCCGATATCGCCGGCATTGCCGTAGGGTCCAGCTTCGGTCTCGGCATAGCCTGGCCCGCTGAACTGGACAATTTCTCCGCCATACGTCGTGCTGGCGACGATGGTGCCACTCGAGTTGATGCCCCAAGAGCCGCCGGCGCCAACATCTCCGGCCATCACGCCGCCAGTCGGGAATGCCGGATAGGCGGTGACCTGGGTGACCACTATTTGTCCTGAAACCGAGCTCGCGGTAGCCGCGAACAGCAGAATAGTCAGTACCGACAGCAGGGCCGCACAACTTCCCCGCGATGAATAGGCATGATGAAATCTCTTCCAAATCGTTTGCATCTCTAATCCTCCGATGAGAGTTGTTTCAGAATGGGGAACGTGGTTTGCGTTCCGCGCTGTCGTTCGATCGCACATGCTAAACTCCGGCCATCTCTGGCTTCACCGGAGGCCCCGCCTGTGTCGATAGCTCAAGTTCCTACCCTCCATTGGGCGAGCGTCCCTTTTATTGCACCCCCCACAAGCCGCCCCTCCCTGCACTGCTGAATCCGACTCTCTGCCAGTGTGGTAACGATATCCAAGAACATGACAGATAGCCGCAATCTCAAGACAGAATCCACCGCTTCGCGATTTGCATTGTTCCAGGCAGGCCCCCTAAACCACAGCCGACACAATTGAACTGATGTGGAAACATGGAAGAACCCTGGCCGAGCAACTCACACTACACTCGCCAACCTGATCGTCGACGATCAGGCCGCCAAAGCCCCTCCACATTTACTGCCGAGGTGTGCCATAGAAAACAATGCAGGAGCATATTCAACTCCGCCAGCGTCATTGTCAAGTGGATTTTTTTCGCCGAAGGGGACTGAAGCCTGCGATTCACTTCGGAGGAACTTCAAGAAAATCAACAAGCTGCCGCGATTTCATCGAGCCGGGACGGCTTCTCCCCGGAGCCATTTGGCGCGCAAATATCGCAGAACCAGTATCTTGCAGAAAAGCGATTTAGTTAATGGAAGGCGATTCAAACGATCGAAAACGCTTGTTGCAGGCTGCGTAGAGGGTGAACTTTGGAGCCCTTTTGCCGCACTTCAGAGACTCAACTTCGGCTCCTGAATTGTGCACGGCAACCACCAGCCGATCCCTTTTGCTCTGAAGTGGACAGCCGTGGTGTGTACGATTTGTTCGATCCAGCATCGCTGGAAATTCGGTTGCGTGGAGTTGATAAATTGATTTAGTATCCACTCGCCGCAAGAAGTTGAACTGGATGGGCCTCTAAATGATCCATAGCAGGCCTAGGCGCTTGCTGGAATCAGAGGACGCCGGACGACGAGTTCAATGTCGAGCTAGTACGCAAAGGTTTCGTTCGGGGTTGCGAGCTGGACTGGCCATTCTCTCCGCCCATAGCAAATCCAAGGAGAACTCTTATCATGCGTCCCATGCGTCTCGGAATGGCTTGCCTTTTGGCGTCCGCGCTCCTGGTTTCAGGATGCGGTGGCTCATCTACGCCGCCGCCCGTCGCTCCAACGGTCACCGCGGTTACGCCTGCAACCGGGGCCACGAACGTAGCAGTCAATGCAACCATTACTGCAACCTTCAGCGAGGCGATGATGTCGTCCTCGATCACTGCTTCGACGTTCCAATTGACGGGGGCCGCGGGCGCGGCGGTTTCAGGAACTGTCAGCTACTCGAATTCCGTAGCAACCTTTATGCCATCGGCGAGCCTGGCTTACAGCACACAGTACACGGCGACCATTAACACTGGAGCTTTCAGCTCGTCGGGCGCGGCGCTGGGTGCGAATTATTCCTGGACCTTCACGACGGCCGCGGCTCCCGTTCCGCCCACTGTGACTGCAATTACGCCTCTTAGTGCGGCCACAGGAGTGGCCATCGGCACGACCGTGACGGCGACCTTCAGTCAGGCGATGAACTCGTCGACGATCACTCCGGCAACCTTTACGCTAACCGGACCGGGAACAACCCCAGTTTCCGGAACCGTTACCTATACCGCGACCGGCTCGGTGGCAACTTTCACGCCGTCGGCAAATCTGGCTTACAGCACCCAGTACACGGCGACCATCACCACCGGCGCTCAAGACTCGACAGGAACGCCGCTGGCCGCGAACTACACCTGGACCTTCACCACTGTCGCGGCTGCGCCCACGGTCACCGCTGTCACGCCGGCAAGCGCGGCCACGGGAGTGTCTGTAAGCACAACCGTAACGGCGAACTTCAGCGAGGCGATGAACTCGTCCACAATCACTTCTTCGACATTCACCTTGACNNCCGAACGCAAATCTGGCTTACAGCACCCAATACACGGCGACCATCACGACGGGAGCTCAAAGCTCTTCTGGACCGGCGCTGGCTGCGAACTATACCTGGACCTTCACCACGGTCGCAGCGCCCGCGCCGACGGTCACTTCCACGACTCCGGCCAACAGCGCGATGGGGGTGTCCGCAACCGCTCCGATTATCACGGCGGCCTTCAGTCAGGCGATGAACCCGTCGACGCTCACCTCTTCGACATTCACCTTGACCGCGGCCGGGGGCGCGCCGGTCACCGGGACTGTTACCTACACCGCGACCGGTTCGGTGGCCACTTTCGCTCCGAGCGCAAATCTGGCTTACAACACGCAATACACGGCCACCATCACCACGGGAGCGCAAAGCTCGGCGGGAGCGGCGCTGGCTGCGAACTATCCCTGGACCTTCACCACGTCTGCTGTTCCGCCCACAGTTCTTAGTGTCACGCCTGCTAGCGCGGCCACGGGAGTAGCAGTAACCACAACCGTAACGGCGACCTTCAGTCAGTCGATGAATCCATCCACGATCAATTCTTCGACATTTACCTTGGCGGCTGCCGGGGGCGCGGCGGTCACTGGAACTGTTACCTTCGCCGCTTCCACATCGGTGGCAACCTTCACGCCGTCGGCGAGCCTGGCTGTCAGCACCCAGTACACGGCAACCATTACCACCGGAGTTCAAAACGCGGCGGGAACGGCTCTGGCTGCGAACTATACCTGGAGCTTCACCACCGCCGCTGCAAATCCGAACCTGGAGACAGTCGATTTCACCGACACTCTTCAGACTATCCGCGGATTTGGCGGATCGACGGCCTGGCTCGGACAGATGCCCGCGGCCGTTGCCAAGGCTCTGTTTAGTCCGACGAATGGCCTCGGCCTCAGCATTCTAAGGGTGCGCATCGATCCCACGGGCACGGCGGCCAACAACTGGGTAACCACCAACCCCAGCGATGGTGGAAACTGGCTTGAAGAGGCCACCAACGGTGGGTTAGCCATCCTCAACAACCCAAATGCGATCGTCTTCGCAACGCCGTGGACGCCTCCAGCCACTTGGAAGCTTAATGGCACCAATACCACTGTTGGTGGCGTTGACTATAACGAAACCTTCAACAGCAGTTGCAGCCCAGCCGACTACTGCGGCGGTTACCTCGATCCAAATCACTATTCCGACTACGCCAACTATCTGGAGGATTTTGTCACCTACTTCAATTCCCAAAACTCCTTCAATCTCTACGCCATTTCGATGCAGAACGAACCGGAGGAGAATGTCTCCTATGAGTCCTGCGTGTGGACTCCTGCGCAGATGGACGCCTTCATTGACTCGCTGACTGCGGGCGGCGCAACGAACCCGCTGACGGCGAAGCTCATCATGCCGGAGTCAGATACCTTCAAAACGTCCTACACCAACCCGATCTTCACCGGCTCGGCTGTTGTGGACTCGGCCGCGTACAACAACATCGGCGTCATTGGCGGCCACATCTATGGAACCACGCCCTTCCTCTATCCGCAGCCGTCTGGAGTCACCCAGAAAGAAGTCTGGATGACCGAGTTCGGCCCCTTGAGCTCAGCGCAGCTTACCTGGCCCCAGGCCCTGACGTTTGCCCAGAGCATCCATCAAGCCATGACCATCGCCCAATACAACGCCTATGTCTGGTGGGGGATCTTCGGCGACTCCACCGGCAGTTGTGCAACCGCAGCCGGCACCTGTGGCTTAGTCGACAACAGCGGGAATCCATCTGTGGTGGGCTACGTGATGGGCCAGTACTCCAAGTTCGTTCAGCCGGGCTATTCGCACGTGGGTGTGACGGCCTCCGCAAACGAGTCCGCGAATGTGCTCGTCTCCGCCTACACCGGGACCGAGAGCGGGACTCAACACTACGTCATCGTGGCAATCAATATGGGCACAAGCGCCGTGACCCAGGCCTTCGCAATTCAGAACGGAACCGTGACCTCGGTGACACCCTACCAGAGCACTTCGGCCGCCGGCTTGGCGCTGCAAACTGGGGTCAGCGTGACGGCCGGCCAGTTTACCTACACACTGCCCGCGCAGAGTATCACGACGTTTGTCGAGTAAGCCGATTGTTCATCCAAACCGCGCTGAAGATTGTTCTAGCAGCAATGGAACGATCCTCAGCGTGGTTTTGTCTGCGCGCTGCGGAGAATGCTGCAAAGAGGCAGCCGCAAGGTTCGCGCCAAGGCGCCGCCAATGTTACTCGGGGAACCCCGCAAGAACAGAGTCTGAACCAGATCGCGGGCGGTTTCAGGGGCTATGCAGACGGCAGCCAGAAGTATGATCGCCGTACGGCAATACGTTACGTCCATGAGAAGGTCAACCATGTTGACCAAGATGTTCAGCGGCCAGGCTCCCACGCCAGACTTCAAGCCAGGCCGTTATCTCGATGAGCAGGTATTCCGCTTAGCAGACGCTGACCGCTTGGCCCTAGTGCGCCGGTAAAGGAGGGGAGCTTACCTGGGACCGGCTTATCTTTCTTTATTGCGGTCGTTCGTTTGAGTTTGCGCTACCTGGGTGCGGTAAAGCTGCCAGCCCCTCTCGGATCTTCTCAGGCTCCGCACCGTATTTGCGCATGATGCGAGCCGCGAAACTGCTTTCTTCTCGCAAGAGCCCCAAGAGCAGGTGCTCGGGGCCGGCACGCGAAGACCACAGCATATCGGCCTCTTCCCGCGCATGGGTTTGAGCTCGTTTACATTCTTCGGAGAGGGGCGGTCTCATCGCCGTTGAGGATACTTCCAGCGGCAAAACGATCTCGCCAGTGCGCAGAGTCTCTTCGATTTCCGTTGAAACAGCCTCCTTCGAAATCGCCAGTGGCATGAAGAGGCTCCAATGCTTTTTCTGCTCACGGAGGATGACCAACAGGAGGTGTCCGGTTTCTACTTCTGGTGAACCGGACCGTTTGGCTTCGAATTGAGCGAAGAAAATGAGCCGCCGCATCTTTTCACTGGTACGGTTAGACCAACCGCCGCCGTTTCCCGGGTCTCTACCGAGGCGAGCACCAGGCGCGGCCTTGTCCGCCATCATCTCCATAATCTGGTCGCCCAGGTCGCTGGCATCCTCGCCATCGGAGCATTCAAGCCGATTTCTGATCTCAGCGATCTTAGCGCTTTCAGAGGGATGAGAAGTGTCCAAGAGATTCACCATTCTGTTCAGCGCCCTGAGCTTATGCTCCTTTTCCGATGGTGGTTCGTAGGGAACTGCCGTTAGTTGGAAGCGGATCAGATCGAGGTCCGCGCCGCGCTCGCGGAGCATTCGCGCCGCGGTGCTGTTCTTCTCACGCAAGATGGCAATGAGCAAATTGTCGATGCCGATGTTTTCCTGTCCTGCCCGCTCTGCCTCTTCAGCCGCCATCGCGATTACACGCTCGTATTCCTCGGTGCGTTCCGGCCGCGCCGCCGATTTGGGGATTTCCTCGCCCCTGGCAAAGTTCCGCCGAATCGCTTCGAGAAAAGGGTCGCCAGTAACTTCGGTCTTCATAAAACGGTTCAGGAACCCAGGATTTTCGCGCATGATTCCAATGAGCAAATGCTCCGTCTCGATGTTTTGTGAGGCAGACATTTTGGCAATGCCATAGGCAATGACAGCAGCTCCTCGCGCCTCGGGCGTCAGCCGTTCGGACATCTTCTCCTAACCTCCAGCCAGGAGCTTCCGCACAATGATGTTGCCAGTCAATGCGCTCGGAAAAACTCTCGGCGAAACGATCATTGTAATCTGCGTTCTCCTTATTTGACCCCAAGACCCGATCAGGCCGCCTGTCTGGAGGGCGAGGCCTGGACGCTTAGGGCCAATGGGCCCTGACGGGCGCACAAATTAAAGCGGGAGCGATGGCTCGCTCCCGCTCGTTACAGTGTGGGTTCGGCTACTGACTAACTGTTACGTTGACGGTAAACGGCAGAGACACATCGTTTCCGTTCGCTTGCACGATGACGGTTTGCGCGCCAGAGGTTCCAGGATTTGTGGTAACCGTCAGAGACCCGGTTTCCTTGGCTGAAACCGTAACCCAGTAGCTCCCGGCCGGCGTAACACCGGTTGTTTTCGTCGAACCCAGAGTCGTGGTGCTGCATGCGGTGATGCCGGCCATAGCGGCTCCGCAAAGCAATAGACTGACGACCGTCAGAAGAACCCTCAATCGCGAGGCCCTCTTGCGGAATGCGAAGCCGAGGAAGCCCAACCCGAACAGCGTCGCGAGTGCGAGGCTGCTCTTGTCCGCTGCATTACGACTGGCAGTGAGATTTGGGCTTACGTTGGTATTGATGGTCACCAAAACCGTGCCGGGCCCAAGGCATCCATCAACGGCAGTGCAAGGCGTTGTCCCACTGCTCGAATGATTGGACGAATATCCATTTACGGACCCAGGCGCAGGGCCGATATCGATGGCGCAGTATGCGGGCGCCGCGGAAGTGCTCGTAGCGCATTCCAGTCCACCGGGGTTCGTCATGAAATTTGGATCTGCTGCATTCGGAGTTGGATAGGTAAAGGAGCACGTTGCGTACGCCGGCAGACCTTGGCACTGCAAGTCGATCGGCATCGACCAGTTAAGGTTGCTCGTGTCGTTGCGTCCCGCATATCCATATCCCAGGACCGAAGTTAACGTGAGCGTCGCCGACGCCGAGGATCCGGAAGCCACAGTCAGCGAGGCCGGGCTGGAGCTGATCTGGACCATCGGACTGCGCAGCGCCCATATTCCTATGGCGCTTCCCGTGACCTGCGTGAAGTTGGGATTGGTGCTGACAAGGTCGTTATAGGTCCCCGTATAGACCGGAGTAACCGTGTAATAGGTCATGATATCGGGGATTGTGGTGTTGCTTGTGCTGATCGTCGCGCATGAAAGTGCCATCGAGGCATCCCCGGTGTCAGACACGTCGATGATCGATGAGCTACCCGCATCGTTGCCGCAGAGGGACACGCCGCTCGCACTTTCATAGTTCACTGATCCATAGTTAAATCCTGTCTCCACATTCGAGCTATTGTAGATGGCTGTACCGATCATGGGAAAGCCGGCCTCTGTCGGCGCGACAGTAACAGGATAGGTGTAAAGCCAATCGTTGACCGATCCGTCGTATGGCTGATCGCCACCGCAACCCGCGGCGCACTCCCCTCCAAGGATCAGGTAACCCGAAGGATTCCCGGAGGGCTGCCCATAGCTATACGAGGTGGTGCAACTGGAGCCGGAGCCCGCCGTACACGGGAGCGTATAGGCCTCCAGTGGAATCGAAGGGAGCCCGGTCTGGGGCAACGTTAAGGTTGTGGGCTGGGTTATCGTGACTGCTACCGCCGCAGTGATGGAGGCGGCCTCCGTGTTGCTGGAGTGCTCGTAAATGTAGGTCGCATCTCCGTTGTATTCGGCTGTGAACGAATACGACCCAATGGGAAGCATGGTTGGATTGAACGAGGCCGCCGCATTGGTGAGTGGCAGAGTGATTGTGTACGGGTCTGGCAGAGCTGGATTGGTAACAGGAACATTGCTACCGGGAATGACCGTAAGGGTCACGGTCCCCGTTAATGGTTGGGTGTTAGCCGCAGTGGGCGCGACGACCACCGAAATCGGGATCCCTTCGATGCTGCCGTTGGCGCCCACAGTCATCGTAGTCGTTGTAGCGGCCAACGTCGGAGCCACGCCTGTGCTGTTCACGCCCACGGGAGTATTGGCCACATCGCCCTGAACCAGAACCTCGCCTGTCAGAGTGCCTCCGTCGCCGATACCGGAGCTGAAGGTGATGGTCACTGTGCAGGTCGAGTTGATGGCGATCGAATTGCCGATGCATGTGTCCGCTGTCTCGCTATAGTCGGCGGTATTTGAGTAACCCGTGACCGTCAGGGGTGCATTGCCATAGTTCAGGAGCGTCGCCGTTTGTGTCGTAGACGAACCTGCGGACGGAGCCGGATATGAGTCGGCGGTCAGGGTTCCGAAATTAATAGACGCGCTGGCGCTGGTCAGGTTGACGTCCAGCGCGCTCCCGTCCGCCACGTAAATGTTGCCCAGAGAATCCAGGGCCACAGACGCCGGATTCGTGACGGCGCTCGCTACGTGTGTTTTGTCGGCGATGTTAAGACTGCCGCTCACGCTGGGAACACGAATCGTCCCGCCCGCCATGGCAACGTAAACCGAGCCCGAGGGATCGACCGCGAGGCCGGTCACGCCAGCGAGGCCGCTGAGCACTTGAGTCTGGGTTCCGGTCGGCGCGACTTCGTACACGCTACCGCCGTCGACTACATAGAGATTATCGTTAGAATCCACCGCTATCGCAGAAGGTGTGCTCACCGCGGTACCGGAGACGTATACGATTTGCGAACTCAGCACGCCGGGCAGGCTGGTGTTCCAGCCTGTGCTGAAATTCTCCAGCTCATAGACTTTCTGGTTGCTCACGTCCGATACAAAGAGATTGCCAAGGCCGTCCGCAGCCAGCAGAACCTGTGAGCCGAAGGTCAAGCCGGTCTTCAGCGTCACCTGGCCCTTGGAATTCAGGCCCGCGGCGGTTTCCGGAACCTCATAGAGGCTGCCGCTGTCAGCGATGAAAACATCGCCGGCTCCATCGACCGCAACGCCCGTCGGAGCTTTGAGGCCTGTACCCACGGAAGTCCCCGCAGCGCCCGCTGCCGAACCCGCCGGGTACAACTCCACCGCGCCAAGGCCCGAATCAGCCACATAGAGATTGCCGGCCGCGTCCAGGGCTATTTGACTGGGCGTCTTGAGGCCGCCGGCGATTGTCGACTGCGCCGGCTCCATAAACTGCACAGCGGCGCTCGTTCCAGTGCCCCCAAGGGGGATGGAAGCCAGCAGATTGCCCTTCGCGTCCAGCATGACCAAGGTGGCGGAAACTTTACCCGCTGCGTGGGGATTGAAGCTTACAACAACAGGGCAGTACGTCAGTGCAGCATTAGCTGTACCGACGGCGCAGTTTGCCGAGCTGCTGCTGACGATCGTGAAGTCCAGATTACTCGAACCGGCTTCCAGCACCTCTATCGTGCCGGGAGTCGTGCTTGCATTGAAACTGAAGTTGATACTTTTCTGTGCGGGTTTGCTTGTCCCAACCGTCTCCGCGCCAAATGCGGCGGCGTTGAAGGCAACTTTCACGGGGTCGCTGGTGTTGTTCTGAATGGAAGGAACGAACACGTACCCGTCATTACCCGTCACCCCGACTGACCCTTGAGCGATCACAGAGGTCAGCAGCAGAGCCGCGCTGGACGAAGTTGAGCCGACGGGTAGCAAAAAGACGCCGTCCGTGCTGTCGCCGATATAAATATTCCCGGCACCATCGACGGTCACTCCCGTCACGCTGGGCAGACTGGGATCGATTCGCTTGAGGCCCGAATCCGACGTCAGTCCGGTTGTTCCGGCGGGAATCTCGTAAGCGCCAACCAAAGCGCCCGAACCTTGCTCGACAAAATAGATATTGCCTGTCGGGTCCTCGGCAATCGAGATTGCCGTTCCCTTCAGGCCTGTGATGATTGAGGTCGCCGCTCCTGCCACCGGGGCGGCCGGCGATCCAGAGACCGCGATACTGGCGATCCCGTTCCCGGTCGAGCCGCTGGTTCCGATCAGGACACTGGTATTGCCGATTCCGATTCCCCACGTCTGCACCCCGGTCCCGAAATTGTAGAAGCTGGGGGCGGTCGTGCCGCAGGCGCTTGAAGAAGGGGCTTTCGATGTTAACGCGGCCAGACCATCCCATGTGCCGGTGACAGTGTCGTAGGGATATATCAGCACGCAAGTGCCGCCCTCGATATACAGATTGTTGGCGGTGTCGATGGCGATTCCCGGGGTCACAATGCTGTTGGTGGCGCTACTGCCGGCGAGGCCGCCGGAGCCAACGAGCGTCTTGAAAGTTACCCCGCCGGCAGGCAACTCATACAGCGCTCCGTTCGTATCGTCCTCGACGAGCCAGTCCCCGAAAGTATCGGTAGCGGTGTTCGCGATACTCCCAATGCTGGTTTGCGCCGGCTGAGCCAGCCCGGTGGCGAAACTCGCGATGGCCGTCGGCGTGGTCTGCGCCCAGGCTCCCGCGCAAAACCCTGCGGCTAGGAACAGGAACGTCAGCGCAAATCCGGAGAACCGGCGCAGCGACATGGATGAATTGCTGAACATAACATTTCCCCCTGGAAGACTCATACCAACTTTGTTCGTAACCTCAAACCGCAGCATGAACGGACCTGAATTCCGCGGCTTGCGGAGGGCGGCTGCCCGCCCTCCATAAGCCACTTCGCACCGGCATCTATTGGGCCGCCTGAATCGTCACGGGTATTGTGAAGGGCAGTGACTCCTGCGCACCCGACGATGGATCCGTGACCAAAATGCTGACCTTATAAGTACCGGCCGGAGTTGTGTACACCGGAACCTTGATTTGCTGCGTGTAACTGTTGTTGGTGCAACCGCCAAAGCCCATGACGGCCCCGATCAGCAACAACGCAAGAGAGACACTGTTGAGCAGCTTGTGGTTGAAGATCGCCCTCCTTCGCAACGCCAGCCCGAAGAGTCCGAGACCGAGGAACCCAGCCGGAATCAGCGGTGAGGTGCCCGGCCGATTGGCCGGCACATTGGCTGCGGTCGCCGGCGGCAGGTTTACCGGGATGTTGGAGCTGATGGTAACCACGGTCGTAGTAATTCCGCTGCACGGAATCGCGGTTGTGCCGGGGGGCGCACAGATAACAGGGTTAGGAACGCTGAATGTACACTCGGAATAGTACGGAAGCGTGGAGTTGTTGCACGCGATGTTGGCGCCATTCGGGGCCGAGAACCCAGCAAGCGATTGCAAGGTGATGGTACTCGCCACCGGAGTCCCGGCTGAAGTCGAGACCGAAGTCGGGCTTGCCGTGATCAGCACGCTGCTCGGAATGACCTGGAACGCGATGGCCGAAGAAGTGACGGAAGCGAAATTCTGATCGCCGCTGAAGACGGCGGTGATAGAGTAGGATCCGTTCGCCAATGTGCTTGTGTTGAAGACTGCATTCCCGTTCGCATCCAGCGGGGCGGTTCCCACGGCCTGAGAGCCGTTCATGAAGGTAAAGGTGCCCGACGGCGACCCGAGCGACGAGGAAACGTTAACCGCAAGGGTGATTGAGTTTTGTCCGGTCTCGACATAGTAGATGCCGTTGAAGCTGTTGGGGCTGACGCCGAGGGGCTCGCTCAGTGTGATTGTCGGCGCCGCCGGCGCAACAGTAAACGTCACGGCGCTGCTTGTGCTCTTTTGCATCAGTTGAGCAACATTTCCGCCATATTGGGCCGTCACGCTATACCCGCCGCCCTCGATCCCAGTCAGGTTGAATGTTGCGGTGGTGCCCGCATCGGTACCCGAGGCGGTCCCTGTTTGCGTAATGGGTTGTTGCGTGCAGCCCACGGCTGTGCAGGCGACCGTCAGTGTGACCGGCCCCGATGGAATGTTGGTATTGGGGGGGGTGGTGGAAGTCGGTTCCGGCGTGACGGTCACAGTGACCGTCGTGCCCCCAGGGTAAGTCGTGGTAGCCGGGTTGAGGCTGACGGCCGTTTGAGTCGGCTCGAGGTTGGCTGTGGCCTGGCCCTCCAGCGCGGCAGTGATGTCACCCGCAGGAACGTTACCCGCGTTCGTTGGGACCGTCATGGAATCGCCGGAATAAGCGCCTTTCGTCGGCGGCGTGAACCCGATTCCCAGCGTGCAAGACGAGCCGGTAGCCACGGGCGTCGCGCCCGTGGTATCGCATGCAGTCCCACTGTTGGAGGCTACCACTGAGAAATCGGCGGCATCGTTACCGGAGAATGTGGGGTTTCCGGTCAACGTGAGAGGCTCGTTGCCGATGTCAAACAAGGGGACGTCCTGTTGGGTGAGAACAGTAGGGGTAAGGCCTACACCAAAATTCACCAATCCTGTGACGGCCAATTCGAACAGGTTCGGGGTACTGTTTGTCATGTCGGAAACATACAGATTTCCCGTCTGATCCAGGGCCACGCTAGTGGGCGCAGTGATGGTGCTGTCCAATGAGCCCGCACTGTTGACGCTGAGAGTCCCGCTAATCGAGGGGATGCGAAGGATGCCGCCGCTTTCAGATACAAGCACCGACCCGGACGCATCCACAGCCAGGCCGGTAACAGAACCAGCCAGGGAAGTGGTGATTGGGGTCTGCACACTCTCCGGCGTGACTTCATACAGAGTCGAACCATCGGCAACAAACAGGTCGCCGGAGGAGTCCATAGCGATCGCACTGGGTTGGTTGAATCCCGAGCCGACAGTGATGGTGGTTGAAGCGTTGATACCCGCCTCATCGCCGTTAGGAATCAAATTGGCTGTGGCGGGATTGGGAATCTTGACAACACGGGAGTTGTTGGGGTCCGCGACATATACGTTGCCGACGCCGTCCACCGCCAGATTGAGATCCTTTCCAAGGCCCGAGGCGACGACGGCCTGGCCCGCGGTGTTGAGGACGCCGTTTACCGCGGGAATCTCGATCACGTTTCCGGAGTCGGCAATATAAACATCGCCCGACCCGTCCACGGCAACGCCGGTGGGGGCCACCAACCCGCTCCCGATCGAAGTACCCGTTGCACTGGAGGAATTCGCCGGGAAGTAAAGAACTTTCTTGAGACCGGAATCGGCAAGATACGTATCGCCGAGGGAATCGGCAGCCACCTGCGCGGGGGACTGGAGTCCGGAAGCGATTGCGGTTTGCATGGGAGAGTCAAGCATCGCCGCTTCCGCGCCTTGCCCGGTTCCGCTCAGATAGACCTTGCTGCCCTGAATCATGTTGTTACTCGAATCCAACATCGTCACCTGACCGGAGACAGCCCCTGGGGCGCGCGCATTCAACGCTACCCAAATCTGGCAGCTAGATTGCGCCGTGTATGCTGTTGCCGCAGTGCATGGAACTGCCGGCGTTCCCGATTGAGGAGGATTGGGGTTTGCCGATGCGGCCGCGAAATCCGTCCCGCCTGCTGTCTGCGAGTATTGAATGGATCCAGGCGTGACCGCCTGGTTAAAGGTCACAAATACAGTACCTGACGGTCCCGCGGTTCCCGACCCCGAGGAGCCAAGCGTGAAATTCACGCCGTTGCTCTGCAAGGCGCCCACGATAACTACCACATTCCCCGTGGTCGCGTCCGGCGGCACCACCGCCACGATCGACGTGGGGCTCCAACTGGTGATTGTGGTCGTCGACGTCTGATTGTTGAACAAGACCGTGCTGGTACCCTGCGCCGCACCGAAGTTCGCCCCGGAAATCGTCACCGAGCTGCCTGCCACGCCGAAGTTAGGATTGAGGCTCAAGATCGTCGGCGAGTTGCCCGAGACGCCCAGGTTGAGAGAGCCCGGAGCCCACACCACGATTGCCCATTCGCCCGGATACGGCCCCGAGCCATTGGGAGTCCAATCATCATAAGAGGGGATCCAGAGGTATCCTCGCGGATCGATGGCAATGGCATTGTTGCTTCCCACGGGAGCGAGAAGGGAAATGTGATTGAAGTTCAGGCAGGAGGGGCTTGTCACCTTGCTTGGACTCCCGCATTCGTTGGGAATCATCCAGACCCCGTTGAAGGTCTCGTCATAGGTAGGGTTGTTCTCGGAGGCGAGATAGAGATTGCCGGCCGCATCCAGCGTCACGCCGCCGTACACGATCGTATTGGTGGGCGCATCGATGCGCTGCAGAGTCGCCTCTACATCCCCATCACCCGTTCCCGTAAGGCCGGTGGTACCGGCGGGGATGAAGAAAATTCCGTTAACGCGCGCCGTGTTCTTTACGGCGCGATTCTCGGTGAAATAGATGTTTCCGTTCACATCGATCGCCAGCTTTCCCTGGTCGGCTTTCAGGCCGGTGACGATGGCGTTAGCCTTGACAGATGTCTGGCTCGCGTTCCCCGTCTTATCCACCGCGAGCGAGTAGATGTTGTTCTGGGTCTCGGCCATCCAGTACAGCGTCCCGCTGCCATCCATCGCCGGGTTGTCCACCCACTCCACGTCGTCGGAGCCGTAGGAGTAGAGTTGGTCGCCCTGGGCATCAAATATATTGCCGCCCCAACCGTTGCTGGCCGTGGGTTGCCACGTGTTCTGACTGGCATTGTAGGGAACGCGCCAGAAAAGAGCGTCGGAGACGAACTTGGGTTCATAGCGAATGGTGAAATAGAGGGTGCCTTGGGCATCTATCGCCATGCCAATGGCGCTGTACCCGGTCCCGAAAATCCCAGGTGTTGCAGCAGTTCCGTCGACAAGGGTTGACCAGGATGTCGCGCCAGGGGAGAGCTGATACAGGGAGCCATTTCCCGCATCCAGCGCCAAAACGTTCCCCTTATAAAAGGCGATTTTGTAAATCTGGCTCCAGTTTTGGTCGGAGGGTACGATAAACACCGAGCCAGTCGTCACTGGCGGAGCCTGAGCTCCAGCGGTTCCGCACACCGACAGTGCCCCCATCATTAAAACAACCCCGGTGCGCGCCAGCCGGCGAAAGTACGTCTTAGTCTCGATGGCCATGATAACCCTCCCAAACAGTCTCATTCAAATGCCCCCGCGAACGGCATCGCCGCCAGCCCGCAATATTCAGGGTCACGCCAAAATGGCGGCCCTCTGATCCTTACCGTACAGCGGACAGACTTCCTGCCGCCGATTCACGCGCTCCAGGCGACCGTGCGATCAGCGCCGGGGCCGCCTGGAGCGATTTCTCAAAACGTGAACTTTCCACTCAGTTCCAGGAGGCGCGAACCGTACTTCACGTTCGCGATCCCGAAGTTCTTATGTCCCAGTTCCGACGTTGTAAGGGGCTGTCCCGCCCCCGCCTCCAGCAAGCCGCCCAGGCTCAGATTGGTACTGTCGTTGTTGTTGAAGGAAACCTCGGGGTGGTTGAGAAAATTGAAGGCGGCAGCTTTAAACTGGATCTTCTTGTTCTCTCCAACCCCGAATTCCTTAATCAGCGTCAGGTCGTTTTTCAGGAAGGCGGGACCGTGAATATAAGGAAGCCGATACTGGCCCTGCCCGCTGGGGTTCTTTGAGACCACATAACCCTTCCCCGAGGTGCCGCTGCCCGGCAGCGGGATACCGAAGCAGGTCGCCTGCATGTACTGATGCGTCGCTTTTCCACCTGCTGGATTGCAGTTCACTGTAGGCATCAACTGGTAATCGGGAGTGCCCATCCAGACCAGCGGGTTCAAGTTGGTTACGCAATACGTATGCCCGTCGGCGTCCGGTTGGACGCCATAGTTGTTAGCGCAGAATTTGTCGGCGTTGCCCGCCCCATCGATCTGCTGCTGCATGAAGACGCGGGTCCATTCAATACTGCCGTATCCAAATCCGAAGTTCTCGCCCTGCTCCGAGGGCAGGTCCGGACCGCTCGAAACCTGTGATATACCCGAAATCTGCCAGCCGTTCGCGGCCTTGGATAGAATGCGACTTCCGCCGTGGTAGCGTGTTCCCAGATTGACCAGATAGTGGATGTTGAAGACGTGGGTGCGATCGAACGGGGCCGGGTTGTAGTCGTTCCGCAGATTCAGGGGATCCGCAAGCGTGTTGTTGTAGGATGCGGCCGTCGCAAGATCCTTCGAGAAGGTGTAGTTCGCTCCCCAGCTCACAAAGCCCGCTGCTTTGTTCCACGACACCTGCAGGCTGTTGTAGTTCGAGTAATAGTCGTGCTTCAGCGCGTAAATGTGCTGATAGAAGGGGTACGTCCTGAAGAAGTCCTGGCACTGCGTGGTCAAAGAGCTGAGGTCTGCGCAGCCCGTCCCCTTGAGTGCGGTTGGTATATTGCCGATTTCGAAGCCGGGCGCAAAGAATCCGCCCAGAGGAATCACATTCAGATCCGACGCGCCGTTGTAGCCGCTGGCCTGGGTGTTATAGGTTGGCAGGTTGATGGATTTGTTTCCGACATAGGCGACCTCGAGCAGCGACTTCCACATCAGCCTCCGGTCAACGGTTACATTGAACTGATAGTAGATTGGCCGAACATTGTCAGTCGGAGAGACGGTGTAGACATTGATGTCTGGCGGGTTGATCGGCGACTGATTGTCTACCAGATCGAAGGTCAATTCCCCGATGGACTCGCTCGTCTTGTAGCCCTGCGCGCTCGCCGCTGCCAGAGCATAGGGCTGAAACTCCTCCTCGTTGCGATACATGCCCCATCCGCCGCGCAGAACGGTGTCGCCCCTCCCGAAGATGTCCCATGAGGCGCCGACCCGGGGAGTGAAATATACCGTGGGCGGGTTGCTTACCGAGTTCGAGACGGAGCTTTGTTGCCCGTGCCAGACGAGACCGGGCAGCGCCAAACTGCTGCAGTTTCGAACCGTACATTCGTTGCTGTAGAGCGTGGGAGAAAAGGTGGCCAGGCCGTTGTTATGACGGTCGAACCACGGGCCCAGATGCTCCACGCGAGCCCCAAGCATCAGCGTGACCCGGTGCAACTTCCAGGAGTCGTTGAGAAAACCGGCCAATGTCGTGTACTGCATGTCCACGATCGGCGAGAAGTTCGTCTGCGTGAAGCTATCTGTGTACCCCATATACATCATGGCCACGCCATTGATGCAGTTGCCGAAATACGCCGCACCCGAGCTGCGGCTCGTGCCATTCGGATCCGGGTTCTCGCAGTTGAGGTAATTCGCATTTTGACCCACGCTCGAGTTGTACTGGAAGTACCCATTGCCGGGATTGAACGTGTACTCTCCTTGCGGAAAAGCAGCCGCATAATCGGCGGTTCCATTCAGGATGCCCCGCTCGCCATAAATCCCGAACGAGAAGTTATGCGGTCCCTTCATCCAGTTCACCGTGTCCGCCAGCGTCGGGACGACCTTTTTCATCCTGATCTGGTTATTGTAGAAACCGCCCGGCATTAACATGTTGGGATAGCCGAGAGAGCTATAGTCCGAGAGCGCCGGCACCGAATAGTCCCCGTTGTTCTTGTATTCGCCAAGGTAGTTGAAACCCTGGGTGCCGCCACATGTACCCGCCGCCCGCTGCGTCGGATTCGCGCAGTCATACTGGCCCAACGAGAACCGGCTGACCGCGTTTGGGTTGCCCATATTACCCGGATCGCTGATGAAGGACATGGAGGCGCTGGCTTCGTTGGTCACGCTGGCGCCAAACGTCCGCATGTAGTGACCGGAGAAAATGTTGGAAAGATCGCCGGCTGTCACTTGCCCGGGATATTCCATGGCATAGTTGGGAGCGTATCCCCAGGCGACCGGCTCATCGCTTACCTGCTGCTGGCGGCCCCAGGTTGCATAGAGCTTGTTGGAGTCGTTCAGGTTGTAATCCATGCGGATATGAAGCTGATAGCCGTTCTGAGTCTGGATCACCGGCTGGACATAGTTGTAGCCCTGCTCGTTTATAAACGGATCGGCGTTTGGCAGCGGCAGCCAGTTGACCAGGGCCACGCCGGAAGAATTGGCATATGGACTCACGTTGCCATTGGCGATTGAGTTGCCGTTCGGCAGATAGTTGTTTGTTTCACACATCGGCAGGACCGCGTTCAGGTTCACGCCGCCGTCCGGACGCGCGCCGCAAAGCTGGGCGTTCAACGACTCCGCACTGAAATCACCGTTGCGCTCGGACATGGTCGGAACCCAGGAGCCAAGGGTTTCCGCCCAGAAATTCTGGTTGTAATATTCGTAGCCGGCAAAGAAGAACAGCTTCTCGTTGTGCGGGCCGAACCGGGTATGGGGAATCCATACCGGGCCCCCCAGCTGCCCGCCTGGATAAAGATAACGTCCCGGAGGCCGGGTCTGCTGAAGATAGTTGTTGTACCAGTCATTGGCGTTGAGCAGCGTATCGCGGACATACATGTATGCATTACCGTGGTACGCAACCCCGCCGGCCTTGGTCGTGGCATTCAGTACAGCAGGGCCCTTCGCATACTCGGCGCTGAAGGTCGATGTCGTTGCCTTGATCTCCTGGATCATGTCGGAGTTCACCGTCTGCACGGTTCCGGCATTTGTATCGATATCCTGGATCGAGACGCCATCGATGATCGAGGCCAGCCCGGTTGGGCCGGCGCCGTTCGCGGAATAGGATCCGGTGGCGCCGCTCATGCCCACTACGGCTGTGTTCGGCGCCTGGTTGTTGACGCCCGGGCTGATCATCGCCATTCCCGGCAACATCTCGATCAGTTCCGTTGCGTCGCGGCCCTCAAGAGGCAGCGTCTCCAGATCTTTCGCCGTGATTACATCGCTGCGCTCGGCCGTATCCAATGGCTTAAGGGCTTGGTTGGCCTCCGCTTCCACTGTGACATCCGCGGCCGCCTGGGCGATGTGCATCTTGATATCGGCGAAAGGAATTTGATCGCCGGGCCGCAGCGCAAAGGGCCGCGACTGCCACGTTTCAAAGCCCGGCGCCGTCACCCGAAGCTGGTATCGCAGCCCCGCCGTGACCGCCGTGAGCGCAAACTCTCCTACACCGTTGCTGACTGTCCTGCGCTCGGATCTGTTGTCGAGATTCGTCACTACCACGGTAGCGTTCGGAATCACAGCGCCAGTTTGGTCCTGCACTACGCCGGTCACGGTGCCTGTGGTGTCCTGCGCCAAAGCGGGCGATTGCCATAACAGCAGCACCGCGACGATAAGCCCCAAAAATGCGGATGCCGGCCTGAACCCAGGTAAAAACGTCATGTAATACCCCCTTGGCTGCACAATTCTTTGCGAGATCGGGAGTTCGTGTGGCGCTAAACGGTTCGCCCCAGCGAAATTCGTGCGCGCCACATAATTCCGACCTACGCTCACTTTGTGAATCGGATATACGCTACTCGACATGATTCAACATTGTCAAGAACTGCATAAAGCGATTTAATCAACCTTTGGTAACGCTACCTTGCGGGAAGTTCCTGCGATCTTCGTGTCGCACGCGGCGAAGCGGCAGGAATCAGGCTCCGCTTCCGATAAGTGGGGTAACTGGAGTCACTTGCGCTGGGACGGAAGGGAATTGCGGGATGCGCGCGCTGCCGCCGCGCGCGAATACGACAACCGCTTCTCGGGAATTCAATTCATGATCGCATTCGAGTCATGCACAGGGTTTAGAGACAAGCTCCGGCCGAGCATTCCAACAGTCTGAATTCCATGGTTCCGCGGAGTCTGAAACGACTGTGAATCAGGCCGCGAGATCTCAGAAACCCGCTGCCTGATTGCGCGCAACTGCGGAAGCCGGCCGCCGGCTACTGCGGGATCACGAAGAGGGTGATCGACTGCGCAGGGAACGTGTAGTTGGCGATCGTGCCGGTCGAGCTTCCCCCAGCCGGCGGTGTTACGGTTACTGCCGGTTGCGCGGCAATCGCATTCAGATTGGCGTTGCTGTAAAGATAGGCTTGCGCCGTGGTTGCGCTGGCCGACAAGCCGGTGAGCGAGAGCGTGCTGGTGAGTGCCCCGTAAGTTTTGTTGATGACCACCACAGTCACCGTGCCGGTGGCGGCGCCGGCGGTGTGAATCGCCCCATAGACCGCGAGTTGCCCCTCGGCATCGGCATTGGACGAATTGGTGCTTGCGGAGGGAAGTACCGTGTCGCCAAACGTGGATTTGTTCCCGTCGTAGTTGCGATAAATAGCGAAGGCCATCATACCCGGGATCTGCTCCGACGGATCGGTTGTGGGCCACATGGTGCCCAGGTCGAGACCCTGGCGGCCAAAGATGCCCAGAATGTCGGCCTCCGTCAGTGCACCGTTGATGGCCTCCATTCCGCCGAAGTTATATTCGTCGATGGCTGTTTTGGTGCCGGGATAATCTTTCGTAACCCAGGTCTTCATCATCGGAATCAGTTGCGGCGCCTGCTGTGGAGGTGAGCAGCTTGTGGTGTGGTTGGGGTCAGTGATGTAGTTCGGCTGCGGGTAATTATCACTGGGATCGGTATAGGTCGGATCCCAGAAGGCACGCGTTGCATTGAGCCGCGCCTGCTGCGCGCCGGTGTCTCCAGCCGGGGCCAGACCGAGGCCGGCGCCGTTGACAAAGGGATAATTGGGTGCGAAATACGTGTGCAGATCCACGTAATCAAGAAGGCGTATACCGTACGTAGCCTGCGCTGCCGCAAATTGCTGCAGATAGTACTCGATGAGCGGAACTCCGCCGTGCGCTTTGCGATCGACCGGATTGCTCCAAGGCTCATAGCAAGAGCCTGAGCTCCATCCGGACTCGATATCTTTCTTGGAATAGAAGTAGGCCCACCAGTAGTCGATCACCGGTCCGCTCACCTGCGCGGTTGGATCGACGGTCTTGATGGCCAGGGCAGTGCCGATCCCGCCGTTGGTGACCTCGTCATATGTAAAGGGAAGCGGATGAACGTCGCGATCTTCCGCGTCCCACCAGGTAGGCTCGTTGTCCAGATCGTAGATCGCCACGCCGGTGCTTGCTCCGGAAGCGGGATTCCCTGGGCCGAACTTGTTGACCAGGTAGTTTACCCAGCCGCCGGTCCATGTGGCGTCTGCCCATGCGGTGGTTACCGCGGAGGCGGCGGGTGGTGTTGGAGGAGGCTCGGAGATGCTGGTGAGAGCGGCTATCGTGCTGTTGCCATAGATGTCGCACCCACCGGAGTCGGTACAGCCCGCGGTTCCGTCGGGGTATTCGCCGACACCGCAATTGCCGTTGTAGCTTACCTGGCCTGGGTATGTCGACTTCAGGAAGCTGCATGAGGTGCTGTCCTTTGCCACATAGCCCAGCACAGGCACTGTGCCCAGAGTCTTGATCCCGTCGCTGTTGTTGGTCTCGACAAGGTAGTCGAATGCTTTTGTTCCGCTTACTGCGGGCCAACCATCCCCGCCATTGCCGGTAGAGTTTTCAAAGTACCAGTCGGCGATGGAACTGGTCACATCCACCTGATAGTTGTAGCGCTCGGTGGAATCGCCTCCCCAGCGATCGATGGTGATGTTGGCTTTTGCGACCGCTGCGGTATCAGCCGAAGTGGCATCGAGAAGATACGCGTCCATGCCGTAGATTTCGGGGCTGATGGGATTGCCGGGGCTGGCCACATTTACGGTCAGCGCCGGCCCGGTGGCCGTGGCCGGGGAATTGAGAGTTACGGTTGTGCTGCCGCTGATGTTCGTGAATCCGGTCTCGGTGCTGGTGGCCTTAACGGTAACGGTTGCCGGAGCCGGATAGGGCGTTGTATATAAGCCGCTGGAACTCAGCGTGCCTGGGCTCAGGCTTCCGCACGAAGGGCACGTGAGTGCCCAACTCACTGCGCTGCTGAAATTGCCGGTGCCGTTTACCGTGGCCACCATTTGGACCGTGTCTCCAATCGTCGCGGTATTGGGCGTAACCGTGATCGATGAGATGTTCGGCTCGCTGTACATGGCCGTAACGGTCGTATTGGCGTTCATCGTCACGTCGCAGGTGACGGTGCTGCTGCTGGCGCATCCATTCCACACAACAAAGCTATAACCGTCCGATGGGCTGACCGCGGTGAGCGTAACGGAGGTTCCCGACTTGTAGGTGCGCGTGAGCGGGGTCGTGCCGGAGCCGTTCCCATTCACATCCGAGGGGGACGCCTGGATTTCTACGCCGCTTGCGGGACTAGCCGAGTCAATGGTGAGAGAGTAAGTTGCCGGCGCCGCATAGTTGGCTGTCACGGTCATATTGCCGTTCAACGTTACTTTGCAGGTGACGGTGCTTGACGAGGTGCAACCGGTCCACGACAAAAACGCGTTGCCGCTTGAATTTGCCGGCGCCGTCAATACCAGTTGCGTGCCGGCCGCCGCGGTTTGCGTAAAGCTCGTGGTCCCCACGAAGGGATCGATGGGGGGAGGGTAGTCGACCTGGATCTGGACCCCGCTGGCAGGGTTGATCGAATTCACAGTGAGCACATACACCGGAGTAACAGTTACCGGACTCGTTCCCGAAGTACTGTTATAGGTCGGTGAACTTGCCGCATCTGGCGTGTAGGTGACGGTGAGCGTGTCGGTCCCCGTTGCCAGCGAGCCGGCGGCGACACTGATTGTCGCCGTGCCGCCGATCAGCGTGGCTGTCGCCGATGTATAGCTGCCGCTGCTCAGTGTAACCGCGCCGGTAGGCGTCGGGTTGCCGCTTCCGCCACTGACAGCAACGGTCACCGAGAGCGCTTGCGCCGGCGTGATGCTCGCCGGAGACGGCGTGACCGTTACCGTCGGAGTACTCTTTGCTACCGTGACCGAAGCAGTTCCCGAAGCGCCGGTGTAAATGGAGGAGCTCGTTGCATCCGGCGTATAGGTCACGGTCAGCGTATCGGTGCCGACCGGCAGTGTTCCGGCGGCAACAATAAAGGTTGCTCCGCCCCCGCTCAGCGTTGCCGCGGCGGAGGTGTAACTCCCGCTGGTCAAAGTTACCGTGCCGGTGGGTGTTGGATTGCCGCTTCCTCCGTTGACGGCCACCGTCACCGTCAGTGCCTGCGCGGTTGTAATGCTTGAGGAAGACAATGTAGCTGTCACCGTCGGTGTGACGATCACGGCATAGTTGGCCGTGACCGTTGTGTTGGCATTCAAAGTTACTGTACAGGTGACGGTGCTGGCGGACGTGCATCCGGTCCATGAACTGAATGGATTGCTGCCAGCCGTGTTAGGAGCGGTGAGCGTGACCGAGGCGCCGGAGTCATATGTGCGGGCGAAACTTGTCGTTCCAGATGTTGCGCCGTTGTTGTCCTGCGGAGTTACACCGATGGATACGCCGGTAGCCGGGTTGGCCGAATCCACAGTGACCACATAGGTCGTTGGAGGCGGAGGCGGTGGCGAGCCGCTGCCCCCGCAGGCGGTCAAGAAAAGGCTTATCCCGATGGCTGCGAAGGCCGCTGCTTTCCATTGCAAATTCCTCATCACGATGCTCCTGATTCTCTCGATCGTGGGGCCTCTGCAAGGTTGCCTTTGCAAGTACGGAGATACTCCAGCGGAATCGATTTAATTCGACACAATCCTATAACACAGATGAGGATTCCGGCTGTGTCGAAAACGACTGACGACTTTTGCAGGATCAAATCCGAGGCATGCGATGGATTTGCCCGTGAAGCGGGCCGGCGGGATCGAGCCGGCAAGATCGAGTAAGCCCCATAGCCCGTGCATGCGCAGCCGTGGTATAGTCTTCGAGTTTTGGTGTGAGGCGCGATGAAGGGCGATTTGAAGCTTGACAACGACCTTGGGTCGAAACCGGATTTGGATGCCCCGCGGTTCAGGGCAAACCGGGAGGCGCTCCTGGCTTTGATGACGGCCGTGCGCGCGGAGGAGGATTCGATACGCCTGGGCGGTGGCGCCAAGGCGGCCGAGGCCCAGCGGGCCAAGGGGCGTCTTCCTGTTAGG
Source organism: Acidobacteriaceae bacterium (assembly GCA_003159975.1). GTDB lineage: Bacteria > Acidobacteriota > Terriglobia > Terriglobales > Acidobacteriaceae > Telmatobacter. Next base: position 27,748 of record PLPU01000446.1, read on the forward strand.
GAGCGTCTGAAATTGCTGCTCGATGACGGGACGGAGTTTCTGGAGCTCGGGCTCTGGGCCGCGCATGGAATGTACGGCGAATATGGGGGCGCTCCGGGTGCGGGAGTCGTCACGGGGTTGGGACGAGTCTGCGGGCGGTTGTGCATGATCATCGCCAATGACGCCACCGTGAAAGCAGGCGCATTCTTTCCCATGACGGCAAAGAAGGTTCTGCGCGCGCAGACCATTGCTCTCGACAACCGGATTCCGACGCTCTACCTGGTGGATTCGTCCGGCGTATTTCTGCCCTTGCAAGAGGATGTATTTCCGGATACCGACGATTTTGGAAGAGTCTTTCGCAACAATGCGGTGATGAGCTCGCTGGGGATTCCGCAGATCACGGCGATCATGGGCATGTGCGTCGCGGGAGGCGCGTATCTGCCGGTCATGACGGACACTGTCCTGATGACCGAGGGTTCGGGATTGTTTCTGGCCGGGCCATCGCTGGTGCAAGCTGCCATTGGTCAGAAGACGGAGCCGGAGGAGTTAGGTGGAGCGGCGATGCACGCTGAGATCTCCGGCACAGTGGACTTCAAGGAGCCCAACGATCATCTCTGCCTGGCGCGCCTGCGGTCCCTGGTTGGGAAGATCGGTGAACGGCATGGTGGGTCCACCGCAACCGGAAAGGAAACCTTTAGCAGAATCGCGTTTGACGCGGAGGTTGATGCGCCGAAGTTTGCGGCAGAGGAGTTGTACGGATTTTTGAATCCCGCACCGGGATCGAGCAACGTGTACGACATGCGCGAGGTCATTGCTCGCATCGTCGATCGCAGCGAGTTCGATGAATACAAAGCGGAGTTCGGCAGGACGGTCCTTTGCGGCTATGCGCGGATCGGCGGCAGGGCAGTCGGGATTGTCGCCAATCAGAAAACCAACCAGACTCAGATCGTCGCCATGGGGCCATCCGCGGGGATGAAACGAATCGAAGTAGGCGGCGTGATTTATACGGAAGGCGCGCAAAAAGCAGCGCGTTTCATCATGGATTGCAATCAGAACCTCGTCCCGCTGGTGTTTCTCCACGATGTGAATGGGTTCATGGTGGGCAAGGATGCGGAGTGGTCGGGCATCATTCGCGCAGGGGCCAAGATGGTTTCGGCAGTGAGCACAAGCGTAGTCCCCAAGATATCGGTCATCGTTGGCGGCAGCTTTGGCGCCGGCCATTACGCCATGTGCGGCAAGGCTTACGATCCGCGCTTCGTGTTTGCCTGGCCTACGGCGCGCTACGCGGTCATGAGCGGCGCATCGGCGGCGAATACGCTGGCCGAGGTGCGTGCCAAACAAATGGAGCGCGGCGGAAAGACCCTGTCGGATGCGGAGAAGAAAGCTCTTTATGACGAGATCAAGGATGCGTACGATGCCCAGGCCGATCCGCGCTATGGTGCTGCGCGGCTTTGGATTGACGCGATCATCGATCCGGCAAAGACGCGAGAAGTGTTGATCGCGGCGCTCGAGGCCTGCGCTTTGAATCCAGACGTGCCACGATTCAATCCTGGGGTGCTGCAGACCTGAATTGAGCATGCCTCGAAGACTTTGGACGGCATCTCAACAAGATAAGAGCGGCAATGCATCGAAGCGGAATCAGAGAGGGAGCGCGATCATGAGTCTTGCGGTTGAATCGGCAGCGAGTCTGTATCCATTTGTCCTCACGGAAGATCAGGAGCATCTCCGTCGTGAGATTCGCGAGTTTGCGGCGCGGGAGATTGCGCCCAACGTGATGACATGGGACGAAGCCAGCGAGTTCCCGATGGCGGTGATGAAAAAGCTCGGCACGATGGGATTGCTGGGCGTGATCTTCCCCCCCGAGTATGGCGGCTCGGGGCTCGGATATGTGGACTACGTGCTGGCCATCGAGGAACTCTCCGCGGTTGACGGATCGATCGGGATCACGGTTGCCGCGCATAACTCGCTGGGCACGAATCATATCTTCCTCGCCGGCAACGAGGCGCAGAAAAAGAAGTACGTGCCGCGGCTCGCGAGCGGCGAAAGCCTCGCTGCGTGGGGTCTGACGGAGCCTGGTTCTGGATCGGACGCCAGCGCGGCACGCACGACAGCAGCGAAGAAAGGTGATCGCTATATTCTGAACGGAAACAAGACATTCATCACCAATGGTCGTTATGCCGACGTCGCGGTGGTCATCGCTGTCACCGACAAGACCAAAGGCACGCACGGGCTGTCGGCGTTCATTGTCGAGAAGGGCACGCCGGGATTCCGTCCGGGCAAAAAAGAGAACAAGCTCGGACTGCGCGCCAGCGATACCAGCGAGCTGATCTTTGAGGACTGCGAGATTCCAGCGGAAAACCTGCTGGGTGCGGAAGGCGAAGGATTTGTCGATGCCATGCGGGTTCTCGATGGCGGCAGGATTTCGATTGCCGCCCTGGCATTGGGAATTGGTCGCGGCGCGCTTGATGCCGCGCTAAAGTACGTGAAGGAACGTCGCCAGTTTGGAAAAGCAATTGCCGAGTTTCAGGGAATTCAGTGGAAGCTTGCGGACATGGCGACAGAGTTGGATGCGGCTCGGCTGCTGACGCAGCGTGCGGCGGTTCTTAAGGATGCCGGGCGGAAGGTGACGCGCGAATCTGCGATGGCCAAGTTGTTCGCGAGCGAAGTTGCGGTACGGATCTGCGATGAAGCAGTGCAATTGTTCGGTGGCTATGGCTTCATCAAGGATTATCCTGCGGAGAAGTACTATCGCGACGTGAAGCTATGCACCATTGGCGAAGGCACAAGCGAGATTCAGCGAATGGTTATCGCAAGAGAGATTCTCAAGGTACATCCTTCGCGTGGGTGAGTTACAAGCCGCGATTTGGTGAAGATGCATGGGTGACCTGGTCAAGATCGTTGAGTGTCCGCGCGATGCGTGGCAGGGTCTGCCGTCGCAGATTCCGGCCGAAGCGAAGGCGGACTATCTGCGCAAGCTGGTAACGGCGGGCTTCAGGCACATCGATGCGGTGAGCTTTGTTTCGCATGCGGCTGTGCCGCAGATGGCGGACTCGGAACGCGTGCTGGCCTATCTCAACCCTCCGGAAGAGGTGGAGATCGTCGGGATCGTGGTGAACGTGAAAGGAGCGGAGCGGGCCATCGCGACCGGCGCTGTGCAGACTCTGGGGTTTCCTTATTCCATCTCACCGCAGTTTCTGGCGCGCAATCAGCGGCAAACGCCCGAGGAGTCGCTGGACATGCTGGAGGCGATCGGCGCGCTGGCCTACAAGGCAGGGTTGGATCTGGTGGCGTATGTCTCGATGGCCTTCGGCAATCCGTATGGCGATGCTTGGAACATCGAAGAAGTGGCGGGCGCTTGCGATCTGCTGGCTGGTTTCGGCGTGCAACAGATTTCGCTGGCCGATACAGTCGGTCTTGCGACACCCGGGCAAATCACAGATACATTGGCTCATGTCCTTTCGCTGTATGAGGGAATTGAGATTGGCGTGCATTTGCATGCGCGGCTCGACGATGCGCCGGCGAGGATTCGCGCGGCGTACGAGGCGGGGTGCCGGCGATTCGATGCGGCCATCGGCGGATTAGGTGGGTGTCCGTTCGCGCAGGATGCGCTGGTGGGAAACATTCCGACGGAGACATTGCTTGCGGAGTTGAAGGCATTGGGAGCCCAGACGCCAAAGCTGCGGCGGCTGGATGATCTGATTCAAGCCAGCGCTGAGATAGCTCGGCGGTTTGGCGCCACAGTGCAGTGATCGACGGCTTTCGCAGAAGGATCGGCGCAAGCATGGGGAGATTGATTTGAGTTATCAGACGATATTGGTGGTGGAAGAAGGCGATGTTCGGACGATAACTCTGAATCGTCCCGAGCGCCGCAACGCGATGACTCCAGAGATGCAGACGGAGTTGATCGCGGCGATGGAAGATACGGCTGCAGGGAGTTGCCGCGTTGTTGTTTTCAGAGGTGCCGGCGAGGCGTTTTGCGCAGGCCTGGATTTGACGTCGCTGCAAGCGATGAACGAGAAAGGCGCGGCAGAGCATCGAGCCGACGCGGAGCGCATCGCAAAGCTGTTCCAGACATTGTACGAGTTACCCAAGCCTACTATTGCGGCAGTGCAAGGAGCGGCTATCGCCGGAGGAACGGGACTCGCGACTATCTGCGATTTCACTCTCGCTGTTCCGTCGGCTAGGTTTGGATACACAGAGGCGCGCATCGGATTTGTGCCGGCACTTGTGTCGGCGTACCTTGCTCTTCAAATTGGAGACAAGCGGGCTCGCGATCTGCTGCTGTCCGCGCGACTCTTCGATGCAGCGGAAGCATACCGGCTTGGACTTGTGAATGAGGTCGTGTCGCCGGAATCGCTGAATGACCGCGTGCACTCATTGGCGCAGACGCTTGCTGCCAATAGTCCTGAATCAATGAAAGCCACCAAGCAGCTCCTGGCCGCACAGAATAAAGTCTGGCTCGATGCGGCGATTGAGCACGCAATGGATGCGAATGCGGTTTCCCGCGAAACAGCGGATTTTCGCGAGGGCGTTGCTTCTTTCCTGGAAAAACGCAAGCCTGTCTGGACGAAGTGAGCTGGTCCGCAGCTACGTGATCGCATCGCTGAAGCGCACCTCAGCTTCAGTCTGCTGCACCACTTGCTCCCGTGTAACACCGGTTGCCAGCTCAATCACTTCGAATCCCGACGGCGTCACATCGAGCACGCACAAATCTGTGATCACGCGGTTCACCACGCCGGCGCCGGTAAGCGGCAAGGTGCAATGTCGCAGAAGCTTGGGGCTGCCCTGTGCCGTGTGCTCCATCAGGACAATGACGCGCTGAACGCCCGACACAAGATCCATCGCGCCGCCCATCCCTTTGACCCGCTTGCCGGGAATCATCCAGTTGGCCAGGTCGCCCCGCTCTGACACTTGCATCGCTCCGAGGATTGCAAGGTTGATATGCCCGCCGCGAATCATCGCAAATGAGTCCGCGCTCGAAAAGGTCGCCGCGCCGGGCAGGAAGGTCACAGTCTCTTTTCCCGCGTTGATCAGGTCGGCATCCACTTCGCTTTCGCCCGGAAATGGACCGAGGCCCAGCAGTCCGTTTTCCGACTGCAACGTGACATTGATTCCCTCTGGAATGTAACTGGCTACAAGCGTGGGGATGCCGATTCCGAGGTTCACATAGAAGCCATCCTGCAGCTCTTTGGCGGCGCGAGCAGCCATCTGTTGACGAGTCCAGGCCACTGGTTTATCCCTCTCGCGTGGTTTTCTTCTCAATCCGCTTTTCAGGATTGGGGTTGTGGATGAGCCGATGAACAAAAATGCCCGGCGTATGAATCTCGTCCGGATCGAGTTCCCCCGGCTCGACAACGATCTCCGCTTCGGCGACCGTGATCTTGCCGCATGTGGCTGCATTGGGATTGAAGTTGCGCGCCGTCCGCCGATAAATCAGGTTCCCGTGCAGATCGGCTTTCCAGGCCTTCACCAGCGCCAGGTCGGCCTGAATCCCGCGCTCCAGGATGAAGGTGTGTCCGTCGAATTCCTTGTGCTCCTTGCCCTCGGCAACCAAAGTACCGACACCGGTGCGCGTATAGAAACCTGGAATCCCTGCGCCGCCAGCTCTCATCCGTTCGGCGAGCGTGCCCTGCGGACAGAATTCAACCTCAAGCTCGCCGGATAAGAACTGTCGTTCAAACTCGCCGTTTTCGCCCACATAGCTGGAAATCATTTTCTTGACCTGCCGTGTCCGCAGCAGCAAACCAAGTCCCCAATCATCGACGCCCGCGTTATTGCTTGCAATGGTGAGTTCGCGTACGCCGGTGTCCCGCAACGCCACGATTAAGGCCTCCGGGATGCCGCACAGGCCGAAGCCGCCGATTGCCAACAGCATGCCATCCCGCACAATGCCATCGAGTGCGGCTCGTCCGTCGGGATAGAGCTTTGTCAGGGAAGATCGATTCTCGCTTTGAGGTTCGGCCATTGGGGAGGTTCTCTCTCGCGGGCGTTGCGCACATGCAATTCTATCTCGACCCCAGACAGTCAGGGCACAGCCTGATGTCGAGAGAGAATTGGTCCCCGAGAAGGGAATTGTATCCGGTGCGGCCGTCCAGTTTCTCCTGCGATGTTTACCGATGGGCTCGCCGCATGAAAGCTTGTCGACCCTACCGCACTTCATACACTGTCAGCGATTGTGCGGGCTCTTCGATATGCAGCGTCTGACCGTGCAAGGCTGGAGCGGTTCCCAATGCCGGGGCCGCGCCTTGAAACTCCGTACACCCCGCCAGGGCAGTCTGTTCCGTCGGCAAGTCGAAGGTCGCTCTTTGCATCCCTTTGTTCACCACGATCAGGAACCGCTCATTTCCGATACCGGACGCATGATCGGGTGAGCAACCCGCCTCGCTCGGTGTGCGAAGAAAGGCGAAAACATTTTCATCGGCGAAGAGGTTTTGCTCAAACCCGGTTTCGAGCGCCGGATGCGTGTGGCGCAGCGCCAGCAAGCCGGAGGTCCAGGAATGGACTTCCTCTTCGGTTGCGGTACGGTCAGCCTTGATAAAGGCGTTGTTCGCGTCACCCGAAAAGCCGCCCGGGAAATCATGACGGTCGTCGGGATCGCCGCCGCCCGTCATCCCGATTTCGTCTCCGGAATAAATCTGCGGGATGCCGCGCAGCGTGGCCACCAGGCCAAGCCCCAGTTTGAGCGCCGGCACCGAGTCATGGACCTCAGTGAGAAAGCGCACTGTATCGTGATTGCCAAGGAACGGCACCAGCCGCTCGGGATGCGGATAGAGCGCGTCCTGGCTCAGGACTTTGGCCAGATCCGTCATCGGCTTCCCATGTGCGAGCACGTCGCAGAGAGTGAAGTAGACCGGAAAGTCGAACGGTGTGTCGAGGCCGGTATCGATGCCGCGGTGGGTCACGCCTCCGGCAAAGAACGAGGTAATCTCCGGATCGCGATTGAAGACTTCGCCGACGGTGGTCAGATGCGGATAGACACTATGCAGCACTGCATGGAAATCATGCCAGAAGGCGCGATCCACGTAGGGGAACGTATCCAGGCGAATTCCATCTAGGTTGGCCGTCTCAACCCACCATAATGCGTTCTGGATGAGGTAGCGCGAGACGAGAGGATTCTCCTGATTCAAATCCGGCATTGCGTCGGTAAACCAGCCCTTGATGACGGCGTTCCATGCTTGCCGGGGAGCATGCGGGTCGACAAGCTCTTGAAAGTCGCTCTGCGTTTGGATATGGTGCTGCAACGTCCCGTGAAACCACTCGGGCGCGGGAGGATCGAGCACCCAGGGATGCTGAATGCCGATATGATTGGGCACCAGGTCGATGACCAGCTTCATCCCTCGTGCGTGCAGCGCGTCGGAGAGATGGCGATAATCGCCCAGTGTGCCGAAGTGTGCGTCGACTTGATAGAGATCGGTGGCCGCATAGCCATGATAGGCATTGGGCATCGCGCCATTGCTTGCGACCGGCGTAGTCCACAGCGCCGTCACGCCAAGATCGTGCAGGTAATCCAGGTGCTGCGTAATGCCAGCCAGGTCGCCGCCATGCCAGCCGCGAGGTGCTGCGCGATCATAGCCGGCCCGATCGTAGCTGGGCTGGTCGTTCGCAGGATTTCCATCGGCGAAGCGGTCGGTCATGATGAGGTAAAGGACATCGGAGGAAGAGAACCCGCTGTGCGCATCGGCATCGTCGGAACGTGCAGCCAGTTGAAAAGGCGCACGAACCTTCCCTTGATTGCCGCTGGCCGTAATCCACAATGTCTGCGGACCGGCGCGCGCGGTATCAAGCCAGAGAAAAGCCCAGTGGCCATTCTCGGAAAACTGGGTACGGATCAGTTTTACATCCGCGCCATCGACGGAGAATTGCGCGTGGTCGAGGTTCCGGCCATTCACCAGCAACATAGGGTCGGGCATACCGGCCCACCATCCTGGCGGATCGATCTTGTCAATGCATGGAGCGCTCGCGCCATTGGGCCACGGGCAGGTTGACTGAGCTTGCAACGAAGACAAAGCACCGCAGGCGAATATGAAGACAGCGATCACGAGCAGGCGCCTGGACAGCGTCATTGCATCACCTTTCGTTTAGGCATAGAGATACCGGATGTGCGCTCTGGCACTTGTGTCCGGGGTCGTGAAAGGATCTCTCCGCGCCGCGGCATCTGGAAAGCCGCCGCGGCGCGGAGAGAGCAAAGACGAGATCAGAAGGTGAATCGAGCTGCCAACTGAATCTGGCGGTTGGTATAGAGCTGGGTTCCACCAATTTGCGCGAAGTTTCCGTCGTGAAGACCGCCATCCGGGTTGGTGAATTCCGGCGTGTTGAAGAGGTTGAAGGCGTCGCCGTGCAGTTCCATCGTGTACTTGTCGTTCAGATGGATGTTCTTCTGCAGGCTGAAGTTGACTTCGCGGAATCCGGGTCCATGGATCTGATTGCGGTGCAGGGTTCCCAAACGAGCGAATATCGTGCAGCCGCCGCAGTCCACTCCTCCCCCGGGGGTTTCAGGCGGATCAGCAAAGGCGGAACGATTGAACCAGTACGATCCAGCGCTTCCGCTCGTGCCCTTGGGGTAGGTGATAGGACCAATTACGTCGGGGCGATTTGTCGGTGATGCATTCCCATCGGAAAGATCGACCGGAGTTCCCGTCTGTAGCAAAGCAATCAGGTTGGTCTGCCATCCGCCGACCAGCCAGTCCACCGGCCGCGAAATGTTGCCGCCAAACTGCTGGCCGCGTCCGAAGGGCAGCTTGTAGAGGATCGAGGTGCTGAAGATCTGACGCTGGTCCTCGTTGGAGTTGCCCCAATCCAACATCGGGTCGTAGTAGAGCGCTACGGTCTGTCCCTGGAAGGCGCCGGTAGAATCGTCCAGCGCGTGTCCCCAGGCATAGGAGACGGTGGTTACAAGGTTTTGGCCCTGACGGTGTTCCGCATGCGCCTGCAAACCGGCGTAGTTGGACTTGCCGTCGTAGTTGTTGTAGTTGAGGCTGCCCAGGGTGGGGAAGGGCTGCGCTCCTGTCTGGAATACCTGGTTGTTGTAGGGGTAGTAGGAGGAGAGGTGGCCTCCCTTGGTGCCCACGTAGGAAATTGTGACCACGTCGTGGCTACCGATCTGCCGTTCCAACTGCAGGTTCCACTCCTGCACCTGGCTGTCCTCGTTCTTGGGGTTGACGGCGATCATGCTCAGGCCAGCCGGCGGGCTGAGGGGATTGAGGGGAACAACCTGCCGGCTAGGCAGGGCCGTGGTTACCGTGGCCGGGGTGGTGTAGCCGCTGCAGTTGTAGCCGTGGGCGGCGGGGTTTGGCGTCACACTGGAGAGCTGGCCGGTGAAGGTGACGCAATAGCCATTCGAACCGTAATAGTCGGAGTGGCCGGCGAAGGGCAGTTGCTCGCCGAGTTGGTTGCCGATGCCGCCGTAGTCGAGGAAGTAAAAGAGCCCATAGCCGCCACGGAGTACGGTTTTTCCGTTCCCTGACAGGTCGTAGGCAAAGCCCGCGCGCGGGCCAATGGCGTGATAGTCCTGATTGACGATGCTGTCGGATATGCCGTTTTTCCCGGCTTCCATGACGGTCCCGTTGGTAACGTTGAAAGCTGCCTGCTGGTTGTGCGCTTCATAGGGACGAGTGAGAAGATCCCAGCGAAGGCCCAGGTTGACGGTCAGCCTATGGCTGACGCGCCAGTCGTCCTGTGCAAAGAGGCCGTCTTCCTGGCCGATATTGGCAAAGTACCCGGCCTGGGAACCGAGCTCATAGTCATACATGCCGCCAGCCAGCAGCTCGGAGGTTTCAAAACCGGTAAAGGAGACGACGTTTTCGTCGATCCAGAAGTAGCCTTTGCCCTCTTGCGGGTTGAAGTACTCGACCTGACGGCGCATGAACGTGCCGCCGTATTTGAAGGAGTGCTTGCCTTTTTCCCAGCTCAGCGAATCCGTCAATTCATAGGTGTTTTGGGGCACGGAATAGAGACCGTAATCGCCGGTGTATTCCAGATCGCCCTTCCAGCCGCCGATGAGCGCGCCGCCGCTGGTTTCCTGGTTGATGTTGGCATTCACGATGCCGAGGTTCTTGGAGACATAGTCGCCATACATCGGCGGGGCGTAGCCGTAGTTGTCGCGGTTATAGGCCAGATGGGCCTCATTGACCACGGTGTTCGAGAAGATGTGTGTGTAGCCAAAGTCCCAGCCGCGCGCATGGGTGGGATTGGTGCCAGTGCCGCCGCCAGCGGGAAGCATGGTGAACTCGGAAGTCTTGGCATTGATCGAGTTGTCGTAACTGAAACGGGCGAACGCCCTGTCCTTGGAACTGGCATTCCAGTCCATGCGAACGTCGAAGGTGTTGTATTTGTTGGTTTCAGACTGGCTGTCGAGGTAATTGTTGTGGTAGCGATCGGTCCGCGAGGGTGTAGGGAAAGCATTCAGGTAGTTCACAGCGGCCGGATTCAAACGGCCGGTCGGGATCATATTGTTCGCGAAGGGTTTGCAGGTCGTGGGATCGAAGATGTCGCCGGCATACGCCCCGTCGGTGGAGTTGCCGGCAAATGGGTTGCCCGTGACAGGGTCGGTGCCAACCATGCACTGCGGAAACTGGGTGAGGTTACCGCTCAGTGCCACCTGGCTAGCATTCTGCAACTCGGAAAAGTTTCCTGTGCGCATCAGAGTGGTGGGAACCGAGAGGTAATGGTTGGGAACCGCAAGGGTCTCGCGCAGCGCCTGGTAATCGCCGAAGATAAAGAGCTTATTCTTCAGCTGGGGCAGGACCGGTCCACCGATGGCGAAGCCCGGTTGCTGGCGCAGAAAACCGCCCGCAGCGGATGGCGGTGCGCCGTTGAATTGGTAGTTGGGATTGGAATCGAAGTTCTTATCGCGATAGAACCAGAAGGCCGAACCGTGATACTGGTTGGTGCCCGACTTGAGGGAGCTGACGACGATTGCGCCGCCGGCGCGGCCATACTCGGCCGGGGCAACGCTGGTGCTGACCTTGAACTCCTGCGTAGCATCGACGTTGGGGAAAAAGAGAATTCCGTTGATCAGGCCGTCGTTGTTGTCCACGCCGTCGAGGATGTAGTTGTTGGCCTGGGGGCGGAGTCCATTGATGGAGAGGGCGGCGTTGCCGCTCTCGTTGTCGCGGATGGTCTCGGCCATATTGGAGCTGCCGCCGCCGCTCGCAATATCGCCATAGTTGCCGCGGGTCACGCCCGGAGTCAGCAGGGCAAGCTGGGTGAAGTTGCGGCCGTCCAAGGGAAGGTCCGTGACCTGCTCGCCCTGGATCGTCGCTCCAATGGTAGCGTCCGAGGTGTTCACCATCGGAGCTGCGCCGCTAACCTCTACGGTAACCGCTCCCCCGGCGGCCTTGAGCTGGAAGACCACGGTTTGCGTGTTGGTTACGGTCACGGTTACCACCGCGGACTCCGACTGAAACCCCGGTGCTGAGATCAGGACCGTGTAGTCGCCGCGGGGCACCGCAAGAATCGTGAACTCGCCGGCGCCATTCGATACGGCAGTGAGCTTGAGTCCGTTTTCCGTATTCGTCGCAGAAACGGTTGCACCCTGGATGACCGCGCCGGTCGAATCCGTCGCCGTTCCCGTGATGGTTCCGGTGTCGGTCTGCGCGAACAAACGAGGCACCATCAGGCAAGTCAGCAGGATCGCTAGCGCCACGAACGACATGCGCAGGCGATTCTGACTGTTGGATAGTAAGCTCTCTTGAACATTACAAAGTCCTCCAAAGTACCCATGCAAGCTATGGCCCGCGAATTCGGCAAATCCAATGCCTCTCCTTGTAGCCACGCATGACATCACGCCTTTGAGCTAACGATGGTCAATCCACGCAGAGCCAATTCGACGTCATTTGATCTTCTCCGGATAAGGCGCTTGTTTTCAAATATTAAGAGGTATACATCTCCTCGGATTTTGGCAGTTGCTCCGGCTGTCGAAGCTCAAATGGAGCCTTCTTGCCCCCTTCCGCTATACTGAGGGGCGGGATTTTGCCGGATCTTATGGCAGCGCAGCAAAACAGCAACGGCGTCAGGCGGGTGCGGTTCGGTCTCTTTGAGGCCGACCTGATGACAGGAGAGTTGCGCCGCTCCGGAATACTAGTCCGCCTGCAAAGCCAACCCTTCAAGCTGCTGGCGGCCCTGCTGGAGGAGCCAGGCCAGGTAGTTTCCCGCGAGGCTCTGCAACAGCGGCTTTGGGGCGCGGACACGACCGTTGATTTCGACCACAGCCTGGGAATCGCCGTGAATAAGCTCCGCGAAGCCCTGGGCGACCACGCCGAGAACCCTCGTTTTGTCGAAACCCTGGCCAAACGGGGTTACCGCTTCATCGCACCGGTCAAGACAATCGATCCGGAACCTTCCGCGCCGTCCGCTGAAACTCACGTGGCCTCGCCCGCTTCCTTCCGGCGCAACTTGGGCATCCTCCGCTGGGGCTGGATTGCGGCTGCGCTGGCCTGCATTTGCCTGGCGCTGGGGCTTTTTATGCTGCGCTCGCCTTCCCACCGTCCCTATCGCGTGGTGCAGGTCACCCACTCCGGACATGTTCTTACCAATAATCTCGACGATCTGGATGTGGAGAGCTTTTCCAGTTCCGTCAGCGACGGCATGCGCCTCTACTTCTCTCACATGGACAATGGCAACCCCGTGCTTGCGGTTGCATTGGCTGCCAATGGCGAGATCAGCCACTTCAACCTGCCTTCTGAGATTGGCGCTCCGTTAATTGGATCGTTGGCTCCGGACGGATCGAAGCTGATTGTTCACAGTCACTTACAGGCGGAACCCGAGCAGCCGTTGTGGATTGTGCCCACGCTCGGCGGCGATGTTCGCCGCGTGCCCAACGTGCTGGCTCACGACGCGACCTGGATGCCCGACGGGCGCCGCCTGCTCATCGCCAACGGCAATGAACTGACAATTGTGGGATCGGACGGAAGCGATCCCCGGAAACTGATCAGCACGCCCGGCATGGCCTTTTGGCTGCGCTGGTCCCCGGATGCAAAGCGTTTGCGCTTCACCTTGCGCGACCCTAAGCGCCAGACCACCGAGTTGTGGGAAGTGGCGGCGGACGGCAGCGATCCGCATCCTCTGCTGCCGGACTGGAGCCAGCCGGCCTCGGAGTGCTGTGGTAGTTGGACCTACGATGGTAAGGACTTCGTCTTTCAGTCCTGGCACAACGGTGACCGGCATAGCGATATCTGGGCCCTGCGCGAGCGACCCTGGTTCCTCAGGGAGCGTGAGCCGAGACAAATTACCAACGGCCCGCTCGACTATGAGGCGCCCACCACGTCGCCGCTGAGCGATCGCATCTACTTTATTGGTGTCAACTCGCAGATTGAGTTGCTCCACGCGCTCCCGAAATCCTCAGTCTTTACGCCGTTGGATCAGGAACTGAGCACTGCGGGCCTGGCCGAATACTCCCCTGACGGCCAGTGGGTTGCATGGCTCAATGGCTCGGATGGTTCGCTGTGGCGGAGCCGCGCCGATGGCCGCGACCGCATCGAACTGGCGACTCCGCCCCTCCACATCTTCACCATGAAGTGGTCGCCGGACGACAAGCGTCTGGCCCTTATGGCTGAGGAACCAGGCGTGCCCTGGAAAATTTATCTGATCGACGCGGAGGGCGGAAAGCCTGTTCCCCTGCTCAATGAAGACCGCAACGAAGCCGATCCGGACTGGTCCGCCGATGGCCAGTCGATCGTGTTTGGCCGCCTGCCCGACAGAATGGACTCGCGGCAACCAAAAGCCATTTACCTGATCGACATCCAGACCCACAAGGTTACTGAAATCCCTGGTTCCACCGGGCTCTTCAGTCCGCGGCTTTCACCCGACGGCCGTTACATCGCTGCGATGCGCCTGGATCAGAAAGCGCTGTTGCTGTTCGACCGGACACAGGAACGGTGGACCACGCTGACCACCCACGGCGCTGGCGACCCGGCCTGGTCGCACGACGGACATTGGCTCTATTTTCAGGATTTCCTTGAGGCGGGCAAGCCAATCTACCGCATGGCCGTTCCCGCGGGAAACATCGAGCCGGTAGCCACCATCGATAACCTGCGCCCGATTGCCGCGACGGACTACCGTCTGATCGGTTTTGCGCCCGGCGATCTGCCCATCGTCAGCGCCCGCACTTCAACCGTCAACCTTTACAGTGTGAACCTGGACGAGCGCTGAGAAATTCAAGAGAATGCCCGCGCCAAGGCGTGATCCGACTCTTCGGCCGCTGCTGTATCCAACGTGAATTACGCGTTGGAGCGCATCCTCAAGAAAGGGCACTGCGTCGTCGGGAGCCCGTGTGGTACATTGGCGCCATGATATTCAAAGCTCTGGTGATATGCGCGGTGCTGCTGGCGCTTCCGCAGGCGCCGGCGACAGCACAAGTCTCCAGACCCAAAACCACCCAACCCGCCGCCGCCCCGCCTTCGACGGATTCCGCTCAGTCGGCTCCAACTTCACAAGGTGAGTCCAGCCCAGCCCCCAAAGCCGATTGCGATGGCTTCCCGTGTGACGATCAGCAGCACCGCCCGGTTGTGGTCAACATTCCTGCTCCTGCTCCGGCTCCCTGGCTGATGCGCGAGCGCATCACGTGGGGAGCAAATCTGCTGCTCGCCCTTTTTGCTTACATCGGCATCATGGTTGCACTGTCTGTATTAAAAAAGATTGAACGCCAGACACGTTCCTCTGAAGCCGCCGCCGCCGCCGCTGCCGTCAGCGCCCAGGCTGCGTTGCTCAATGCGCAGGCCATCATCGATTCGGAAAGACCCTGGCTATTGGTATCGGTCGAACCAACCCTGGGAGCGGAAAACAGCTTTATCGTTATGGTCACAAACCGCGGCCGTACCCCCGCATCGATCGTAGCCACCTCGGAGCAGGTAAGGATTGCAATCGATGAGTCGCATCTTCCCAGTTCTCCTGTATACGACAAGGAGGAGCCGTCTGCTCCGCTGGTTCCTATCATTCTGCTGCCCGGTGAATCCTCTGGCATCAAACCGTTCCGCAGGGAAGAGGCGCGGGGAGTTTGTGATTCGGAGGAGCGGTTCAAGCACGTGGAAAACTGGGATGAGAAGATCTTTCTCTATGGAAGGATCGTCTACAGGAATTTAATTGCCCCCGCCGACCAGCAGATGCACGAAACAAGCTGGTGCTGCTGGTACATTCATGGACGGCAAAAGAGCGGCTTAGTCATCGCCGGACCGACTGGGTATAACTTGCACACTTAGTCCAGTGTTATAAGCCGCCCAAACTCGCGAGAGGCAAGTTAGTGGACGAGCTTGCAATTGGGAAGGTGCGTTCTTCAGGAAGAAACTCAGGCAGTGATCGACTGGCGAAGATCGTTCTCGAAGAGTGGCTCCGGTTCGGCCAGCCTGATCAGGCGATGAAGATAGGCTCGCGAGATACACAGGCTGCGTGCAGCCAGCGTCTTGTTCCCGTTGTGCTCGCGTACCGCCGAGACGGCCAGTTTGATCTTATAGTCGCGAAGCTGCCGCTCAAAGGAGCCTGCGGGATTGTAATCGCCAATGTCGACAACATCGCCGATGTCCACAATATCGTCGTCCTGGCTGTGAAGCGTAATATCCTCCGCGCGAACCGTGGGCCCGGCGGAAAGGATGATGGCCCGTTGCATCGCATTTTCCAGTTCGCGCACATTTCCAGGCCAGGAGTAATTCTGCAGCAGGGACAGTGCGTCCGGATCAATATCCTCCATTGGCTTCTGAAAGACCTTCGAATAGTGGTCAAGAAAGTGCATGGCAATCTGCGGGATGTCCTCAGGGTGCTCCTGCAGTGCCGGCGATTCAATGCGCATGACGTTGATGCGGTAGTAAAGATCCTGGCGGAATTTACCTTCGGCCACTAACTTCCCCAAATCCTGATGCGTGGCGAAGATCAGCCGTGCACGCAATGGGATGAGCCGGTTGCTGCCCAGGCGGTTGAACTCCATCTGCTGCAGCACGCGCAGGAGTTTCACCTGCGTAAACAGGCTCAGATCTCCGATTTCATCCAGAAAGAGCGTTCCGTCACCAGCCTGCTCGAAGTAGCCCTCGCGCGCCCCAACCGTGCCGGTAAATGCGCCCTTCTCATGTCCGAACAACTCGGCTTCGATCAGGGTTTCAGGGATCGCGCCGCACGATACGGCCACAAAGGGGCGGCTGGCGCGAGATCCCAGGTTGTGAATGGCGCGAGCAATCAATTCCTTGCCGGTTCCACTTTCGCCGGTTATAAGCACCGAGGCGTTGAGATTGGTGACCCGCCGCACCAACTGATACACGCGCTGCATATGCGTGCTCGATCCGATCAGCCGGTCGCAACCGGCTGGCTTTTCCAGCCGATGCTGCGCGGTTTGCAATTGCTGCTTCAGCGAGGAGTTTTCGTATGCCCGGCTGAGCATGGTCTTCAGATCGCGAATCGAGGGCGGTCTGCGACAGTAGCCGAAGGCTCCGCTCCGCACCAGTTCGAATGCCGTAGACCGCAGGCCATCGTCCGCCATCACCACTGAGGGAAGATTGGATGCGATTAACTCCCGCGAAAAACCGATGCGCTCCTGCAACGAACCATGATTCGAATTCAGGTCCAGAATCATGACATCGCAATCACCGTTCGAGATCAGGTGATTCATGCCTTCCTCATCCGATTCGAGCAGAACCTGGAAATCCTTCCCGAGGACAGAGGAAAGAAGCGGGTGCAGCGTGCGATCTTCCGAGTACAGTCCGATCCTGATCATGAATGAGCGATCTCCATCATCGTCTACGACTGTGCCGCCTCAGGAGGAAGCGGAAGGTTTGTCTCCATCATCCGGAATCCAAGGCAAGAAAGACAATGGCTGTTTAGTGTTAGTGCAAGGGAAGTGCAATGTTGGTACCAGGTTGCGTTCAAAAACCGTTCGTCGGATCCGCGTGTTCACTCACATTGGCCGCCTGCGCCCTTCACGCGAGGACACACTCCGGCTGGAAACAAGCCTTAAGGCGCTTAAAAAACTCCAGCTGATCGATGCCTGTTGTTCCATTCCAACCATCGTAGATACCGTTCCTGGGCCGGTCAATGCCACATTGGTAACGAATCATGTTCCCACCGCGGGTGTGAACGCCTGGCACGGAGGGCGACGAAACGATGGCGGTAATGAGGTTTCTTCTTCGGCATGCCCTGGTGTTGCGCACATAAATTATTCATTTAAAACACTTTGAATTGATCATCCCCGGGCATTACATCGAACCGGGGCACATCTTGAGCACGAAATCGGAGATATTGTCCATATCCCACTTGCGGTACTCGCCGCCGACAAGGGTAACGTTTTATCGAGTACCTACGTTTTTTGGTTATCCTGGCGGGTTACTACTTTTTATGTTGTTTACATTGACAAGTGGCACGTCAATTGCACGCAATGAGCATGTCGAATTCGAGAAGGGCCGAAATTCCCCTCGTGGCTTGCGCCGCTGCCCGCAAAGCTGTGTCCATCGGCATTTGAGTCGACGTACGCTGGCGATTCCGGAGAATTCGCCGGACGACCGGGCGTTTTGATGCTCGAGTGCACCCGCACAGCCTGTCCGGGCGACGATCCGCTGGCGTGGCCTTATTCTTCGCACGCGCTGCTTCCTGCCGGCGCGGCCTGTGTATACGTCCTGCTTCACCACGTGAAACCCTTCGTAAACATCCGTGTACACCGGACGGGCATAGAGTTCCGTTATCTTCATGAATTCAAGCTGTTTCGCTTTCCAGCGATTTGGTTGGACAATTGCATTACAATAGTGTTCTCTTGATAATATGGGGGGCGGAGAAGGAGCCGGGGCATGCACTCGTTCGCCTGGTGGCCGACGTTGATTGTTCTCACTGTGGCGACCTTCACTGACTTGCGCAGCCGCCGCATCCCGAATTGGCTGGTGTTTCCCTTCCTGGTGGCGGGGATACTTGTCTCACCCTGGCGCCAGGACTGGCACGGGAGCAGCCATGGATTTGGCTGGCATGGGGTCGGCCAATGTTTTGAAGGTCTTGGTCTTGGCTTGTTGATTTACGGCATACTTTTTTTTGTCGGCGGAATGGGAGCGGGGGACGTCAAGCTGTGCGCCGCAATTGGCGCGTGGATTGGCCCGGCCCAAATGATTTTTGCGCTGGTGATCACAGCCATGGCAGGAGGAATCATCATTTTGTGCTGGGCGGCAGGCGCGTTTGCAGTTGCCCAGTTCAAACGAATACGCATTCACTTCTCCGATTCGAAAGAGGGTGAATTGCGAGGCGATCCGGAACCGGTTCTCCCTGGTCTGCTGAAGCGCAAGATGCCTTACGCTCCGGCCATCGCAGTTGGGACGCTGATTTCGTTCTTTGCACGTTGAGTAGGGAAAGGAACATCATGCCCAACGCGCCGAGGTTCGATCAAGGGGAAGTTAATTCGGAAGTGAAGAATCACGCAAAATGGAGCAGTAATTCAGTGAGTTCAGACTCTTTCCCGTATATCGACTCTCATTCCCCCGATTCCTTCGGCTCGGATCCCTTGTCGATCGCGTTGGTTGGCCCGGACGAAGAGCGCCGAAAGGCGGCAGCAAGCGCGCTCGCGGAATGCCAGGGAGCGGAAGTTCGCGAGTTCTCCGCTTATCCCCCCGGCCTGGACGATTTGCCAAGGTTGCTCGAACAGCGCTACGACGTGATTATCATCGACCTCGACAGCAACCCTGAATACGCCCTTGAGCTTGTGGAGAGCATCTGCGCAAACGGCGCGGTGACGGTGATGGTCTATTCGTCAAAGACCGACCCGGACCTGCTGGTACGTTGCATGCGGGCCGGCGCCCGCGAGTATCTGACGCTTCCTTTCTCCCACACCATCATGGCCGAGGCGTTGGTTCGCGCCGCTGCGAGGCGCCCCGCCCACCGTCCGTCGCGAAAAGTCGGCGGCAGGCTGTTGGTATTCTTCGGCGCAAAGGGTGGCACCGGCGTCACCACGATATCCTGCAATTTTGCGGTGGCCCTGGCTCAGGACACTTCCCAGAGCACCCTGCTGATCGATCTCGACCTCCCGCTGGGAGACGCCGCGCTCAACCTTGGGCTGGTCGCCGACTTCTCGACGATTAACGCTCTTCAGGATTCCGGCCGTCTGGATGCCAGTTTTCTTAACAAGCTCCTGATCAAGCACAGCTCGGGGCTGTCCGTGCTTGCCGCTCCGGGCAAGTTCCCCAACTTCACGGCATCCAACGAGTCCATCGACAAGTTGATTTCGGTTGCGCGTCAGGACTTCGACAACGTGGTGGTCGATGTGGGATCCAGGCTTGATCTGGCGGGAACCGCCCTGTTCAGAGATGCGAGTACGATCTATCTAGTGACCCAGGCCGGAATTCCCGAACTCCGCAATTCCAATCGCCTGATCAGCCAGTTCTTCCCCTCGGGCGGCCCTAAAGTGGAGATCGTGATCAACCGCTATCAGCCTCGCGCGCTGGGGGTCGGCGATGAGCATGTTACGAAGGCCCTGACCAGGCCCGCGCAGTGGAAGATTCCCAATGATTTCGCGGCGGTGCGGCGCATGCAGAACACGGCCACCCCGCTGGTGCTCGAAGATTCGCCCATTTCCCGGCAGATCAAGGAAATGGCGCGATCCGTTACCGGGCAGCAGGAGGCTCCGGCAAAGAAAAAAGGTTTTAGTCTGTTTGGATGATGTCTTACTGAACGCCATCTTGCGCTCGACGGAAGGTCAACCTTGGAACTGCTGAATCTGGAAAAATACAAAGCGGAAATACATCGGACCCTGATCTCCAAGCTGGATCTGGAGAAACTGTCGCGGGTCAACACCAGCCAGGCCCGGCAGGCAGTATCAGGCATTGTCAAAGAGATCATCGCCGACCAGCGGGTTCCCCTGAACTTCGACGAACAGGAAAAGATCCAGGCCGACCTGCTGGACGAAGTCTTTGGCCTCGGTCCGCTTGAGCCGCTGCTCAGGGACCCGAAGATTTCCGACATCCTGGTCAACGACAAGGATCACGTTTTCGTTGAAAAGGGTGGACTTCTTATGAAGGTCAACACCACCTTTCGCGACGATCGCCATCTGCTCCAGATCATCGACCGCATCGTTTCGCGCGTCGGCCGCAGAGTGGACGAGTCCTCGCCCATGGTCGATGCCCGCCTGCCCGACGGCTCGCGTGTGAACGCCATCATCCCCCCTCTGGCGCTCGACGGCCCCTCCCTGTCCATCCGCCGCTTCGGCACCGGCCCCATCGCCGCCAATCAGCTGGTGGTCCTCAAGAGCATTTCGGCGGAGATGATGGAGGTGCTTGCCTCCGCGGTGAAAGCCCGCATCAGCATCGTCATCTCCGGCGGCACCGGCTCCGGTAAAACCACGCTCCTGAACATTCTTTCCCAGTACATTCCCAACAGCGAGCGCCTGGTCACCATTGAGGACGCCGCTGAACTCCGGCTGGCCCAGGAAAACATCGTGCGCCTCGAAACCCGGCCGCCCAACATTGAAGGACAGGGCGCCATCCGTCAGCGCCAGTTGCTGATCAACTGCCTCCGCATGCGTCCCGACCGCATCATCATGGGCGAGATCCGCGGCGAGGAAGCCTTTGACATGTTGCAGGCCATGAATACCGGCCACGAAGGCTCGATGACCACGATTCACGCCAATACGCCGCGTGACGCGATCTCCCGCCTGGAGTCCATGGTGGCCATGGGCAATATGAATATGCCGGAGAAATCCGTGCGCCAGCAGATTGCCTCAGCCATCACCATCGTCATTCAGGCCTCGCGCATGAGCGACGGCTCGCGCAAGGTTACCAGCGTCTCCGAAATTACCGGCATGGAAGAAAACGTGATCAGCATGCAGGAGATATTTGCCTTCAACAAAAAAGGAATTGGGCCCGACGGCAAGGTCATTGGCGCCTTCCAGCCGACACATATCCGTCCCCGCTTCCTCGACAAGCTCCGCGTCGCGGGCATTATCCTGCCCCCAAGCCTGTTCGAGCGCGAAACGCTGGTCAACTAAAAAGAGAGGAGGTCGATCGTTATGATGTTGATTCTTGTTCTTGTATTTGTCGGAGTGTTTTTGGTTGTTGCATTGGTGGTGAGCGCCTCCATGGGCGGAGACCGGCAGGCAAAGCAGGTCATCGCCACCCTCGACTCGGCTCTGGCCACCGAAAGCGTGGAAGCGCGCAACGAGATTCTCAATCTTCGCAAGAGCGACAAGCTCAGCACCATTCCCTGGCTCAATCATCGGCTGCTCAAACTCCAGATCGGACCGCTGCTGCGCGGCCTGCTCGCACAGGCCGATCTCAAGTGGACAGTGGGCGGCATGCTCTCGATGTGCCTCCTCTGTTTTGTTGTTCCGGCCTACGTGCTCTATTGGCGCACGGGCTCCGTGCCGCTGGCCCTTCTGGTCGGAGCGTTCCTGGGCTTCATGCCGATCGCCATTGCGATGTTCAAACGCAGTAAACGCTTCGGCAAGTTCGAGAAGGGGCTCCCGGAAGCTCTCGATATGATGGTCAGCGCCCTCCGCGCCGGACACAGCCTCATCGCCGCGATGGGCCTGGTGGCTCGCGAAAGTCCCGATCCCATCGGGACCGAGTTCAGGATATGTTTCGAAGAGCAAAACTACGGCCTTGAAATGAAAACCGCCATCGACAACCTGCTCAACCGCATTCCCATGCAGGATCTTAGAATCGTTGCGACTGCGATCATGATCCAAAAGGAGACCGGCGGCAATCTTGCCGAGGTGCTCGACAAGACCTCCTGGGTGATCCGGGAACGGTTCCGTCTCAAGCGGCAGGTGGCGACGCACACCGCGCAGGGCCGCATGACCGGGATCGTCCTGACTCTTCTTCCCATTATCCTGGGAATCGCTTTGTATTTCGTGAACCCGACATTGATGAGCATCCTGTGGACGCGACCGATCGGCATCAAGCTGCTTTGGGTGGCCAGCATCATGATCGTGATCGGCGGCTTGATCATCCGGCACATTGTCAATATGGAGGTCTGAAGAGGGCTTATGGGCTTTGCGGTGATTTCGTTCTTCATCATGTTCCTGCTGATCGCGAGCGGGGGGCTGCTGCTGTTCTATCGCGAAGCCATGCTCCAGCGGATTTCCGAGGTGATCAACCCGCAGGCTAAGCCGAAAACCCTGTTGAGCACCATTCAACAAACGGGCTTTTCGATTGGCGGCGTGGTGGAGCACTTCGAAAATGTCCTCCCCAAGAGCCAGGCCGAGGTCGGAGTCGCCATGAAGCGCCTCACCCGAGGCGGCCTCCGCAATGAGTCCGCGGTCAAGGTCTTCTACGGCGCCAAGGTAGTGGTTCCCGTGATTCTTTGCATCCTCGCCTTAGTCAGCGGACTGGCGCACCTCATCGGCCCCTTCATCTATTTGCTGTGCCTTGGCCTCGGGTTCCTGATCCCGGACTTCTGGCTGGGCGCGCGGATCAAGGGCCGCCAGAAACGGATGCGGCGAGGGCTGCCGGACGTCCTCGATCTGCTGATCATCTGCGTTGAGGCCGGACTCAGCCTGGACCAGGCGACCGCGCGCACTTCAGTTGAATTGGCTCTGGCGCAGCCCGAGTTGTGCGACGAATTGAATATCGTCGTCCTGGAGCAGCGCGCCGGGCGCGCCCGTTCTGAAGCCTGGAAAAACCTCGCGGAGCGCACCGGCGAGGACAGCATTCGAAGCCTGGTCAACATGCTGGTTCAGTCGGAACAGTTTGGAACCAGCATCGCCAAGACATTGCGCGTTCATTCCGATACCCTGAGAACCCAGCGCGTGCAGCAGGTTGAAGAAGCGGCGGCAAAGACCACCATTAAATTGATCTTTCCGCTTGTCTTTTTCATCTTTCCCTCGCTCTTCCTGGTTACTCTGGGGCCTGCGATCATTATCATGGTCGATTCGTTCTCATCCACGTTCGGGGCTAAGTGAAAGGAGTTGGCAGAATGGACAGTACTACCATTATTCAGATTGTCGCCGGCGTCTTATTTGTCGTCGTGTTGATCGTTCTGATTCAGCGCCGTCGCACCCGCGTTAAATAGCGGGTCTGGCGGAGAAGTTTTCAGCGGCGCCTTGCAAAGGCCAGGGATTCCGCTGACAAGTGCCGCGTTGAACAGAATCGGGAACACCGCCGCTTTGCCCGGCGCGTGTCGCTCGCGTTCTGTCATGACTCGGAAGCGGAAATAGCAGCTTGTTCACCGAAAGGGGAGTTTTCCATGGATAGCACTACGATTATCCAAATCGTCGCCGGAGTGTTGTTTGTCATCGTACTGATCATTCTGATTCAGCGCCGCCGAACCAGGGTCAAGTAGTACGGGATTTGCAAAAGCGCCGGAGGAGCCGCGCAGGTGCGCGGTTGCCCTCGGCCAGATTCGATAGTCCCATCTGCCCAAAATGGCTGCCCACTGGCATTGATTGTCTCTGGGAGATGCTCTCGGCAGGGGAAGTAGGTGGCGTACGCCCTTGCGCGGCCCAACTGGGCACCGCACCGCGGCCTGCATTGGGTATGCATTTTTAAACCCGGCGATCGCCGTCTGAGATGCTGGTTCGTAGCTTTCACCGGCTGCACCGATGTCGAATTGACAACTGGGATGCCCTCACAACACCCGGTTGCCGGGTAACCGCCGCGGGCGGGAGGCTTTATGGATTCACAAAAGGTTTGCGCGTACAACCAAACTCGCGAGTGCTTTCTCGGCCTGGAGGTCACCGCGGCCGACGTTCCCTACGCGAGCCTCAAAGACATGCTGTTGACGCTTGCATTGCAGTCCGGCGAGGGCCTCTGGATGAATCCGTTCCGGGGCATCCCGGATTCAGGCGTCAGCGCCCCGCTCGATCTCATCTATCTGGACGAGGATTGCCGGGTTACCGACCTGGTCGAGTCGTTCCCGACATTTCGCATCACCCCATTGAGCCCCCAGCCCGCCAGCGTCCTGGCGCTGCCCACCCACTCGATCTATTCGTCCCAGACCCAGACCGGCGATCAGCTCATGCTCTGCCCCGCCGATGAAATGGAGCGCCGCCTCGAAGGATTCTCCAGTTCCAGCATCACCGGAGCCGTGCAAGGCGCGGTGCTCCTGAGAGAAAAACCGCTGTGGAGCGGTGGCCCGGGAGTCTTGCAGCTAAAGCCCCGCTCCGACGAAGTCGAGATCGACCTGAATCCCGAAAAGCCGCATGAAATGGAGCTGATCGAACCGGGTATGACCGACGTCAAGCCGCCCAAGCACTGGCTGGAACGCTGGTGGTCTCCCGATCCCAGGAAGGCGCCTCGGATACCGGCCTCCGGCCTGGCTGCATATTATTGGACCGGCGCCGCTCCCCAGGCGCGCAACATCAAGGACATCAGTTCCACCGGCCTCTATGTGGTCACCGAAGAGCGCTGGTACCCCGGCACCCTGGTCCTCATGACCCTGCAACGGACAGACCTCGGAGATGAATCCGCCGAGCGCTCCATCTCTGTGCATTCCCGCGCGGTCCGCTGGGGAAATGACGGCGTAGGCCTCCAATTCGTGATGAAAAGCTCCCTGACCCCCGAGCAGGGAAGAAACGCTCTCGTTGACGGGGTCAACAGAAAAGAGCTGGAAAGGTTCCTGAGACTTCTGAAAAAGGGCTGAATCTCCCACATTCTCGAGAGTTTGTACCAAAAGTAACCACAATATCAATCTATGGTAATATGGTGTCATTACGATTGGCGGGTCAATTTGACGCTAACGAGGGATTGTGGAGTCGGACTATTCAGTGAACAGTAGATGAAGGGGAACAATATGTCTGCACGAAATGGTTTTGGGCGACAAGCCAGGATCTCCGCTCAAGGGGGTAAGCCTCCCGCGGACTCCAAAGGTGTGCGTGTCCAGACCCGGTCGCGAGTGGCCAGGGTCGGCGCTTTCCTTCGCTCCCGCAACGAGGGGCAGGCACTGGTTGAGATCGCCATTGCGCTCCCGTTGTTGCTGATTCTGCTCACGGGCATTTTCACATTCGGAATCGCGTACATCAATGAAATGACACTGCAAAGTGCCGTGGGGTCGGCGGCGCAGTTGGTCGCGGTCAGCCGCGGGTCCAGTACAGATCCTTGTGCCACAGCGTATGGGGCGCTGAAGGAAGCGGCGCCGAACTTCAACGCAACAAACTTGGGCGCCGGCCTGACGGTCACGGTCAATGGGACAGCTTCTACAAAAGGAGAAACCGCCTGCGCCACAGACTTGGGGACCACGTATGGTGCGAGCTCGGGGAAATCCGTCTCGGTTTCCGCGACCTATCCTTGCACTATCGGTGTTTACGGAAGAAACTTTGCACCAACCTGCCAGCTTGCGGCAACAGTATCGGAGTTGGAGTACTGAATCGGAGTTTGAGTACTAACGCAAAACCATCGAGGTCAACGCAATGAAAATGATTTCTAAGTCGTCCTTTACCGAAAAGTTCCTCAATAACCAGAGCGGGCAGGTGCTTATCTGGGTCGTTTTGGGATTTCTCTCTTTGGTTGCCATGGCCGGCCTCGTTATTGACGGCGGCTTGGCCTATGCCGATAACGCAAACCTTCAGAACACCGCCAATGCGGCGGCCCTGGCCGCGGCTGGCGAGGTGTACTTGTCTTCAGGAAGCGGCGACGCAACCGCTTTCGGAAACCAGTATAGTGCCTCGGCCGGAGAAACGAACTCCAGCAGCACGCTGCGGGAAACGGGCACTGTCGCGACCGTCATCACGCCGGTTTGCCTGAACCTGCTCGAGCCGAATGGTGAAACCTGCGGAACCAGTTCGCCCAAAAACGCTGTCCACGCCTACCAGACGAACACCATCAACACATTCTTCATGAGGTTCTTCGGCGTTCCTACGCTGACAGTCAAAGCCGAGGCGACGGCGACGATGAATAGCGTTGCGAATAATTGGAATGTAGCCATCATTGAAGATGCTTCGGGGTCGATGTCCACCACCGACTCCAACTGTACCGGCAGCCCCACGGAATTCCAGTGCGCGCTGCAGGGAATTCAGACGCTGCTGGGATCCATCAACCCGTGCCAATTTGGCCAGACCACCTGCACCAACGCGGACGCAAACTTCCACGTCAGCCTTTGGACATTCCCCAACATCATCACGACGGATCTCCCGGTGGCCAACGCTTGCAGCGGCACAACCTATACTGAGCCTTTGCCGTATCAGGTGCTGACCCTTCCAACTCCCGGAGTCACGGGCTACACGCCGCTCACATACGCCTATCCAAACGGGACCAAATGGTCTGCGAGCTATGAGGTCACATACGGAGCGAGCGATGCGGACGCCAATGGCTTTGTGAGCGACTACTACCAAGCCAACTCCCCATCCACGGGGAATCTGAATCCCAGTTCCTCCATCGTGAAGGCGGTGGGAAATGGCGGCAACGGAGGAACGGTCGGCTGCTTGCCCGTCTCCCCAAACGGTATTGCTCTGAACGGCGCTACGGGTACCGGCACTTCCAACTCCATCGTCAACACCGTGAACGTCGGCGAGGGCATCACCTACTACGCGGCCGTACTCTATGCGGCGCAGTCGGCATTGCTCGCCGAGCAAGCCGTGCCCGGCAATACGAACTCGCAGAACGCGATCATCCTGCTCAGCGACGGACAGGCGAACACCCAGTGGATTTATTTTCCGCAGGGTTCTCTCTCGCAGACGCCGTCGGCCAACACTTCCACGAAGTCCACAATTGTGACCGGCACGGGATATCCAACCGGGTACGACACGTTGAAAAGCACTCCGAACACGAGCGCATATGTAGCTGCCCATTACACGACCCCAACCTCGGAAGCCACCGGGTCGGTCTCCGGTCTGTATCCTGACTTCTTCGATGAATGCCAGCAGGCAATTCTGGCTGCCCAGGCCGCCACAAAGGCGGGAACCACGGTCTACGCGGTCGCCTATGGCTCGGAGCAGTCGGGATGCGGCTCCGGAAGCCACGCCGACGACTTTACCGATGTCACGATGACGGCCACCGGGTCTAACCTCCTTGTGCCTCTGAACGCATCTTTCTCGTCGGCTTCGGCGCTTACGCCGTGCATCACGATGGAGAATATTGCCTCCTCTATTGCCACCGGCTCGAGCACTTTCTACTCCGACTATCTTCAAAGCGGTTCCGGAGTCAGTACCAGTTGCCAGTCGGCGTCGAATCCGGAAACTCAGATAGCCGACATCTTCTCGGCAATCGCGGCCAGCTTTACCAAGCCGCGGTTGATTCCCAACACTGCCACGTAGACTCCGGCATAACTCAAGGCATCGCAACCGGCGGGCTTGTTCATCGAGCCCGCCGGTTTTTTTGTTACTCGATGTCAGGAATAATCAGCATCACTTCTACCCGCTTCGGCTGGCCACCTTGTAGCGCGGCCCGAAACTCCCACTGAGCCAGCGAATCCAGCACGAATCTAGACTGGGGAAACTCCGGCGGGAAGACGATTTTAAGTTGCTCGAAACGGCCGTCCGTATTCACAAAGCCATGAATGATAAGTGCATCGGCATTCAAGTCTTCCGAAGCAATGTTAGGCCGCACAATGCTATAGGCCCACGGCGCCTCCAGGTGCGCCGTGTTACCCCCCGATGCCGCATCGTCGGAGCGGGGAAGCGAGTACTGGAAGATCCAGCTCTTGGCAAGACCTACATGCAGGTAAACCGTGTAGGCCATCCTGCCGCCCCATAACCTCGCAGTCTCGGGATACTTATCCTCCAGCGAAACTCCCACTACCACCGAACTAAACTGGCCGGTCCTGGGCAGAGTAATATGCGTAGTTGCGGGCCGCGCTGCCGGGCCTTCATCCGTATCTGACTCCTTCGCGGTCCCCGTGTCGTTCCCGTTTCCAGTTCCGTTGCCGGGAGTTGGCCAGATCTTTGCGCCCGTTCCATTGGCTGCGGCTCCGGCGGGAGCTGTCGCGCCTTTCGCATTGCCTGTCCCCGTCCCCACTGTCATTGTTCCACCGCTGCCGTTCGGGCTGGTGCTGATGTTAGTGCGCGCGGAGGCATTTCCCTGTCCCTGCATCAGCATTCCAGGAGCGGAATCGGAGGAGCTTGCGTTCGCCGGTGGAAGGATAACTTTCCCTTCCGTCATGCGCACATCGGAGATAGATACCACCGCGGTAGGAGTCGGTTGCGCCGATGACACCGAGCTGGTGGTTGGCACCGCTTGCGGAAGCTCCGGTCCCTTCACAACCACCGGAGATGTTGTGCTGGGTAGAATGGGAATCTTCTGCTGAGACAGATCGGTGGCCGAGATACGAACGTCAGCCAGCCTCGCCTCTCGATTGGGTAGTACGGGTGAAGCAAGAACCTGAGCGGCAGTTAGCTTTACCGGTGGGGGCGGAATGATGCTCTTTACCGGTAATTGCTCGGGCGACCAGAGGACGACGGTCGGAAGCGGAATATCCTGCGGGAGTTTCAGAAGGTTCTTGAGTTTCGGCTGCAGTAATGTCTGGTGTGCAACCGGTGCTTCCGTGGCCTGCCGCAGCACTGCTTCCTGTTGGGCGGAACTCACACCCTCGGGAATCTTCTTCGCGTTGGGATAAGGGCTGGGAGAGTCTGAGCCGCTGGCTGGATGCTGCCTCGCCGGCTCGGGCAAATGCAGCTCCAGGTTGCGTACGGTCAATCGCTCGTCGAGTATGCGATTCCTCAATGGCGGCGGGTGCAGGAGGCCATACGCTACCAGAGCGATAACCGCTCCGTGCACCAGAATCGATACAGCAAACGAAGGCGACTTCCGGCCCAGCTCGGGTCGTTCCGAAAACAGCGTGATCGTTTGGGAAGACCTCATGATCGGCTGAACTCCCTATGCGGAATCGTCTGGAAAATGGATAGTGATCCCATTCTATACACACTCTGCAAAGACGGCATGAATGAAGCTCCATCCCCCGTTAGTAATCAATAAGTAATCTTGTTTTGCGCTCGTTAGGTCTGGGTGCTCATAGCTCTCTTGATACCTCTTGCATTTGATTCAGCCTTCGTGACTTATTTGTGTGGACAGTAAGGAAAAAAGTGTACACTGGTCACACGCTAGCCCTTGCTTGACTCTCTGTTTACGCTACCCTCAGGGTCCAGCGCGGAACCTAAACTCGACTCATGGGTCTTGCAATCGACCCAAGGGCCAGCAAGGATGAACTGGCCAGGTTACCAGTTCAAACAGGCTTTCTATGAACCGAAGACTACTTACGATTCTCCTCCTGGCTTTCGTGATTGCCTCGGCATGCGGCTTCCTCGTATGGCGGCTCGTGGGCAAGCAATTGAACCAGGCCAAACCGGTGCCCTCCACGAAAGTGGTTGCGGCTGCCACCGACATCAAACTCGGAGCGGTTCTCACTGCGGCTAACCTGTCCACCATCGAGATCAACGGAGCGCTGCCCAAGGGCGTTCTGCTTCGGCCGGAAAATGCGATTGGCCGGGGCGTGATCTCCGACATCTATGCGGGCGAGCCGATTAACGAAAACCGCCTTGCCGCGGTTGGTTCAGGCGGTGGATTGGCAGCCACCATTCCTCAGGGGATGCGAGCGACCGCAGTCAAGGTCGACGATGTCGTGGGCG
This sequence comes from Acidobacteriaceae bacterium, assembly GCA_003159975.1. Taxonomy (GTDB): domain Bacteria; phylum Acidobacteriota; class Terriglobia; order Terriglobales; family Acidobacteriaceae; genus Telmatobacter. The sequence goes on from PLPU01000446.1 coordinate 57,164, forward strand.
TGGCCGGCTTCGTCACTCCGGGAATGCGCGTGGACGTTCTCATCTCGGGCAATCCCCCGGGAGATCAGGCTCGCAACCTGGAAACCGGCACATTGACCCAGACGCTGCTGCAAAACATTCAGGTTTTGTCGGCCGGTCAGGATATTCAAAAGGACGCCGAGGGCAAACCGCATCCGGTTCAAGTCGTTAACCTGCTCGTGACGCCGGAGCAGGCCGAAACGCTGAGCCTGGCGAGCAACCAGACAAAAATCCAGCTTGTGTTGCGGAACCCGCTCGATACCACGATCAACCAGGTTCCCGGTACCGCCATGGTCAACCTCTTTGCGGGCCAGGCGCCGCCCAAGGTCGTGAAAGTCGCGGCAAAGCCAAAGGTCGTGAAAGCCCCCCCGGCCTTTTCAATCGAAGTCATTAACGGTAACAAACGGAGTGAAGCAAAATTCGGTACTCCCGGGGGAACGCAGTGAGATCGAAAGCTGGAATCAACATCGCTTCTCTCAGCGCATTGTGTGTTTTCCTCTGCGCTGTGTCGGGCCTGCAGGCTCAAACTTCTCCGGCACTGGCGCCGGCGGCTCAGGCAGGAGCTTCCCTTCAGGACTCGGCGAATGAGCTTTCAGTTGCCGTTGGAAAAATGGTACTGGTGGATACCGCTCAGCCGATCGCCCGCGTAGCACTTGGGCTGGCTGAGGTGGCCGAAGTTCAAGCGCTCAACCCGACCGAGGTCATGGTAACCGGCAAGACTGCTGGAGAAACCAGCCTCATTATCTGGGATGTCAAGGGTGGCCGTCAGTTCTTCAATGTGACGGTGCGGGCGAGTACGACTGGATTGGACGACAGCCTCGAAGGCATTCGCCGCGAACTTAGAGCCGAGCTCCCCGGACAAGCTCTCAAGGTCACCTCCGACAACGGCATCATCTTCCTGCGCGGCACGGTCAAGAATCTCAATAACTCCGCGCGCGCGGAAAAGATTGCCTCCACGGGCGGAAAAGTTGTCAACCTGCTCAACGTCGATGTGCCACCGGCAGACCCGCAAATCCTGCTCAAGGTTCGCTTTGAAAGCGTCGACCGCACCAAAGAGACTCAATTGGGCATCAACCTGTTCAGCAGCGGGTTCGGAAACACGATCGGCGCAGTCACCACCGGCCAATTCTCGCCGCCAGGGCTTAACCTTCCCACAGGAGGTACTTCGGCGGTGGCGCCGACCATTTCGAATCAGTTGAATCTGTTTGCGTTCTTGCCCGGCCTGAATCTCGGCGCGACCTTGCAGGCCCTTGAGCAGAGACAGTTGGCTGAAGTTCTTGCGCAGCCCAATATCATTGCCGCGAACGGCAAGGAAGCCAGCTTCCTGGCCGGCGGAGAGTATCCGTATCCGCAGGTTCAGGGCTCTTCTTCCGCGGTCGGCGGAGCAGTTACCATCCAGTTCAAGGAGTATGGCGTTCGGCTCAATTTCATTCCGACCATTACTCCCCGCGGAACCATCCGGCTTCAGGTAGCCCCGGAAGTCAGCACACTTGACTTCACCAATGGCATCGAGATATCGGGATTCGATGTGCCCGGCATAGACACCCGGAGGGTGAACACCGAGGTCGAATTGGCAGATGGTCAAAGTTTTGCTATCGGCGGACTGCTGGACGACACCGACAACGAAACCTTCATGAAAATCCCTTTCCTGGGAGATATTCCGATCCTGGGCAAGTTTTTCCAATCGATGCAGAAAACCAAGGTCAGCACTGAGCTGATCGTGATTGTGACGCCGGAGATCGTGACGCCCATCGAAGCCGGGGCAACCCTGCCCGAGCCAAAGTACCCAGGAAAGTTCCTGCCGCCTAACTCCGGCATCCCAATGAACAATCCTGACGCAAAGACCGCCGCTAACACCCCGGCGCCCGCACCGCCATCCCTTCCCGTCGAGAAGCTGATTGACAGCATGAGACCCGAGAGGCCGTTGATCATTGAAAGTGGTTCTGGAACCTTTGGCGCCTCATCGGGCAGCGGGGCCAGTGCCGCGTCGAGCGCTCCGCCGCAGTAGGCATAAGCATTCCGGCTGTCTTAACAGGCAGCAGGGCTGCTGTACAGGCAAAAACCTGGAATTCTCGGCTATCTCTTGAAGGGCGCGTTGTCTGCGCCCTTCAAAGTGTCTCAAGCTAGAAATGATACCCGCCTGAGATTTCCGTTCGAGACAGGCGAGAGGTTTCGAGGCAACCGGATGAATCCGCTTACCAGGATAAGAACGGCAGTGCGTGATCGCCTTTCTCGGCGCCGCAACATTCCCCCGGAAGTTCGCCTGCGGGTTTCCAATCTCACGCGCCACACTATTCTTGCTACATGCATGGAGGTGGCCGATAGCGGCGAAAAACGCAACAAAGGCCTGCTGGGGCGCAAGCATCTCGCTCCCGGAGAGGGTCTGTGGATCATCCCGTGCGAGTCCGTGCACACTTTCTTCATGCGGTTTCCCATCGACCTTGTCTATCTGGACCGCAAGAAGCAAATCAGGAAGCTCAGGAGCGCCGTGCCCGCCTGGCGGCTCTCTGCCTGCCTGTCCGCGCACTCCATCCTGGAGCTTCCCGCCGGCACCATCCGCAATACTCACACCGAATGCGGCGATGCACTTGAGTTCTCGCCTGTCCCGTTGCCGAATGAGGGCTCAGCGGGCATGGAGACTCGAGCCGAATAGATTGTGAAGACCGATTGATCATCCGGCCCTAGCTCGTCGCTTGGCTCCGCTCTGGCGGTGAATCGGAAGCGAAACTCCGTGACACATAGACCCACAGATAGAAAACTCCCATGATCAAAAGGATCAGTGGGGCAGAGAAGATCTGCACATTGATCAGTATCTGCCCGCCAAATCCATTCCCCGGCGGAAACAACTTGTTGATGGCGCCGAGAATCGCTAACCACGAAATATCCCCGATCAAAACGAATGCCGCTGCGTTCAGAAGAAGTGCGAGCCAGCCGGCAATGCCTCGTTCAGCCCACAGCAGGGCGCAGGCGGGAACCGTGAGAAGCAAGAGCTTGGCGTCATATTGATGATGATAGATAGGCAGCATGGAGAGAGCTGCAATGGACGCGAGCGCCAGCGCCGCCCGTGCCTGCGACGATCGAGTTTTCAGAGTGACGAATGCCCATACCAGGATGGGCGGTGCACAGATCAGGTAGGTGACTGGATTGTAGATGCCTGGGTCGTTCCAGAAGGCGCTCACCACCGTTTGCAGATTAATCATCATGCCCAGGCCGTGCCAGCCCGCTGAAGCTTGTCCGGGGTCGGTGAGTCCGCCGCGTTCCGCAAATGCCAGGATATTGGAGTGAAGCTCCTCGATCCAATGGGGCGATATCACCCATGTCCACAGTAACCCGGGCAGACTCAGGGCGACTGTCACCATGAGGGTTTGCAGTGCGCGTCTCCGGTAGATTCCGCCTGCCAATAAGAAGTAAAGCCAGACCAGGCCCGAATCGTGCGGCTTGATTGCCAGGCTGATCGCAAGGCAGAATATGCCGGCCGCCACATATCGCTCTCGAAGAAAGCACCAGACGGCAACAACGCAAAGACCGATCGCAACGCCGGCCATATTGCCAAGAACAATCAGTAACTCGCAGTTGGCGAGAAAAAAACCAATAAGTGCCCCACAGACCACCGGCGACGAGTCAGCCCCGAGATCCCACATGAGAAAAGCGGCAAGAATCAGTCCGCCCGCGATGAGTCCCATCCACAACGTGTGTGCCAGACCCCATGGCAGCATCGCGAAGGGAACCGTGAGAAAGAATGCGGTCGGCAAATACAGATAACGTGCGAAGTGGTTAGCGTGAGTTACATCTCCCGGTCGCGTTCCCCCCTCTGCGCCAGCTACCTGAAGGACCGCGCTTTCGTTATACGGATCGCAATGTTGAATGAGGCACCGCGCGGGATAGTAGACGACTCTGAAATCGACCATTGCGACGGAGGAGCCATTCGATAGCACAGAGCCCAGCAATACAAGCACCAGGCTTCCCAGCAAGAAAAGATACAGACCGTCAAGCCTGGCCTTTTTCATCTTTAGCCTCCCTGCGCGATGCATAAACCCACAGATAGAAAGCACTCATGATCAGCAGTATGGTTGGGGCAGGGAACACCACGATGGCCGTCAGCACCCACCCTGACAGCCACGGCGTGGTCGGGCGCAGGTGGCTGATCACGCCGAAGACAAGCGCCCAGGGAAGATCTCCGGTAAGCACGAATGCCGCGGCATTCACCAGGAGCGCGAGCCGCCCAAGCATGCGGCCTTCAGACCACAGCATGGCGCAAGCGGGAACCGTGAGCAGCAGAAGCTTGGAATCGTAAATCCGATGATAGACAGGCAGCATGGAGATCGCTGCGATTGCCGCGAGCGCCAGCCAGGCTCTCTCCGGCGAGAAGCGCGACCGCAGCGTGACCACAATCCAAACCAGGATCGGCGCTCCGCCGATCAGGTAAGACACTGGGTTGTAGAAGCTCGCATCGTCTCTGAAAAGGCTGACGACCGTTTGCAGGCTGATCACCATGCCAAGGGTATGAGCGCCCATCGATGAGGGTCCAGGGTCGTTCAAATCGCCGCGCGCCGAGGTTGCAGCCAGATTGGAGTGCAGTTCCTGCATCCAATGCGGCGCTACCTGCGACACCCACAGAACGGCCAGCAGGCTCAGGACCGCGGCGAGTCCGAGAGATTTGAGCGCACTCTTTCGGTATGCGCCTCCAGCCAGCAGGAAATAAAGCCAGACGAGTCCCCCGTCATGAGGCTTGAAGGCCAGGCTGATTGCGAGGCACACCACGCCGACCGCAACAAAACGATTCTTGATGAAGCACCAGACGGCAATCAGGCAAAGGCTGATCACAATTCCCGCCGCGTTGCCGATAATCACCAGCACTTCGCTGTTGGCCAGAACAAACGCGATCAAGACGCCTGCGACCGCCGGCGCATAGTCGGCCCCGAGGTCCCACATCAGGAACGAGGCAAACATCAGGCTTCCAGCCATGAGGATCATCCACACCACATAGGCGTGGCCCCACGACAGAATGGCAAGGGGAGCAACAAGGAAAAGCGCTGTCGGCAGATTGATACAGACGACGATTGCCCTGCGCGCCGATCGGGCAAGGATCGGGTCCGATGGGAATTGCCCTCCGTCGGCCTCATACATGCGGAGGATTTCTCCATCCTGGTAAGGATTGCTATGTTGAAGAACGCAGCGCGCCCCGTAATAGATTGCCTTGAAATCCGACATCGGCGCCGGGTTACCCCTCTCAAGAATGGCGCCAAGCATGAGAAAAATCATGCCTCCCAAAAGCAGCAGATAAAGACCGTCGAGCCGCGCTTTTGTCATCACGATCCTCTCTGCTTTCTTCCGATGCCGCTGCGGCTGTTCAATCGGCCGCCGGCTCGCACGCGAGAAGGCTGCTCCGGTCGTTTGGCCCGTATAGAATCCAACCGGATAAGCGAGCTGATTCCGCTGCGGGAGTTATGCATTTCTAACACTCTAGACGAAGGTCGCGGGATGGTCCAATGCGGGCAGGCGGCCGGCTGCTATGGAAGCACCGGGGCAGTAACTGCCGCGTGCTTTTCAGGCTCCTCCGCGCTTGTTTTCTTGAATCCGATTGCGAGCAGATACCACGCCAGCCAGGCTGCCGCGGTCCAAAGAAACTGGGCCGAGTGTATCTTGACGCCGCAGATCAATTCAGCCTCCACCACGATACTGGAAAGCGCGAGAATCACCAGCAGCGTGCGGGACCGTGTACGATATGCGCCATCGAGCAAGCCGGGTATGACCAGCCCCTGGTCGTAAAGAAAACAATACGGCGCCGCGAAGATCGAAACCACCATCAGCATCCCGCCCTCATTCAACCAGTCCCAGCGGTGGCGGCGGCGCCAGTAATAGATCAGCGCCCACGAGCAGGCCAAAGCCGGCGCCACGTACTGAATCCACATCGTCTTCTCGCTGATCCAGAACCGCAGCACAATACTGAGGCAGGGAATGAATTCCGCCTCGACTCCCACCGTGCGGATCATATGCATGTATTGGCTGAATGCCATTGGGTCAATGCAATAGACGAGCGCGCAACTCGCGGCCATGGCAACGACGGTACCTGCCAGCAGCTTGTAGCTCCTGGTCACAACGATCCACGCCAGCAGGACAACGCCGAAGGGCAGAAACAGGTGAGGCTTCAGCATGCACAGCCAAAGCGAGGCGCCGGCCAGAAAGGGACGCGCGCGATGCAGTCGCAGAAACAGCACGAACCCCAGGAGGGGAAAAAGGGAAGTCTGGCCCATCATCAGGCACAGAAGCGCCGGTCCGAACGAAAGCCCAAGCCAGTGCAACTGGTTTGCGGGCCGTCCATGCATAATCCAGAGCAAATGCACCGAGTACAGCAGGCAGCCGAGCAGAACGAGGGACCAAAGCAGCGTCGCCAGGCGCAGCGGCAGGAACCCCAACGGCATGGCGAGTGGCAGGCTCCACGGCGGGTTGCGCATGAAGCCCACTGTGTATGCATCGGGAAGCCCCGCGCCATGCTCGATCCGCGTCATGGCCTCTGCGTCAAAGGGATTGGCGTGATGAACAAGCTGCTGGCCGGTCGCCCAATACACAACAAAATCGCGCGCCCCTGAAATGTGGTTTGTCAGCGGCGCAGCGCAAATAAATATCGAGACCAACGCAAGCGCCAGCCCGCTTACCAGGGCGATCGCCATTTCAACAATATCGGGGTTTGCCTTCGCTGCGGGAATCCCCGCTCCGCTTGCCATGAACGACATTCTACCCTGCTGTATGGACACTGGTGCGTTTCTTCTCCATGCTCAAGCGCGGCGCGGAGTTCGCTCCGCTACCTGTCACCGAGCCTCCAACATCGCTGGTGCTCGGTTCATTCGATACAGAAGATAGAGCTGCGCAAATCCAAGAACCGCCAGCGCGAGCGACAGCAATTGAATTCCATGCTTCATCGCGATCGGAAGAGTCACCCACGATGCCGCAAAAATCAAGAAGGACATGAACGCTGTCCAGCGCGTGCCAGCGCTCCAATGCATTTCCTTCACCGCGCCGAGAGTCAGTACCACGGCGACCGCAACCAGGATGGAGTCATACATCGGGACATAGACATTCAAGAGCAGGGTCCAGGTAAGTGTTGCAGCCCAGGCCAGAGTTTGTTGGGGTCCGCCGCCTCTGGCAGACTTCCACAGCAGCACGGCAAGCCCTCCCGCAATGATCGTGACTACGGCGATCATCAAGGCCACACCCAACCCGGACCGGCCGCCGTCAACCGCCTGCAGGCATGAGCCGATGTCGATGAACTTCCAGAGTTGAACAGTCCTTTGGCCCTCAAGGCCGGCCACTCGGCCGAACAAGGCGAGGAACCGCGAGTAGACTTGCCAGATCTGGATTCCACCGAAACCCGTTGACACCAATGCGAGGGCGGCGATGCCGGTCATGAACCCGGCCAGCGTGCGAAATCTGCGCGTCAGCAGCAGCATGGGAACAAACAGCAGCAGCAGTGTCGGCTTATACGCCAGCATTGAGAGCGCCAAACCGCTCAGCATCAGTCTGGAATGCCTCTCCAGATAAATGGCAATCCCCACCGAACAAACTGCGATGGCGCTCAGTTGACCATTCACGAAGATGCCCCAGAAAAACGGATAGAACGCCAAAGACAGGCAGAGGATCAACGAGACTTTAATCCTATCTCCGGACCAGGCGCCTCTCGCAGCGGCGGTAATCCCCACCATGTAGAGAATCAACGAGCAGGCAGTCCAAAGGAAGAAAGCCACGCGAAATGAAACCCGCGCAAAGAGACTGAAGAACAGGCCCACGAATGGCGGATATGGGCTGGGCCCGTAAACATAGCTGGGAGCGGAGTAAATCGCGTTGAATGTCTTTTGTTGCAGGCCGTAATCGTAGAGACTTGCGGCTGGATAGTCCTTCACAATATGACCGATTCCATAGAAATAGACGAAGTCATTCGGCTGCAGGGGGATTGAAATTATTCCGGCTTTGAACTGAATCCAGACTGGAATGCAAAATCGCGTAAGGAATATGGCTCCTGCCAAAACCCAGCAGGCCAGGTTGATCTCCTTCAGCCCAGGCATCGGACCGAGGATTTTGCCGAACCATACCGAAAATGACTTACTCCCGCGTCCCGCCTCAGCCGGTCGATTCCCGCTGTCCATGCCATCTCCTCGATCGCGGCCATCCGCTGATCGGGCTCCCGATTCAATATGCTGAGTTGAAGGAAACTTGTCTAGGTACACAATACATGAACAACTGACTGCGTCAAGATTTGCCGCATGGAACCATTGAAAATAAACCTCAAGTTGCTTGCAGCCTTCAACTCCACTTATACGTCAAAGCAAATGGACTTACTAACTGCCAAATCAACCGGTGTCGATCCGAACCGGCTGCAGAGATTCCGCTATCCCGCCATCCCACTTTTGCGCCACGGTAATACACTTTTCGGTCATGTATACGAGCCCGGTCTTCCCACCGCATGCTGTATACAAATGTTTACACCCCACTCGGCCGCACTTTATTGTTGATTCCGCCAAGTTATTGAGTTATAAGAAGAAATGTCCAGCTTCCAGATTGGCACACCACTTGCTGTATTGAGGGTGTTCCGGTCTATAGCCGGAAAAAATCAACCTAGGGAGATTCAAATGAACAATCTGCTTCTGAAGATGTATGTTAAGTTCCAGGACCTGGCGAGCCGTGAAGAAGGTCAGGATCTCGTGGAATATGCGTTGGTCGTTGCTCTCATCGCTTTCGGCGCAGTTGCCGGCATGAACGCTCTGGCCAAGGGCCTCAACACCGCCTTCAACACCATCAGCACCACGCTGTCCACCTCGGTCTAGTCCTTGCCGGGTGACCGGCAAGCGAACTATGTCCCCTAACTTCGCGCCTTGTGGGAGAGCTCGACGTCCACCCCAGCATCGGGACGTACTCTCCCCAGCAAGGGTCGACTCCCAGCAATAGATTTGTTGAGGCAGCCCGATGCGGCCTGAATACCTGAAACTTCTCCTTTGCCTGCGCCGCCTGATTACACTCGACCACGGGCAAGATCTGGTCGAATACGCACTGGTTGTCGCTTTGATCGCATTCGCTGCGACCGCCAGCATGAAAGCCTTAGCCACCGGTATTAGCACCGCGTTCGACACGTTGAGCGTCGAGCTTCATAACAACGCGATCTAAACCCTGGCAAGGCAGGCCTTCGTTGTCAAACTCTTCACCATCGTTTCTCGCGGGAGAGCTATGCTGGGCAAGCCAATTGCCGACGCAAGCTCTCCCCTTCCTTTAGACCCGCATATAATTGCCGTCCATGTTTTCCCCTCGGCACTGGCTTGTGTTCCGGGAAATCAAGGTTTGAGAGTGAAGCAGAGCATGACAACCCCTCGCAGGACTAGTCTGGCTCTGTTCCTCTTTTGTTGCGGGATATCTATTTGGTGGGGTTTGGCGCTCTCTACGCGCGCCGCTGACGGGTCGTCCGGCTTTCAAGCCGTCTATTACGGGACGCGATGCCTCCTGCAAAGTCAGAACCCATACAAGCAAACCGAATTGGAGAAGGTTTACCGCGCGGAAGGCGGGGCGTATTCATCCCAGTCACACGCTGTCCACGAGTCGGTGACCTTGTATGTCAATCTGCCCACCACATTTATCTTCCTGCTCCCTTTCGCGCTTTTGCCCTATGGCGCCGCGCATGCGCTTTGGATGATTCTGCTCGCCGCGCTCTTTACCCTCGCCGCTTTTCTGGCTTGGAATCTTGGAGCTGGCTATGCGCCACGCGTTTCCCTCTTTCTCGTTTGTATCCTGGTTGCCAACGCGGAAATCATCTTCAGCAGCGGCAATACCGCGGGCATTGTTGTGAGCCTCTGCGTGGTAGCCGCGTGGTGCCTCCTCAAGAACAGGTTTGTGCCGGCGGGCATTCTTTGCCTGGGAATCGGCCTCGCCATCAAGCCCCATGACGTGGGCCTCGTTTGGCTCTATTTCCTTCTCGCGGGTGAAATGCTTCGCAAGCGTGCTCTTCAATCCCTTCTGATTCCCGTTTTTTTCGGCCTGGCAGCCTTTCTGTGGGTCTCTCATGTCGCGCCGCATTGGATTGAGGACTGGCGTTCCAATCTCTCTGCCATTTCGGCGCCGGGCGGCATCAATCAACCCGGCCCTCATTCCCTGACCAGCCGATCTCCCGACATGATCGTCGATCTCCAGGCAGCTGTGAGCGTCTTCAAAGACGATCCGCGCCTCTACAATCCGGTCAGCTATCTGGTCTGTGGAGCGCTCCTTCTCCTGTGGGCCGTTCGCTCGTTCAGAGCGCGCTTCTCGCACCAGGGAGCACTGCTCGCGTTGGCGGCTGTCATTCCTCTTACCATTCTTGTCACCTATCATCGTGCATACGACGCGAAACTTCTCCTTCTCACCATCCCCGCCTGTGCAATGTTGTGGAGCGCGGGTGGCCGGATCGCGCGTATTGCGCTCCTGGTGACGACCGCGGCGATTCTATTGACTGCGGATATTCCATTGGCGATTCTGGTCGTGCTCGCTGCTAAACTGCATGTGGGAACAGACGGTGTCTTCGGAAAGATTCTGACTGTGTCAATCTTGCGGCCCGCCCCGATCGCATTGTTTGCAATGGCTATCTTCTATCTGTGGGCGTATCTGCGGTTTCCCGGGCCGGACACGCTGAGATGTTATCGAGAACCCGATGCCATGGTTGAAACAGCCGGACCGGCAACGAGCAATTCCTTACCGCTGCGCCCAGCCTGAACCTTCACCCTCCGCCTCGCAGTGATTGATCTGCAAGCCAGCTATCGAACCAAACGCACTCGGAAGGCGTGTTCATGATTAACGGAAAACGAATTGCGGTTGTGATGCCCGCCTACAACGCCGAAAAGACTCTGGAAATGACCGTTCAGGAGTTGTCCGACGTCGTCGACATCAAAATCCTCGTCGACGATTCGAGCAAGGATCAGACCGCGACCCTCTCAAGAAAGCTTGGCGTATTGACCTTTGTCCACGACGCCAATTACGGTTATGGGCGCAATCAGCAGACCTGCTATCGCGAGGCCCTGGCCGCCGGTGCCGACATCGTCGTGATGGTGCATCCTGACTACCAATACACGCCATTGCTGGTTCCGGCTATGGCCGGCATGGTGGCCAGCGGCGTTTATGACATGGTCCTCGGCTCCCGCATTCTCGGAAGAGGCGCGCTCAGAGGCGGCATGCCCCTCTATAAGTACATCGCCAACCGCTTCCTCACCGCATTTCAGAACCTGTTTCTGGGAGTGAAGCTGTCGGAGTATCACACCGGGTTTCGCGCCTTCTCGCGCGAGTTGCTCAAGACTCTCCCCCTGCTCGAAAACTCCGACGATTTTGTCTTCGATAACCAGATGATCGCCCAGGCCGTTATGTTCGGCTTCAACATCGGAGAGATATCCTGCCCGACGAAATACTTTAAAGAAGCCTCGTCGATCAACTTCAAGCGAAGTGTCGAATACGGTTTAGGAGTGCTGGCCACCACAGGCAGCTTTGTTGCGCATAAGTGGGGAATCATTCACGTAAGAAGATTCCATGCCAGCGGAAGAAAAGTAACTCAGGAGCCTGACGCCCGAACCGAGCATGGTTCCTGAGGAATTCGATTTGCATCAAGCAAGGGCATGTTGACTCTGGTTTCGCTCTGGGAGGTCAGGATTCTGAACGCGGGCTCGATCACCACGCAGCAAATCATCGGCAGCCTCCTGGCCATCCTCGCCTTTCTGCCGGCAAGCCTGTGCACAGGCTACCTCGCTGCCTGGTTTACCAATCTTCACGGATTCCGGCGACGCTCGATCGTGGAGCGTGTCTTCTGGAGTGTGCCGCTGTCCATGGCCGTCTCCACCATCGCCGCCGTGCTGATCGGCAGGTTTCTCTCGCTCACTGCCGTCGTCGCATTCTTCGTTGCCACGACTGTGCTCTGGCTGGTCGTAGTCGGCAGGGAAGCTCTCCATCTGCGGCGTTCCCGCGGGAAATGGAATATCGGCTGGAATCCGTTGGGCGGCGCGGCGTCCGTGCTGGCAGTCCTCTGGATTGTCGTTGCGGTTCTCTCGCTCGTCGATCTTCAAGGCAACCACAAGCTATTCATGAACACCGCCATGCTCGATCAGAGCTATCGCGTCAACTGGACCCAGGATGTCCTGCGAACCGGCGTTCCACCCGTCAATCCGCAATACTTCTACAAGCATTCCGCCCCCATGCGCAATTACTACTTCTGGTATGTCGTCTGTGCCGCGGTAGCTAAAAGGTCGCATCTCTCCGTGCGTGTTGTTTTCATAGCCAGCACTGTCTGGGCGGGGTTTGTCCTTGCCGCTCTGATCGGCCTCTACTTGAAACACCTCCTCGAGGTCGGAGCCCGATTGCGCAAGCAGTTTCTCCGTGCCATCGCATTGCTCATGGTCACCGGCCTTGATCTCTGCGTCGCACTCTGGGGAGTTTTCTACTCTCATCGGGCGCCGACTGGCGATCTCGAAGCATGGTCAAAGGATGCCATCGTCAGTTGGCTTCATACCCTTCTATGGGCCCCGCATCATGTCGTGGCCATGGTGTGCTGCATGTTCGCATTTCTGCTGGCTTGGATGGGCGGCAGGGACGGCGAGCACAACCGTATCGTAACCATCCTCTTGATTGCCGTTTCGCTGGCCAGCGCCTTTGGTCTCTCGATTTATGTAACCTTTGCCTTCTTCCTGGTGATGCTGTTCTGGGCGCTGTGGCAGATCGCCATTGAACGCACTCCTCGACCTGTAATGCTGCTCGCGGCCGGCGGCGCGGGCTCCATTGTCCTGCTCCTCCCTTACTTGGCGGACCTGATGCAACCCGCATCGCAGCAGGTGGAAGGTGGCTCCGGTTCGCTGTTCTCGTTCGCCGTTCGCGAAATGATTCCCCCTGGCGGCCTGTTGGCGACACCCTTCTTTCAGCACATTGCCGAGAGCCATTCCCTTGCCGCGCTTAACCTTGCCAAGCTGATTCTTCTGGTGCCGGGTTATGCCCTCGAACTGGGATTCTATTTCGCCGTCTTCCTCATCTACCTTGTTCCCGCCTGGCGCGGACGCACCCCCCTCAGCCCCGCGCATCGCGCGCTTCTCTTCATCTGCGCCGCCACGCTCCCCATCATCTCCCTGATCCGCTCAGGGATTCTAAATACCAACGACTTCGGCTGGAGAGGAGCCCTGCTGGTGCAGTTTCCCTTGCTCCTTCTGGCGTCCGAGGTCGTCACGGGTTGGAAAATCGCAGACAGCAAAACCAGTGCGCCTGCTGACTTGGCCGGCCTGCCTCACAACACCCCGCAATGGTTGCGATCGATAGCCGCTCTCGCGCTGGTGATCGGCGCAATGGGCACATTTTGCCAGGCGCTGATGCTGCGCTTCGGTGTCCCATTTGTCGAGTGGCAAATGACCGTGGCCCACACGTCTGAGAAGCGCAGCTTCTCGCACAACGCATACATCTCGTCTCTCGGCTACGCCCAACTGGACTCGCTGATTCCCAACGATGCCATCGTGCAATTCAATCCCAGGCACGAAGATCCGTTCTGGACCGCTGCGGATTTGCTCGGGGTCGACCATCAGGTGGCCATCCTGCACGACGGCATGGGGTGTGGCTCTGAATTGGGGGGCGATTCCAGCGGTTGCAAAGCGATGGCTGCCGACATCGGTGCGCTCTTCCACGGCGCATCCGCGGATCAGGCACGCTCAACATGCCGCAAATACGCTATCCAGTACCTCGTCGTCCGCAACTTCGATCCCGCGTGGGACGATAAAGCCGGCTGGGTGTGGACCCTGAACCCCGTCGTTGCTGATAAAGATTTTCGAGCTCTCGATTGCCGCTGACAGGAATGGCGTCGTATTACGCCAGTAATCGCGAGCATGCCGGCTTCTTCGGCATGCCAGGCGTTCAGGATGATCCACCATTCAAGAATGTTAGAATTCGAGCCAATCTGTGCAGGGGAACCCACAGAACGAGCCGTCGAAAGCGAAGGTCCCGTTGATGCCCACCAGCCTGCCCGTCACCGGCAACACCGAACGCACGATGCCCGAAAATCGTGCCTTTTATCCCGCGCTTGACGGTCTCCGCGCCATCGCATTCCTCATGGTGTTCTTTCAGCACTACTACTCCATCCCGTGGGGTTGGACGGGTGTAAACATCTTCTTTGTCCTCTCCGGCTTTCTGATTACCGGCATCCTCTTCGACTCCCGTAACGATGCTCACCGTGCCCGCAACTTTTATATCCGCCGCACGCTGCGCATCTTTCCCCTCTATTACGGTGTCTTCTTCGCAATCCTCCTGCTTGAGCCGATCTTTCATTGGCGCTGGTCTCTTGACTGGCTCGCGTGGCCGCTCTATTTCGCCAACTACCTTCGCTTCGTTTCCCCCGATTTCATGTCAGTCGGGACCCCGTTGCAGTTGGCTTCGAACGGCATGCTCAAAACGCCGCTGGCTCCGCAGCTAACTCTCTACCTTGGCCACTTCTGGTCGTTGTGTATTGAGGAACAGTTCTATCTCATCTGGCCGTGGGTGGTCTTCTCCGTACGCAGCAGACGCGCTCTTCTCTGGATATGCGCCAGTGTCGTCGTGCTGGCGCCTCTCTTGCGCATCGTCGCCCAGGACCACGCTCCCAACTGGATGCTGGAGGGCGAGTTGCTCTACCGCGCCACTCCGTTTCAGCTCGACGCTTTGCTTGTTGGAGGCCTCGTGGCACTCCTCTTGCGCGGTCAGCGGACCGGGAAGGTTTTCGAAATCAGCGCCATCATCGCTCTTTTTGCCACATTCATCGGGGCGTTCTTTCTCTTCGTTGGTATTCTCCGAGCGTACCCGAATTGGCGCGCCGGCTACGGTTACGGGGCCTGGAAGTTTACCTGGGGCCTCTCGTTCGTCGATCTGTTTGCCGCCGCAATCATCGTCTGCGCTCTCAAGCCTTCCAGCCCCATCTATCGCCTCCTCAGTCTGCGCCCGCTTCGCTGGATAGGCCGCATTAGCTACGGCGCCTACGTCTTTCACGACATCTTTCACGGCATCTACCGGATGGTTGTCGCCGCCGTAGGAACTCAATCTCAGTTCGTGGCGAACCATGCCGAAGAATTCGTGCTTCTGCTCGGTTTAACCTGCACCCTGCTTCTTTCGTGGCTCAGCTTCCGCTTCTTTGAGTCGGCCTTCATCAACCTCAAGGAGCGCTGGACAATTCCTGAACACGGATCGGCACTTAATCCGGAATCTTGATAATTGAAAAGGTGACGCGATGAAACGCTTCCAAATCCCAGACAAATGGCGCGGCTTGGGCAGGTCATTCGTCGTTGCATCGGTTTTCTGCGCAGTGTTCCTTGCCGGCGATGAATTTGACTCATTGCAACATTTCCCTTTTGGAATTGCTGCGCGCAAAGATCTTCTCTATCAGGACTACGGGCAGCTCGGGATCTATCGCGCCGCGAATTCAGCACTTGCACCGGACCCTCATCGCATCGTCTTCTTTGGCGATTCGATTACCAATCTATGGAATCTGGGTGCTTCATTTCCAGGCGAGCCGTACCTGAACAGAGGGATCAATGCACAAACCACGAGTCAGATGCTCGTTCGCTACCGGCAGGATGTGCTCGAATTGCAGCCGGCTTCCGTGGTGATCCTGGCGGGCCTCAACGATCTGGGAGAAACGAGCGCCGTGCCCACACCCATACCGGATATCGAGCGCAACTTGCAGTCGATGGCAGAGCTGGCAACGCTTCACAAGATTCGTCCCGTCTTCGCGTCCCTCCTTCCGGTGAACAACGACAGAATCAAAGATCCAAAAATGATCACGCTGTTCGCGCCAGGTATTTCGGAAATCAACAAGTGGCTGAAGCCCTACTGTGCTGAGCACGGCTATACCTATATTGATTTGAACCATGCAATGATTGCCCCCGACGGGATGATGCGGAGGGACTTATCGGAAGACGGGATCCACCCCAATGAGGCCGGCTACGCAATCATGGCTTCCATTGCCCGCGATGCGCTGGGGAAAGGGCCAACCGATTAAGGGCTGAGGCGACCAAACCTTGCGATTTCAGCCAGCGTCTCCTGCTGCATGTCCGCACCTTGCTGCCAACTCCGATACCAGTTGACTGTCCATTCCAGAGCGGTTTCAATCGTCAACCGCGGTTGCCACGCCAGTTCTCTGCGAGCCTTGCCGGCATCGAGCCGCAATGATTGGTTCTCGTGCACTCCCGGCTCCGTGTCGCGTGTCCACCCAGCGCCTTCGCCCCACAGCTCCGCAAGCTTGTTCGCAACTCGCTCCACCATCCACGAGTCCGCCACGCTGGGACCGAAGTTGAATGCCGAAGCATACCGCGTCTCCTGCTTGAGCAGCCCTTCGGCCAGCAGAATGTATCCATGTAGCGGATCGAGCACATGCTGCCACGGTCGGATTGCGTCTGGCCGCCGGATCAGCACCGTCTGCCCAGCCTGAAATCCGCGAATCAAGTCCGGAATCAGCCGATCCTCCGACCAGTCTCCTCCGCCAATCACATTGCCGGCTCGCGCAGTTGCCAACGCGACATGGTGTTCGCCCAGCCGGTCAGTAGGGAAGTAGGAACTGCGATAGGCCGCACTCACAATCTCCGCGCATGCCTTGCTCGACGAATACGGATCATGCCCGCCGAGCGGGTCCGATTCGCGGTACGGACTGGCCCGCTCCTGATTCTCGTAGCATTTGTCCGTCGTCACGCAAACCACCGCGCGCACGCTCGACGTTTTCCGCACGGCCTCCAGCACATGCGCCGTTCCCATCACATTGGTCGAATAAGTTCCCAGTGGATCGGCATACGAACGCCGCACCAGCGGCTGTGCAGCAAGATGGAATACCACCTCCGGCGCAAACTCGGTCATCGCAGGTTCGAGCTTTGCACCGTCGCGAATATCGCCGCGAACATCCTCAAGNNAGCCAGCCAAAGCGCGAGCCACCCACCCTTGAATCCGGTGTGGCCAGTGAGGAAAACCCGTCGCCCCTGCCACGGATTTACCACGTCTTCCACGGAGCCCTCCCGCTGGCCCAGAGATCTTCCAGCCTCTGCTTTTCCCGCAGCGTGTCCATCGCCTGCCAGAAGCCGCTGTGAAAGAACGCCTCAACCTGTTTTTTCGCGGTCAGTGCCCGCATCGGCTCCGTCTCAAACATGGTGGTTTCGTCTGAAATTTCGCTCAGCACCGCCGGAGAAAGCACAAAGAATCCGCCGTTGATCCATCCGCCCTCTCCCTTCGGCTTCTCCTCAAATGAACTGACCGTCGTTCCATCCAAACTTAGTCCGCCAAAGCGAGCCGCAGGCAGCACCGCCGTCAAAGTCACCAGCTTGCCGTGCTTTTTGTGGAAGGCAATCGCCGCTGAAATATCCACGTCACTAACCCCATCGCCATAGGTCATGCAGAAAGCGTCCTCGCCCTCAAGATACGGAGCAATCTTCTTCAGCCGCCCACCCGTGCCCGCATTATCCCCGGTATCCACCAGCGTCACGCGCCAGGGTTCCGCAACGCTCTGGTGCACTTCCATGCGGTTTTCCTGCATGTCGAAGGTCACGTCTGAAGTGTGCAGAAAGTAATTGGCAAAATACTCTTTAATCAGATAACCCTTGTATCCACAACAGATTACGAAGTCGTTGATCCCGTGCTGCGAATAGATTTTCAAGATGTGCCAAAGAATCGGCCGGCCGCCAATCTCCACCATCGGCTTGGGGCGCAGGCCCGTCTCTTCACTCAGCCGCGTTCCCAGACCGCCTGCCAGAATAACCGCTTTCATATCAGTTTTTTACACCCGCGAACCGGCCGTTGTCGAGGTCTCAAACTACTACTTCGGTGGGAGGA
>PLPU01000266.1:0-3527 GCA_003159975.1 Acidobacteriaceae bacterium
CTAAGACGGCGCGGTTACTGGATCGTTAAGCAGGTTTACTGAATCTCCGGCACCCGTCTCAATACCTGTCTCGAAACGGTCCGGATCTGGGGGCTCTGGTCTGAATTGGCAACCGTGTGCAGCACCTGCTGCACGCTCGTATCCGCTTCAACCGGCTCCAGAATATTGATAGCCTCCGTGCGTATCCGGGGATCGTTATCGTTCAACAGCGCTTCCAGCACTGCGTCCCGCACCCGCACATCCTGGGCCACATATGGTTCCAATCCCTTGAGCGCCTTCTCGCGCACGCCCTCGTTCTTGTCGTAGCGCAGCGCCACCATCAGGGCATCGCGAATGCCCGCCGCCTGGCAACCGCGCCCGGCGCGGCACTCGGCTGCCATCAGGCCCACCGAGTCGTCCCGCACCCCGGCCGAAGCCGAGTTCTCGCTCGCCAGCATCAGCAATTGCCTGATCGCAGGGTCCTCCAGCGATCCCTCCATCCGCTGCGGCACCACCTGGTTGTAGCTCACTTCCACCAGGTCGCTGTTCGGTTGCCGCACAATGCTCGATATGTTGGCGATCTCCGCCGGCGCTCTCTGCGTTCTACCCGCCCCATTCAAAGCAGACACGTTCGCCGCGGCCGCGGCGCCTGTCTGCACGGTGTGCGCCGCCCGGTTCTGCGCAGCCTCGTAGCCGGCCAGGCTTCCCGCCCCTGCGCCCACAACCAGCAACAGGCAAGCGGCCACCGGCGCTGCCTGCATTCTGGCAAAGTTGTTCATCATTTGCTGGCCCAGGCGTTCAAACCAGCGCTTCGGCGGAATCGCGTCCAGCGCCTCTTCCAGCCGCATCCGGGAACGCGCCACCAGGTTCGCTGTCGGTTCCAATACCGGGTATGCGTCTGCCAACACCTTCAGCGCCCGCAACTGCTCCCGCTCTTTCCGGCATTCGGGACAGCCCGCCAGGTGCCGGTCCAGCTCATGCGTCTGCTCGTCGGCCAATTCGCCGTACGCCGCCGTCACAATTCGCTCATGTGCAAGTTCGCAATTCATCGCCACGTCCCTCCAGCCTCAAATGCCCTGCTCCAAGTCCCCACTATCCGCATCCCGTTTCGGGATTGCCGGGGAAAACCTACCGCAACTCCGCCAACTGTGCTCGCAACTTCTTGGTCGCCCGGAAGAGCGTATTCTTGGCGGTCTCTTCCGTCGTGTTCAGCATCTCTCCGATCGTGCGCAGCCGGAGACCCTGGTAGTGCTTCAGTTCAAAAACCATCCGTTCACGCGGCGTCAGCTTGACCAGAGCCGCCTGAATTTGCTGCCCCAGCACCTTCCGGTCCAACTCCTTTGACGGGTTCGAAAACGACCGGTCGTCGGAAACCGAAGCCAGCAAATCGATCTCGTCTCCGGAGTGGTCCACAATCACCGCGTGGTCTTCCCGCCGCGTCTTCTTTCGCCGCAGCTGGTCCAGGCAAAGGTTGGTCACAATCCGGTAAATCCATGTATAAAACGAGCACTCGAAGCGGAAGTTCCCGATATACCGGTAAGCTTTCAAAAACGCTTCCTGATAAATATCCTCAGCGTCGTGCTCGCTGCCCGTCAGGTGCAGCGCCAGTCGCAGAACCTGATGCTCATACTGCCGCACCAGCGCATCGAAGGCCGCCCGCGAGCCCGACTGCGCCTCGCGGATCAGTTCCATCTCCGGCGCGCGCGCCTGGGCCTGCTCTTCCGCCCGCGTCAATCCTCTAGAGCTCAATCCGCTCGGGCCAGGCTCGTTCCCGCCAGCCCCGTCGCGGCCTCTGCCGTTCGGTCCCGTCCCGTCTGTTGCGGCCGTTGCACTCATACCTGGGGTAGATTGTACCTGCCCCACGGCTGGCCACACCAAAGCAGCCGCTCCTGCAACCGGCCAAATCGGATAACTCACCGCTTCCGTTGCCATCGAACCCCTGCTCCGGGAGATTAAAGATGTCCGCATTCGAACAGACGCGATAAGCGCGCATTAGTGAGCATTCCCGCGCATCTATTGAACATTTGTTCAGCCTCTATTGAACATCTGTCGGGCCCCGTCCACCGCAGGCGGCCGTCCCGGAGGGACTGCAGGAAAATAGCCCCGGGTGAAACCCGGGGAAAGCACCCCAAGCAGAAGTCGCGTCCTGGAGGGACGCGGTGAACGTACCTTGCGCCCTTTTTCTGGCGAAAGGCCCACAACCAACTCGCGCCGGGTGCCCCCGGTCGCTCGCCCTTGGGGACCGGGGAAGGAATGAACCCCATGCGAGCCTCCCGCGAGCGGGCGCCCCACCCCAGGTGGCAGTACACTAAAAATCGATGACCGGAAACCTCTTCGCCACTCCCGACGCCTCCGCTGAAGCCAGCCAGTGGTTCACCGCCCATTGTGATGGAGGCTCACGCGGCAACCCCGGCCCCTCCGGCTACGGTGCCGTTATTGAGGACGGCAAAGGCCGCGTAGTCGCTGAATTGAGCGAGTTTCTCGGCATCCAGACCAACAATTTTGCCGAATATCGTGGCCTTCTAGGCGTGCTCAAGTGGGCCGCCCACAACCGCGTCCAGCGCCTCCGCGTAGTCTCCGACTCCGAACTGATGGTCAAGCAGATGCAGGGCAAGTACAAGGTTGCCAGCCCCATCCTGCGCCCTCTTTATGATGAAGCGCGCAAGATCGCCCGCGGTTTTGAACGCTTCGAGATGACCCACACCCTTCGCGGCGGCAACAAGACAGCCGACCGCCTGGCCAACGAAGCCATGGACAAGGGAATGGGAAAAACAGCAGGTCAGCAAGCCAGCGGATCGGCAAGTCAGCAAGCCGCACGGCCCTACGGAAAGCTTTCGACCACTGGCCCAGCCACCCCGCCCGCCAAACCCGCCCGTCAGGTCCTCGAAGGCTACGTCAAAGGCGGCGTAGTTCACCTGCTGGAAGGCGATCTCCCCGACGGCATCTTCGTAAAAATCATCCGCGAGTAACATCGATCAATCGATGTAAACTCTCTTCCATGACCCAGAAGCTGAAACGTGCAAGACGCCGGTTTCGCGCGCACCAGAGTCCGCATGTAGTCAGTCTCGATGGACTGCTGCTTGCCACATTCGGCCAGCGTGTCCTTGGCTACTTCGTTGACCTCGTGATCGCCGTCGCCCTCTGGTTTCCCTTTGAATTCGCCTGGCGCAAATTCATCCTCCATGAGACAGAAATCCGCATCGTCTGGGATTTTCATGAAGCAGGAAACATCATTGCGATGATTCTCTACTGGGGATTGGCCAACTATTTCGGCAACGGCCAGACGCCCGGCAAATGGGTCGCCCGCACCCGCATAGTCTCTCTCACCAGCGAGCGCATGGGCCTCTGGCAATCCATCGAGCGAGGACTTGGCTATGGCGCCGCAGTCCTTGAGGGCGGTATCGGACTCCTCCAGTTCTTCTGGGACCCAAACCGCATGTGCGCGCAAGACCGACTAGCCGAGACCATTGTGATTGATGTAAGAAAGCCCAAGCAAGAGTAAATATCCCCCGTCAGAGCCGGAGGCTTCATGCTTGGAGGTCCTTCAA
>PLPU01000341.1:0-10048 GCA_003159975.1 Acidobacteriaceae bacterium
ATAATCTTCATCCACCTCTTTCCTGGAGGAGAATCCATCATGAAAAAACTGTCCCGCTTCCTCATCCTGTTCACGCTGGCCCTTGCCTCCGCCATCCACCTCCGCGCAGACGCATCCTGGACCACGCCATTTCCTCCCTTTCGCATCGCGGGCAACATCTATTACGTCGGCAGCCAGGACCTCGCGTCCTACCTCATCGCCACGCCCAAAGGCCTCATCCTCATCAACAGCAGCTTCCCGCAAAATGTGCCGCTGATCAAGAAGAGTGTCGAGACCCTCGGCTTCCACTTCAGCGACATCAAGATCCTGCTCATCAGCCACGCCCACAACGACCATTGCGCAGGCGCCGCGCAGGTCATCAAGCTGACCGGCGCAAAATACTTCGTCATGGATGGCGACGTCCCGGTTGTCGAGTCCGGCGGCAAGGCCGACTTCGACTACGGCAAAAAGAGCGAGAACTGGTACCCGCCCGCGCATGTCGACCGCGTCCTGCGCGATGGCGACACCGTCTCCTTCGNNGTGGATAAGGGCCGCCCGCTGCATGTCGTCATCGTCGGCAGCCCCAACGTCAACCCCGGCTACAAGCTTGTAAACAACAAGACCTATCCCGAAATCGCCGCCGACTACGCGCACGGCTTTCAGGTACTCAAATCTCTTCCCTGCGACATCTTTCTAGGCGCGCACGGCGGCTACTATGGGATGAAGGAGAAGTATGCGCGCTGGAAGCAGGGCGACCACGATGCGTTCATTGATCCGCAGAGCTACAAGAGCTACATCGCCGACCGCCAGCAAGCATTTGAGGCAGAGTTGAAGCGCCAGACCGCCGGTGCGCCCGGCAGCCGGTAGTGGTGCAATGTCAGGATCAGGGGCAAATCATCCAGAACAAGCAAATCGATTAGTATTGCGACATAATGTCACCGGCATTTTCTTCGAAGCACAAGCGAGCGATGGTTCTGTTGGCTGCCGTCGTGCTGCTATCTGGCCTATATCCGGTCCGGTATCTCGCAGCTCCACGGTGGGAAGTATGGGTCGTGAATGAAGCCGGCGTTCCGTTACAAGATGTGAGTGTTCGCCTTTCATATAAAAACTACTCTGCGGAGTCGGATTCACACGAGATCACGCTTACCACAGACTCGACGGGGCATGTCCTCTTTTCTCAGCAATATGGATGGGCATGCCTTATTCAAGAGGCCTTCTACATTGCAGCGGCGGCGTCTGGCGGAGTCCACGCAAGTTTTGGACGGCATGCATTCGTATTTGTTTTCGGTCGAGGTTACGATGGCACCGCCGTGAGCGGAAACTACGTGACGGATTGGTCCCGCTCGCCAGCCGAAATGGTTTCCAAAATTACAGCAAGGCGTACTAACTGATCTAACTGCGATGCATTGCCGCATCGTGAACTTCTGCCCTTTTCGGCCGTGCCTTGCTCGTCGCCAAGCCGGAAAACGCGCGACAGGCTTCCGCCCACCTTGCATCCCAAGCCAAATGGCGCGATAATCAGGCCAGGTGGCCGATATGAGCATCGCCGACATCGTCGAAGTCCTGGGTGGCTTGAAAACCTTCGCCCACCCCATCCAAAAATCGGACGACCTAGTCGCGCAGGTTCGCGCCGGAATTCCCGCCGCCACCGTCACCATGCTCGCCGATTCGCTTTCCATCAAGCGAGACCAGGTAGCCAGGCGCCTCAACATTCCGCCCCGCACCCTGAGCCGCCGCCTTGCAACAAAGTCCCGCCTAACCCACGACGAGTCCGACCGCACCCTGCGCATGGCCAAGGTCGTCGCTCTGGCCAACGAAGTCCTGGGCGCGGAAGACAAAACCTCCCGCTGGATGGTCGCGCCAAACCGCGCCCTGGGCGGCAAGATTCCCTTCGATCAGCTCGATACAGAACTCGGCGTGCAGTCGGTGGAGCAGATTCTCTACGCCATCGCCTACGGAATGTATAGCTGATGCAGGTGTTTCGCATTTTCCCGGCGCGCTATCGCTCGACGGCCTTCACCGGGATCGGCGGGCTCTACGCAGCCCGCCGCTGGAATCACCTCGGCACGGCGATGCTCTACTGCGCCACCTCGCGAGCGCTCGCGGCGATGGAATTCTTCGTCAACCTGGAGCCAATCGATGCGCCCGACGATCTCCTGATGGCGAGCGCAACTGTTCTGGATGATCTGGTTGAGCAATTAGACCTTGCCTTGCTGCCTTCCAACTGGCGCGAACTCGACAACCTCGCCTGCCGCGATCTCGGCTCCAACTGGGTAAAAGCCGCGCGCTCGACAGCGCTTCTGGTCCCATCTGTAGTAGTAGAAGGCGACTGGAACCTGGTCCTCAATCCAGCCCACGCCGATTTCGGCAAGGTAGCCATTGCCGAATCGATACCCTTTCGTTTCGATCCCCGCATGTTCCGCTGAGCCCCTGTAAAATCAATCTGAATCGCGCCCCATTCCGGCTCTGGAGGCCACTTGCTTTACTGGCTGCTCTACGAAAAGCTGTTTCCGTTCTTTCACCCCTTCCGGATCTTCCGCTATCTCACCTTTCGCACCGCCTTTGCCTCGCTCACGGCGCTGTTGATCGCGCTCTTTATCGGTCCCTGGGTCATCCAGAAACTGCGCGAATTCCAAATCGGCCAGTTCGTCCGCGAAGACGGCCCGCAGTCGCACCTGAAAAAATCAGGCACCCCCACCATGGGCGGCATACTCATCGTCATCGCCATCCTGCTGCCCACGGTACTCTGGTCCGACCCCGCCAATCCCTTTGTGTGGCTCACCGTGTTCTCCACCCTCGCCTTCGGCGCAATCGGCTTTGCTGACGACTACATCAAGGTCGTCCACCGCCGCAGCCTCGGCCTTACCGCCCGCGCCAAGCTCTTCTGGCAGGGAATCGCCGGCGCAGCCGTCGCCATCGCCCTCATTGTCCTGACGCAGTTCAAAATGTTCTCCACGCAATTGACCGTGCCGTTCATCAAGAGCTGGCGTCCCGACCTGCTGTGGCACTTGTGGCCAAGTACCGTTCCTCACCTGGAATTCCTCATCTTTGTGCCCTTCATCGCATTCGTAATCTTCGTGCTCATGGGCTCCTCCAACGCCGTTAACCTCACCGACGGTCTCGACGGCCTGGCCATCGGCTGCACCATCATCGCCGCCGGCGCGCTCGCCGTGCTCACCTACGTCAGCGGCCACGTCGTCTTTGCCGACTACCTCGAACTCCAGCGCATGCCCATGGTCGGCGAACTCACCGTCTTCTGCGGCTCCATGGTCGGCGCTTCCATCGGGTTTCTCTGGTACAACGCCCACCCCGCTGAAGTCTTCATGGGCGACGTCGGNNCTGCTCCCCTTCATCGGCGGCATCTTCATTCTTGAAGCCGTCTCGGTGGTGCTCCAGGTGGGCAGCTACAAACTCCGCAACGGAAAGCGTATCTTCAAAATGGCCCCGCTCCATCACCACTTCGAGCAATTGGGCTGGAGCGAATCCAAAATCATCGTTCGCTTCTGGATCGGCGCCCTGGTGTTTGCATTGTTTGCACTCACCACCCTAAAACTCCGCTAGTGAATCGGGGAACTCAATGAGCCGAGTCTATCTGGTGAACGGCAAACACCCAGTCCATCGGGCCTTGGTATGGTTCCTGAGCTCGGCTTCGATTTCCTTCGCATTTTTTATGGCGGTGAGTCTGACTTTCGTGATAATCACCGGAAGCGTAGAGGGAAATCTTCTGGACGGTCTTCCTCTCTTCATCTCAATCCCCATCGTGATTTGGGGAGTCTACACAGGGATCGGCATTTCGTGTCTGTTGTGGGCGATGTGGATCTATTGGGCAAGATTCGAAAAAGGCTCGGCTTCTGTCAAAGCGGGATGGTTCCTTATTCTGCTATTTGGTATGCAATTCGGCGCATTGTTCTACGCGATCTATCTATGGACGACAGGCCGAATCAAGTCGGCCACTTCACACGAAATTCTCAGCAGTGCACAATAAAGAGGCCATTGCAGCCTTAGGAAAGACCGAAATGATGGAACTGAAAGGCAAGAAGGTTCTGGTCGTGGGACTGGGGAAATCCGGTCTGGCGGCGGCCTTGTTTCTGCGCCGCCGCGGCGCGCAGGTCACCGTCTCCGACGTGCGCAGCGCCGAGGCCCTCGCCAAGGACATTCCCGCTCTGCTCGAAGAGGGCATCATGGTCGAGGCTGGCGGTCACGGCCTACTCACCTTTCGCCGCCAGGACCTCATCGTGGTCAGTCCCGGCGTGCCGCTCAACACTCCCGAACTCGCCCAGGTAAAGAGCTTCGGCCTGCCCGTCATCGGCGAACTCGAACTCGCCGCTCGCTTCCTCAAAGGCAAAATCCTCGCCATCACCGGCTCCAACGGCAAGACCACCACCACCTCTCTCGTCGGCGAAATCCTTTTGAAAGCCGGCCTGCCCACATTGGTCGGCGGCAACATCGGCGTTCCCGTCATCGCCCTCATCGACGAGAGCACCGACGACACCTGGTCGGTCCTTGAAGTCTCCAGCTTCCAGCTTGAAAGCACCTTCGAGTTTCATCCGAAGATCGCCGTCATTCTCAACATCACTCCCGACCACCTCGATCGCCACGGCACCTTCGAAAACTACGCGCTCGCCAAGGAGCGCATCTTTGCCGCGCAGGACGAACACGACTACGTGATCCTCAACGCCGACAACGCCCGCGCCGCCGAAGCCGCATCCCGCTCCGCCGCCAAAGTCTACCTGTTTTCAATGGAGCACCGGGTCGAGCAGGGCGCCTGGCTTGACGATGGGTACGTGGTCTACCGCGCAGGCATAAACGAGCACATCGAAAGAATCGTGCCGCTCAGCGGAATTCCCCTCAAAGGCGCGCACAATGTTGAGAATGTGCTCGCCGCCGTTTGCGCCTCCCGGCTCGCCGGCGCCCCTGCGGATTCAATTCGCGAGGCCGTCGAAGCCTTCCAGGCCGTCGAGCATCGCCTTGAATTCGTCGCCACCGTCAACGGCGTTGACTTCTACAACGACTCCAAGGCCACCAACGTCGACGCCACCATCAAGGCCGTCGCGTCCTTCCAGACCGGCATTCACCTCATCATGGGCGGCAAGGACAAAGGCTCTGACTACACGCAGCTTGCGCAACTGCTGCGCGCGCGCGTTCGCGCCGTCTACACCATCGGCACAGCCGCGGCCAAAATCGAATCCCAACTCCGCGGCACTGTCTCCATTCTCTCCTGCGAAACCCTCGACGTTGCCGTAAGCGCCGCTGCCTCCGCCGCGCATCCCGGCGACGTCGTGCTGCTGGCTCCGGCCTGCTCCAGCTTCGATCAATTTGAGAGTTACGAGCACCGTGGCCGCGTCTTCAAGGAACTCGTCGCCGAACGCAAAGGTTGGAAAGTATGGCAAAGCTCGTAGGGGTCGACAAGTGGCTGTTCTTCACCACCCTCCTGCTCGTGGTGGCCGGGCTGGTCATGGTCTTCTCCGCCTCCGCCGTCGTGGCCCAGGAGCGCTTCCACTCCCCCTACACTTTTGTCGGCAAACAGGCCATCTGGGCGCTCGCCGGCGTGCTCACCATGCTGGTCCTCATGCACGTCGACTACAGCGTCTACAAGTCTCCCCGGTTCATCTACCCGGCTCTGTGCGTCACCACCCTGCTGCTGGTCCTGGTTTTCTTTTTCCCCGATTCGCACAACACCCATCGCTGGATTCGCTTCGGAGGCTTCTTCACCTTTCAGCCTTCCGAGATCGCCAAGCCCGTCGTCGTTCTTTTTCTCGCCTGGTTCCTCTCGACCCGTCTCGACGCCATGCGCGACTGGAAAAACACCCTGCTGCGCGCCGTCATCATGCCGGTGGTCTTCATTCTGCTCATCGTCAAGCAGCCTGACCTCGGCACGGCGCTGGTCCTGCTCGGCGTCACCGCCATGATGCTGCTGCTGGCTGGAATGGAATGGAAGTATTTCTTCTTCGGCGCGCTCGCCGCGCTTCCCGGCCTGGCCGCGCTGCTCTTCATGGTCGCCTGGCGCCGCCAGCGCATGCTCGTCTTTCTCAATCCCGAATCCGATCCGCAGGGCGCGGGCTTCCACATCAACCAGTCGCTGATCGCCGTCGGCACCGGTGGCCTCACCGGCCGCGGCTACATGGAGGGTGTGCAGAAGCTCTTCTATCTTCCCGAAGCGCATACCGACTTCATCTTCGCCAACATCGCCGAAGAACTAGGCTTCATCGGTGCCATCTCCTTCGTTCTGCTCTTTGTGGTGCTCGGCGTGCGCGGCCTGCGCGCGGCGTTTCGTTCTGAAGATCCCTTTGCCCGCCTGGTTGCTTTCGGCATCACCACCACCATCGTGTTGCAGGCCTTCTTCAACATCAGCGTGGTCCTGTCGCTTGTGCCCACCAAGGGAATTCCGTTGCCGCTGATCTCCTCCGGCGGTACTTCTCTGTTTTGCACGCTATGCAGCATCGGCATCCTGCTCAACATCACCAAGAAAGCCGACTGAGAACATCTCCAGGCCTCTTGGCGGCATCAAAATTCATGGTAACCTTGAGGCAGTTACCAGGTTGCCGACGTTGTTGACCTGCAGCCTGCTCCCATGGCATTTCCTCCTGTGTTTCTCACTGAAAGGCAAAAAGCTTGGCGNNCGCGGCATGGAGATTCGCCTCGTTCCCGAGGCCGGCTTCAACCTTCGTCTCGTCGACGTTGGCCCGCTCAAAAATGTATCCCTCGCCACGCGCCTCCGCACACTCCTCGATCTGCCCCGCAGCATCTCCGCCTGCAAGCGCCTCATTCGCGAGTTCAAGCCCTCTGTCGTCTTCGGCGTCGGCGGTTACGCCTCCGGTCCGGCCATGGCCGCCGCGATTCGCCTCAACGTGCCCACCATGGCCTTTGAACCCAACGCCATGCCCGGCCTGGCCAACCGCCTGGTGGGGAAGAAAGTGCAGGCCGCGGCCGTCAACTTTCCCTCGGCAACTGCGTGGTTCAACAATTGCGAAGTCACCGGCATTCCCGTGCGCCCCGAGTTTTTCACCCTCCAGCCGCCCACCGCCGCCAACCCTCATCTGCTTGTATTCGGCGGCTCCCAGGGCGCACGCATCTTCAATGAAAACCTGCCGCTCATCATTGCAGCCCTGCTCGATGCCGTGCCTGGTCTCACCGTTCTTCACCAGAGCGGCATCCGTCACGCCGCAACCACCTTTGAAGCGTATGCGGCCACCGGCGCCGATCCCGATCGTTGGACGGTGCGCCCCTTTCTCGACGACATGCCCGATTGCTTTGCCCGCGCCAACTTGGTCATGGCCCGCAGCGGCGCGTCCTCTGTGGCGGAACTGGCTGCCGCCGGAAAGCCGGCCCTGCTCGTTCCCTTTGCCGCCGCCGCCGACGATCACCAGAAGCGCAACGCCGAAGAAATGGTCAATGCCGGCGCCGCCGTCATGCTCCAGGAATCCGACCTGGCCATTCCCGGCAAGCTGCTCGAATCGCTCACCGGCCTGCTCACCGACCCAGCGCGCCTGGCCGCCATGGCCGCCGCCGCCCGCACCCAGGCCCACCCCGCCGCCGCCGAGCGCATTGCCGACCGCCTCGCAGCACTGGCAGCCGAGAATTACCCCGCATTGCAGGTTAAGTAGCAAAGATAGCCGCGCTGCCTGCCCGGTTCCTGCCGCATAAATAATCTCCCTGTCGTCTTCAGAACACAAAAAGGCCCGCCTGCCGAGGCAGACGGGCCTTTCTGTCTGTACCGCTATAACTTATCGGTGTCCGCCGCCGCCGTGGCCGCCGCCACCGCCGCTAAAGCCGCCGCGTGCGCCACCTGCGTAGCCACCGCGTGCTCCGCCGGCATTGCCGCGAGCTGCTCCACCTGCGTATCCGCGTGCTCCGCCCGCATAGGCTCCTCGACCCGCATAGGCTCCGCGTGCGCCACCGTAGGCTCCTCGTCCTGCATAGGCTCCGCGTCCGTATCCGCCGCGTCCGTAGCCGTAGCCGCCACGGCCATAGAACCCGCGACCGCCCCAGCCATGTCCCCAGCCCCAGCCGTACCAAGGCCCAACGCCCAGGAACACGCCGCCATTAAACCAGCCAGCACCGTAATAGCCATACGGGGCGCAGGAATAGGGGTAATAAGAGTAGTAGCCCCAATCGCAAACCGGCGGGCCGTAGGCCTCAGGTGCGTCAACCACCGCGGGGCCAACTCCAACCCCCACATCCACTTGTGCGTTTGCTGTTGCCGCTGCCGCGAACGGCAGAGCCAATATCGTTGCGAACAGAACCAGGCGCATACTCCGCATAAAACCCTCCCTGTGCCGGTCTGTCCTGTCCAGTCCTGCTCTTGCAGGAACCTGGGACTCGGATTCGACCTTCGTACTAAGCACCCGCCGGTTTCGGTTTCCTCTTACCCGTCCGGCTTCTGACTATTAGAACCATGTTCCCGCAGTTTAGTTGCGGTCGTTCTTAAAGAATCGCTCATTCCAGTTGAAAGGAAAAGGTCTTTCTTGCTCGCCCATCCCCATCCGTCCACGGGCAGCTAACTCCCCGCAAAGCTCAGCCTTCGAAAAACACGGCCAATCTCTCAAAAAGAACGGCCTCTTCGGGTTGGGAGAGGCCGTTCTTCGCTGCAGGCATTCAGGCAGTAGGCTACCTGCGATTCCGCGCATATCCGCGGTCAAAGTGCCGGTCGAATACCCGGCCGCGATCGAACCGGACCACCGGCCCGCGCACACCGCCAAAGTTCCACCGTCCCGGAACCCAATATCCATTCGCCTGATAGCCGGCAACCCAGACATATCCAGCGCCAGGGCAGGGCGGAACGTAGGCCACCGGTCCGCGCACATAAACTCCAAATTCGGCTGCCTGGGCCGGCGCTGCCGCCAAGCCCAGGGTGCCCGCCGCCACTGCTGCACCCAACATCCAATTCCGCATGCTGACCATAACTCCTCCGTCCCACCCGGCCTTGTTTAGCTGTCCGTCTTACGGCGTCTTACACGCTGTCTTACAGCCCAGCCATCAAGTCCGGTCCGGCTTCATCCCCGCTGAGGCTTCCTTCCTGCCGCCTCCCGGTCGAGCCGGTTATCTACTGTGCAAACACTGCCAGATCAAAAGGTTGCGGACAGCACGCGAAAATAAACTCGCGCAATCTTTCCGTTCCGGCCGTGTTAAGGTCGCGCCTCGAACTCGCCAAATCAGGCCGACTCGCCGCTCTCACCGGCAGGCGCTTTGAACGGGCCACAGCGGCCACGCCAGCCCTCGCTGAGCCGTTCCCGCTCCTCCGGCGTCAGCTTTTCCCAGCGTCCGTGGAGCTTCTCGTGCAGCATGGCGCGCTTATCATGACCGTGCCCGCCGAAGCCTCCAAACAGAATCCGGCAAAGCACCAGCAGCCCGAGCGCCTCCCAGAATGTCACCGGCTTCCATCCGAACAGCATCGGCAGCAGCCAGTTCCACAAGTGCATCACCACTTCGCCTATAACGCCAACGAAAACCACCAGCGCGATGGGCGCCAGCACAAAGATCCATTTCTTCTTCATCTTTTCCCTCATTTCCCCAAAATCTCGTCGTGAATGTNNCCGCTCTCCGCCGACATCTCCTTGAAGCTGTGCCCTTCCAGTTCGTGCGCCACAAACACGGCTCGCTGCTCGTCGGGCAGTTCGGCGAGCGCAACCTCCAGCTCCGCCAAAAGCATGTTGCGGACGTAAAGCGCCTCAGGCCCCGCATCGGGCGACGGCAGCAGGTCTTCGATCTGCAGCAGCTCGCCGTCTTCGTCCGCGCCCGCGACGTCGCTGAAGTTTTCGGGCTTCTTCTTGCGGAAAAGGTCCGTGATGCGATTGCGCGCCACGCGATAGAGCCAGCCCGTCACGTAGTCAATCGGCATCAGCAGCCGATGCGCCACTACCAGTTCGTAAAAGACCTCCTGCAGCAGATCCTCCACGTCCGACTCATTCGGTACCCGCTTGCGAATGAAAGCGCGCAGCCGCGTTTGCTGTTCCGCCATGACCTCGGAGATTTGCCGGTCCTGCTCGATCATCGAAGTCACGCTCATGGCTCATCCGTCTATTCCCAGGACGGACAACGCGCGCGGATATTGTAGAGCGTTCGCATTCTC
>PLPU01000256.1:0-2918 GCA_003159975.1 Acidobacteriaceae bacterium
CTTCCGCCGCAAAGTTCTGATGCCTTCGCGTAAACGTTCAAAGCTTTCCGCGTAGACCGGATGTATAGTGTCTACAAACCGGAAGACACAATTCAAACTCCCGGCTATCCCGTTCCAGGATAGGTGCGAACCAGCCATGCTCCGACTTAAAAAGTTCTTGTGTGTGTGCTTCGGGCTCCTGGCTTTGATGGGCTTGGCGATTTCCATCCACACTGTCCCATTCGTTTTTCACCACCCTCATCTACCTGACGCGCATCGTCTCCTTTCGACAAATCCACATGCAATCCACTCGGTTAGGGCTCTCTCACCAATCGTCGTGTTCGTGCTCATCAAGCTCTTATATGTGATGCCCACGGTGTTGGCGTTCCTCTATGGAATGGCGTGGTGGACAGTCAAGAAGGGCAAGAAATCGGCAGGAGGCTGGGCGATTTCCACGAGCCTTGCGATTCTCCTGCATAGCATTCCGTTCTTTGTCGTGACCTATTATGTGTGGGCATATGCACCGCGCGGAGCCTGGATCGGATTCCTGGCCATCGATGGGCTCTTGTTGGCTCATGGAGTTCCCGGGCTGGTGGCCTTTGCTTATCGCGGCGCGCTGGCAAAGCTCCCTCTGGAGCCCGCCGAGCCCCCTCGCATCGCCGGCGATGGTACCAGTCGTCTCCTTGACTGGACAGCTTGGCTTCTTGCATTTGCTGGAGTTCTCGCGGGACTTGAATGGTGGGATCGCTGGAGCCACACCCAGAATCTGCCATCCTATTCGCGTGGATTCCCGCTTTCCCTCCTGATCATGACCTTATTGATCACAACGGCCCTGCATGAGCTCGGCCACACTGCTGCGGGGCTGGCACTGGGAATGAAACTCCGCGCCTTCATTGTGGGACCATTTCAATGGCGCATTCGCGACGGCCGATGGAAGTTTCAATTCCTTCTGTCAAAGTTTTTTTCAGGCGGCATGACCAGCGTAGCTCCCACAATTCCCGAGCAACACCGCTGGAACGAGATTTGCATGATTGCGGCCGGCCCGCTAGCAAGCCTGCTCACTGGTGTGATTTCGCTGTGCTTCGCACTTACGGCCAAAGGAAGGCCCTATGAGATGTTCTGGGGGATTTTTGCAGTCGTCGCGACATTCTCTTTGATGGGGTTCGCCTTGAACCTGGTTCCAGTGCGACCCGAAGCCCTTTACTCTGACGGCGCGCAAATCTATCAGCTCTTAAAGAGAGGTCCGTGGGCTGATCTTCACCAAGTGTTCAACGTTGCAGACTCGACTGCGGTAACCCCTCTGCGGCCGAGGAACTTCGATATTCAGGCGATTCAAAGGTTATCCATCTCATTTACAAAGGGCCGTCAGGCGCTACTGTTGCGCCTTCTCGCCACGTCCCACTTCCTCGATTCCGGAATGATCCCTCAGGCACGCGACTCCTTCGCCCAGGCCGAGGCAATCTATCACGAATCCGCCTCCGACATCCCTGCCGAGCTGCACTTCGACTTTGTCTTTGACAGCGCCTACCTCCGCCGCGACGCCGCCTCCGCCCGCCAATGGTGGGACCTCATGGAAGCCAAAAAGCCCACGCATTTAGGAGTCGATTACTGGCTGGCTCGCAGCGCNNCATAACGAAGAAGCCCGCGAAGCGTGGAACAAAACCAGCGCCCTCGCCCAGAAGCTCCCCACAGCCGGAACCTACGAGTTCGATCGCTATCGCATAGGCCTGCTGGGAGCAGCCCTCAACGCCTCACCAGCCACAAACTCGATTCCCGAGCTTTCGGTCTATTCACTCAACGGAAATCCAGTAGAATTCTGCTAGCATTGCTGTCATTGCTTGCAATGCTAGCACTCCAGGGCTAAACTACTTTCATGGCGACCATCACCATCCGCAATCTCGACGAAAAGGTCAAGCGCAAGCTCCAGGTCCGCGCCGCTCTGAACGGCCGCTCCATGGAAGCCGAAGCCCGCGCCTATCTCTCAACGTTGATCGAGGAAACTCCCCTTTCCGCTGCACCCGATGTGGGCCTTGGCACCGCTATTCACAGGCGCTTTGCCGCCCTCGGCGGAGTGGAGTTGGATATTCCCCCGCGCGAAATTTCCAGTCGGCCTATTCCGACCTTCGACTGATGATTGTGCTCGACACCAACGTCATCTCTGAGATGATGCTACCTAGGCCAGAGCCGAAGGTCTCTGCGTGGCTTGACGCCCAGCCCGAGGAGAACCTCTGGACTACATCGATCGTCATAGCTGAGCTTGTGTCAGGGATTGATTGCATGCCGGGAGGGCGCAAACAGATAGCCCTTCGCGAGGCGGTTGAAGGCATGATCGCTGGTGATTTCCGTGGCCAAATTCTCAGATTCGACGTACCGTGCGCACGCTGCTACGGACAAATCTTAGCTGCCCGCCAGAAGCTGGGTCGCCCGATCTCGCAAATGGACGCACTCATCGCCGCCACCGCCCTCGCTAATGGCGCAACTCTAGCAACCCGAAATACTTCTGATTTTGAGAATTGCGGAGTCCCGCTGGTAAATCCATGGGGCTAATAACCCCGTAAGGAATCGAACCAGCCCTACGCCGTCCGCTCCACCTGCGCCTGCGACTTCACCGGTTCCGTAACCGACCGCGTCGACGCCCACCAGATCAGCGCAATCCCCACCACAACCGATCCGGCACTGGCCAGTTGCGCATTCGATAACCCCCAAAGAACCTTCGGGTTACGCCGCACAAATTCAACCAGAAAGCGGGCAATTCCACTCAGCACCAGATATTCGCCCACAATCGCGCCCGTACCTCGCGGTTTGCCGCCCCGCCACCAAAGCCATGCGCCGATCGCCAACCCTGCCCCCAGCTCATACAGCGGTGTAGGCTGCACCCGCACAAAAGTCGGCTCAATCCCGTGCGGAAAACTCATTCCCCATGGCAGCTTGGTCGGAAT
>PLPU01000499.1:0-3983 GCA_003159975.1 Acidobacteriaceae bacterium
ACGAACCATTGCCATGACACCGGACGCAACCATCTTGCTGTGGCGTCGACGACGATGCGGTCCTTCTCCGGGATCAGCGTATACCAATTGATATTCCCGGTCATATCTATTCTCCCGTTCTCTGGCCGGCTCAATGTTTCCTTGGTACTCATACCCTGCTGAGCCCGCCATGGGTTGTCTGGGCACACCTTCTCCTAAGGCGTTCCAGTGGTTGTTGAAGGGATCGGATATTCCACCGCTCCGGCGGGATCAAAAAAACCCGGAGAGCCCCTTCGGCCAGTTGCCGACGCGGTACGTATTCGCACCTCGCTTCACGGAAACCCGCCTACTCTTGTTCGAGCAGGTTGCAAGAAAGACACCTGCGTCGAGCATGTCCACAGTCTGCGCCTGGGCCCATTTCCACCAAAGCCCCGCAAGAAATCGGGGAATACACGCCATTGTTCGGGCTCCAAGGCCCGACATCAGCAATTGTGGGCAGCGTTCAAATAAGGTGGCCGAAGATACATTCCGATTGGAATGCAAGATCAGAAATCAAGATCACATCGAGGATGCATTCCTTGCGGAATATAGTCTTAAAAGGCGTTCAGAAGCCCTCTGTTCATTCCATTTGGAATATACTGCGGAGTCTTCCCGAGATCACATTCCGTTTGGAATGGAATCAGCGAGGGCTTGGGATGTGCATCGCAATGTAATTTCAAATGGAATAAAGCCTGTTTCGAATCAGAGGCGTACAATCTATTCCATCCGGAATATAGAGGGCGATCAGCTGCTGTGCGGGGTGCGCTCCAGGATGAATACACAAACCCAGTGGTGAGTTTACGGGCATGCACTCAGCAACGAATCTTTTCCTAAGAATATGGTTGAAATGGCGATCCGAACTTCCACCGGCTTTGGTGAAAGAGGATCCGAGACTCCTAATTCGCCTTCTACAGCTAGGTAGCCTGGACGCAGGAGTTTCGCAATCCGGCGTGCAGCGAGAACTCGCCGTCAACCAACCTCGCCTCAGCAAGTTGATGAGAAAACTGATCCGGGAAGAGTGGATTTCAGTCGAGAAATCAGAGACAGACGGTCGATTGGCGACGATGAGGACGACCCAGGCCGCTCAAGATTGGTTGGCGACTTTGGAGGAAGGATTCACCGAGTCGCTGGCCGCATCGGAATTAGGCTCAGCTCGAAGTCATAAAAAATCCCGATCACCGAAACCAGAGACGTACAGCCTCTTACCTGCATTCCCGAAAAAGCATGGCAGGAAAGATGACGAAGGTGGGGCTGACTGAACATCGGAGACAAACGAAGTATTGATCCAGTCGGTGTCTCTGCCACATTGAGGCTCGAAACGCAGAAAGGCGCCAATCAGGAATGGATTGCTAAACAGATGAACCTGACCCCCTATCACGCCCGGTATTTCGCCCATGAGCTGACCAAGCGGTCGAGTTCTGCGTCGATAGACAGCCTCACGTCGGCCTTGGCAGATGCACAAGTTGATCTCAATCCTCACCAGGTTGAGGCCGCGCTCTTTGCATTCCGGTCCCCGCTTTCACGAGGGGCAATCCTGGCGGATGAGGTTGGCCTTGGCAAGACCATAGAGGCTGGCATTCTGCTTTCCCAGCGCTGGGCGGAGCGTCGCCGCCATTTACTCGTCATCTGTCCCGCCAACCTGCGTAAACAGTGGGGCCAGGAACTCGCCGACAAGTTCTTCCTTCCATCGGCAATCATTGAAACCAAGACGTTCAATGAATCGATAAAAAGTGGCAACCTCAATCCGTTCGACCAACCCAAGATCATTCTCTGCTCCTACCAGTTCGCAAGAACGAAAGATGCTTACGTTCGGCAAACGCCTTGGGACCTCGTTGTCATTGACGAAGCTCATCGTTTGAGGAACGTCTACAAGGCAAGCAATAAGATTGCGAACGCTATCAAGTCGGCTCTCGCAGATCGGCAAAAGGCGCTCCTTACTGCCACACCTTTGCAGAACTCTCTGCTCGAGCTTTATGGTCTCGTCAGCATCATCGACGAATTCACATTCGGAGACCTGAAGAGCTTTCGCAGCCAGTTTTCGCGGATGAACACGCCAGACGACTACCGGGCGCTTCGGGAGCGCATCCGGCCGATTTGCCAGCGCACTCTCCGCCGGCAAGTCCTGTCGTATGTCAGCTACACAAACCGCCACGCTCTGGTCCAGGAGTTCATCCCCAACGACGACGAACAGAGGCTGTATTCCCTGGTTTCCGAATACCTCCAATCCCCCCGCCTCTACGCCCTTCCTGCCAGCCAGCGTCAATTGATGACGCTAATCCTTCGCAAGCTGCTCGCCTCTTCCACCTACGCCATTTCAGATACCCTTTTGGGCTTGGCCAATAAACTCGAAGCCGTCGAACAGGCGCAAGCCTCGCTTGACGCGCCACCCGAAAATCTTGCAGACAACTTTGAGACGATCGAGGAGCTTGAAGACGAGTGGCTGGAAGATGAACCGGAGGATTACTCCCCTCAGTCCGATGCGCCGAAGCAGCTCACCCCGGAACAGCGCGAAGAGTTACGCCTCGAAAAGGAAAAGCTCCGCGAATTCCACGAACTGGCCAAGAGTATTCACCGGAATTCGAAGGGCGAAGTCCTGCTGACCGCTCTCCGCAAGGGATTCGAAGCTGCCAACAAAGCGCGCGCTAGCCAGGAGAATGGAGTTCTCCAGCAGAAGGCCATAATCTTCACGGAATCCCGCCGCACCCAGGAGTACCTTTACCGACTACTCGAGTCATCTGACTTTGCCGGCAAGGTAGTCCTCTTCAACGGTACCAACAATGACCCGAAAAGCGGCGAAATCTACCGCCAGTGGCTCCTTCGCAATGCCAAGACTGACCGCGCCACCGGCTCGCCGACTGCCGACAAACGCGCCGCCATCGTAGAGTATTTCCGCGACGAGGCAAGCATCATGATTGCCACCGAAGCCGCGGCCGAGGGTATCAACCTCCAATTCTGTAATCTCGTGGTGAACTACGACATGCCGTGGAACCCCCAGCGCATCGAGCAGCGCATTGGCCGCTGCCATAGGTACGGACAGAAATACGATGTCGTGGTGGTCAACTTCCTCAATCGGTCCAATGCCGCCGACGTGCGCATTTACCAACTGCTCGATCAAAAGTTCCGTCTGTTCGACGGAGTCTTCGGGGCCTCCGATGAAGTGCTTGGAGCGATCCAGTCAGGCATCGATTTCGAAAAGCGTATCGTCAGCATCTATCGGCAGTGCCGGACGCCGGAGCAGATCGTCTTCGAGTTCGACAAGCTTCAACAGGAATTGGAGTCGGAGATTACCGAGGCCAAGGCATTAGCTCAGGAGCAACTGCTCAACAACTTCGACCAGGAGGTAATCGAGAAGGTCCGCGTCGAGGCGAGGAACTCCCGCAACCGCTTCGAGGAGTTGCTATGGAAGGCTACCTGTTTTTACTTGGCACCCTTTGCCCGCTTTGATTCGGCAGGGTACAGTTTCCAGCTTGAGCAGAATCCGTTTGCTGGCGAGACCATTCATCCCGGCCCCTATCGGATGGGCCGCAATGTGGAGGACGCCAATACATACCGCGTTGGCCACCCCCTCGCGCAGCGTGTTCTCGAGAAATGCCAGGCGCTCGAAACCCCGCCCGCAGAGCTGCGTTTCAATCTCAGTAAAAGCGGTAAGCGTATTGCAATCCTGGAGCCGCATGCCGGTCAATCCGGCTGGCTCGTCTGCGCTAAGTTTTCAATCAATGCATTTGAGGCTGAAGACCACATCCTCTTTGCCGGGGTGCGCGACGACGGTGAGGTTCTGGAACCCGACGCCTGCAAGCGCCTGTTCGATCTGCCGGCCGAGGCTGGTCAACCAATTCTTCCCACGGCGGTAATGGGCCTCGAAGAGCAGATCCAAATCCAGAAGGCCGAGACTCTCACACTCATCTCTGGACGAAATGCCAAGTGGCTGGATGAGGAAATCGGCAAGCTCGACCGCTGGAGCGAAG
>PLPU01000533.1:0-12508 GCA_003159975.1 Acidobacteriaceae bacterium
GGGTGCTTGCGGAGGAAGATCAACGCATACTCCGAGGCGGTGGGGTCGTCTTTCTGGTCGGCGAATTTGGCGGACTCGATGGCGGCTTTGGCCTTGTCGCCGAGGCGGCGGTAGAGGATGGCGAGCTGATAATGCGCGGCGAGGTCGTCGGGATCGACGGCCTGGAGGCGCTCGTAGATTTCGCGTGACTTTATGTAGTCGTGCTGCTGGAAGAAGCTGAAACCGAGTTCGCGGAGGCCGTCGCGGGAGCGGGGATATTTGGCCAGCATGGCTTCGAGGTCGGCGATGGCTTCTTTGATTTGGCCGGCGTTGCGCTCGACGAGTGCGCGGTAGTAGAGGGCGCGCGGATCGCCGGGAAGCAGGGTGAGGGCCTTGGCGAGATTGGCCTTGGCGTCGTCGTATTTCTCCCAGGAAATTTCAACGATACCCATGTTGGTGAAGGCGTCGGCGTAGTCGGGACGCAGGGCGGCGACGCGCTCGAAGGCGTGGACCGAGGCTGCGTACTGCTGGGCGTCGAGCAGGGTGATGCCGTAGTTGTTCCAGCGCATCCACTCTTTATTTTCAGAGGGGTCGGGCGGGACGGGGGCGTTTTCGCCGATGTTGAGGGTCCTGGTTTCAGAGGCCATGTCGACGATGGGCATCGGGTAGGGCTTTGGCTCTTTCTGGCCGGTCTGGGTGATGGCGTAGTCGATGAAGTGCTGATTGAAGCGGCGATAGCGGACGGTGGCGGTGAGGGAGACCTGGCCCGTAATGTCTTTGGGCAGGCGGAAGCGGTAGCGGACCAACTGCGATCGGCCGGACTGGATGGTGTTGTTGTAGGCGAGAACGCGGTTGTGCCAGATCTCGTGGAGGCTGTTGAGCTCGCCCTTGTTGTTGATGAGGCGGTTGGTGAAGGAGTGGGCTCCGGGATCGAGCGAGCCGTCGGGCTGGAGGAAGCCGGATTCGGCGAGGGTCTTGCCGGCGTTGTCCTTGACGTTGAAGTCGACCCAGGCTTCGTAGAAGTCGCGCTGCTCGGGGACGAAGGAGTGGCCGATGCCCTTGTTCTGAATGACGACGTCGGCGACCAGGGTTTCACCGGGGACGAGGGAGAAGGCGGTCAAGCCGAGCGGGGCGACGAGAACCTGGTCAGCCGCGGTGGCGGCGGCGCTTTCTTTTTCGAGGGCGAAGATGTCGACGTTGAAGACGCCCTTGCCGTCATAGGAGTTTTTGAGGAAGTCGGTGATCTTCTGTAACTGCTCGTCATTCTTGTAGAACTGCGCCATGAGCGTGTTGGCTGCAGCCCAGCGGTGGGAGACGAGCTTGCCGTCCTTGGCGCCGGGATCGACTGCACCCTCTTTGAGGGGTTCGCGGACCATGTGGCAGGTCTGGCAGGTGGAGACGGTGTCTTTGCGATAGAAGGGGAGCGGAGACTGTTTGGTGAAGCTGGCGCCCTGCCACTCGTCATATAAGGAGATGGCGCGGAGCCATTTGTAGTCGTCGAGGGAGCGCGGGATGGCGGCCTTGTGGCAAGCGGCGCAGAACTCGGCGGTCTGGAGGAGCGGGCGCATGACGGCCCTGGAATGGCGGTCGAGGTGGGCGAGGATTTCGGCGTCGGAAACGGGGCCGGGGATGGGCGCGCCGGCTTCGTCTACCAATACGGCGGGGACGCCCATGACGTAGCTACCGGTTCCGGTGGCGTCCGTAGAGACGATGGAGTGGCAGGTGGAGCAGGTGACGCCTTCCTGCTCAAATGGGCGCTTTTTGGGCATGCCCTGCGAAAGGTCGCCGGAGAACAGGGCGACGGGGTTGTGGCAGCCTTCGCAGTGGCGGGAGAACTGCACGCCTTTCTCGTCAATGAGGGCGTTGACGTTTTTCAAATACCAGGGGGCGCGGAAGCTATTGGAATGCACCGACTGACGCCACTGGTGGTAGGCCTCCTGGTGGCAGTGGCCGCAGTATTCGGCGGTGTAGAAGCTTTTGGGGCTGACGAACTGGCCGGTGGAGGTGGTGGCGTTGGAGGGAAGGAAGGGCGAGTCTTTGCCGAAGGCGTAGTTGTAGCGGGAGGCGACCGAGTCGTGAAACTGGGTGGTGGGGCCGGTGACCTTGATGGCGGCGGTATAGGCTGCGCCTGCGTTGGGAGCGTCGGCCGGAGCGGGGGTTGCAGCGGGGGGAGTAGTCGGCGCGGATGAGGGGTCGGTGGCTGCGCGAACGGTCCAGGCCGCCGTGGATGCCAGAGCGACAAATAAGAAGGTCAACAGCCAGCGGCGGGGCGCAGATTTGAACATCGTTCGGTGATCTCCCAGGGAAGAGCTTCAAAACCCGGCGGAACACGAATGAGGAATGGCCGCGGGAACATAAGAAACGTAACAGGGTTGGGGGATGGGCTGTCCTCCATCTTAGGGTGGAGAGCCGGTGCCTTGCTCGAGGACCCGCTCATCATAAGGCCGCGATGAACGGGGCACAGCCTCCGATGCTGCGATCAGTGGGACGGGCGTCTGGATTTGCAGCGGGCGGTTCATAGAGTGGTATGAATGGCGAGAAATTGGGGCCGGACCGTGTGAGCGAGCGCACATCTCCTTAGCCAAACGGGGGCGCAAACTGGTACGGTTGTCTTGAAGGATTCCTTTTTGCCGATGGCCTCAAGTCCTTATTTTTCTCTTGCAGTTTTGTTCGTGGCGGCGCTGGGCTTTGGATTGGCCCCGCTGGGGCTGGCGTGGCTGTGGGGGAAGGTGTTTTCTCCGGCCAAGCCGAATGCGATCAAGAACGCCATCTACGAGTGCGGGTTGGTGTCAAAGGGCGATGCCTGGATGCAGTTCCGCTCGGCCTACTACCTGTATGCCATTATTTTCCTGATATTTGACGTGGAAGCCGTATTTCTGCTGCCGTTTGCCGTGGCGTTTACGGGTCTGGGCGTGGCGGCGTGCGTGTCGATGCTGGTATTTGTGCTGATGCTGATCGAGGGGCTGGCGTGGGCGTGGGGCAAGGGCGTGCTGACGTGGCAATAAAGCTAGTTGTCAGTTGTAAGTTGTAAGTTTTCGGTCAGTAGCCCCAAGTCGCCAATGACTGAAAACTTACAACTTACAACTGAAAACTGAAAACCGGAGCGGAGCGACCAATGGTTGAAGCAGGACTGAAGATCGAACTGGGCAAGCAGGGCGTCTTCGTAACGACCATCGAGGAGCTCTATAACTGGGGGCGGCGGAGCTCGATATGGCCGATGCAGTTTGGGTTGGCGTGTTGCGCGATCGAGATGATTGCGACGACGATGGCGCGGTACGACCTGGCGCGGTTCGGCGCGGAGGTGTTCAGGCCGTCGCCGCGGCAGGCGGATTTGATGATCATCTCCGGGACGGTGACCAAGAAGATGGCGCCGCAGGTGGTGCGGCTTTATAACCAGATGGCCGAGCCGAAGTACGTGATTGCGATGGGGGCTTGCGCGATTTCCGGCGGGCCGTTCAAGCAGGGATACAACGTGCTGAAGGGGATCGATCGCTACATTCCGGTGGACGTGCATATTCCGGGATGCCCGCCGCGGCCGGAGGCGCTGCTGCAGGCCTTCATGACGCTGCAAAAGAAGATTGACGGTCAATCGCTGACGGGGCCGGATCGGCCGCGGCATTTGAATGCAGAGGCGCAAGGGGAGTTTCCGGTGCCGGTGCAGGGCGAACATGATTTGGAGCCGACTTCGAACAAGGGAGTGTGGCCGGTACCGATTACGATTCGGTGATGAAGACAGGGACCAGGCGCTAAGGGACTAAGGGACTAGGGACTGAGGTAAGTGGGATTGAAGACGGTCGAGGAGATCAAGG
This sequence comes from Acidobacteriaceae bacterium, assembly GCA_003159975.1. GTDB lineage: Bacteria > Acidobacteriota > Terriglobia > Terriglobales > Acidobacteriaceae > Telmatobacter. Next base: position 3,789 of record PLPU01000533.1, read on the forward strand.
CGGCGATTGAGGCTGGGGTTCCCGGCGCGGTGGTGGAGATTGTGTCCAACCCAAGCGTTTCGGGGCAGCACTCGCTGCGGCTCAAGCCGGGTGATGCGTTTGCGGTGGCGAAGTTTTTGCGCGACGACGCGGAGCTGGCTCTGGACTTTCTATCGAACGCAACCGGCGTGGACTGGCCGGACAAAGAGATCAGTGAAAAGGTGAAGGGGACGCGCACGGTGACCAAGACCGTGGACGGCGTGGAGCAGACCGCGGAAGAGACGTTTGAAGAGACGAAGAAGCGCGTGGCGCCGGGATGCCTGGAGGCCGTGTATCACCTGTTTTCAATGGGCAAGGGGCACGGGCCGGTGGTGATCCGGATGAAGACGGTTAACCGGACAGACCAGGTAGAGCTGCCGTCGCTGACACCGATCTGGCGGTCGGCGGAGTTTCAGGAGCGGGAGATCTTCGATCTTTACGGGATTGTGTTCAAGGGACACCCGGATCTGAGGCGGCTGCTGATGTGGGACGAGTTCAAGGACCACCCGATGCGTCGCGATTACGTGGAGCCGGACGATTTTGAATACGAGCCGACGGCGCACGATGACGTGCTGTTGAGGACGAAGGCGCACAGAGACAGGGAATAGGGAATAGGGACTAAGGGAATAGGGCTTGGATGGCTGTTGCGGAGAACAAGACGGATAAGTTGGAGGGCTGGAATCGGCCGCCGGTGATTGTGCCGGACGGCGAGGGCGAGCTGCTGGAAGTGGCCATGGGGCCGCATCATCCGTCGACGCACGGGGTCTTCAGGATGGATGTGGCGCTGGACGGGGAGCGGGTGATCCGGCTGAAGCCGGTTTTCGGCTATCTGCACCGAAATCACGAGAAGCTGGCCGAGGGAATGAGTTACCTGGGGTCGATGCCGTTTACGGACCGGCTGGATTACATTTGCCCGCTGACCAATAACTGGGCGTATGCGCTGGCGGTGGAGACGCTGACGGGGCAGGAAGTGCCGGAGCGCGCACAATATCTGCGGGTGATTCTGGGTGAGCTGACTCGGGTGGTAAATCATGCATCGGCGGTCGGTTTCTTAATTCAGGAAATGGGTGCAAGCGGGACGCCGCTGATGTATGCCTTCAAGGAACGGGAGAAGGTTCTGGATCTGTTTGAGGCACTGACCGGGGCGCGCATGATGGTGAACTACATGCGCTTTGGCGGCTGCCGCGTGGATGCGACACCGGCCTGGCTGGATGCGACGCGCAAAGTAGTGGCGGGGCTGCCGGGGTTTGTGGACGAATTTGAGGCGCTTCTGGCCGCCAACGAGATTCTGATGGCGCGCACTCAGGGCGTGGGCATTTTGCGGCCGGATCTGGCGGTGAATGCAGGCGTGACCGGGCCGATGCTGCGGGCGTCTGGCGTGAACTACGACATTCGCAAGGTGGATCGCTACGGGATTTATGACCGGTTCAGCTTCCGCGTGCCGCTGGGCGATCATGGCGATGTGTATGACCGGTTCATGATTCGGCTGCTGGAGATTCGCGAGTCGCTCAAGATTCTGGAGCAGGCGCTCAAAGACATTCCGGTCGGCCCGGTGATGGATCCCAAGGCGAAGCTGCGCGGCTTCAGGCCCAAGCCGGGCGAGGCTTATGGGCGCATTGAAGCGCCGAAGGGCGAGCTGGGCTTCTATCTGATCAGCGATGGAGGGCCGAATCCCTATCGCTACCGGGTCAGGCCGCCGAGCTTGATCAACCTGACGATACTTGAAGACATGTGCCTGGGCCAGAACGTGGCGGATGTGGTGCTGATTTTTGGAAGCGTGGATATTGTGCTGGGGGAAGTGGACAGATAGTTTTCAGTTGTCAGTTTTAAGTTGTCAGTTACCGTACTACGACTGAGTGCAGTTAGCTGACAACTTACAACTTACCGCTTTATGGAGGGGTAACTTGCTGGGCGAAGGGATACTGAAGGGGCTGGCGGAGACGGCGCGGAACTTTGCGGGCAGCTATGTGTCCGCGGAGCGGCTGACGACGGTTCAGTATCCGGAGCAGCGGATCGCTCCGATTGAGGCGACGCGCGACTTTCCGTTTCTTGTGTACGACGGCGGCGACTGGGAGAAGGGGCTGCGCTGCGTGGCCTGCCAGATCTGCGAGAAAGAGTGTCCGCCGAAGTGCATTTATATCGTTAAGAGCACGGATAAAAAGCCGGACGCATTGGGAAAGATGCAGATTTATCCGGCGCGCTTCGATATTGATATTTCAGTTTGCATGAGCTGCCAGATATGCGTGGAAGTTTGCCCGTTTGAAGCCATCAAGATGGATACGGAGTTTGAACTGTCCACGACGGATCGGTTCGGCGGGTTGCTGCTGGACCGGAAGGAACTGGCCAAGTCAAACGAGCATTATCACAAGATTCATCCGACCGAAGCGACGGAAGTGGATGCGCGCTTAGCGGAAGAAAAAGTCAAAGCGGAAGCGAAGGCAAAGGCTGCTGCTGCTGCGGCCGCGGCTAAGGCTGCTGCCGCAGCGGCTGCCAAGCCAGCGGCGGGCACGAACGAAACCGCGGCCAAACCCGCTGTTGCGCCTGGAGATGTGGCGACGAAGCCGGCTGGAGGGGAGACGAAGGCATGAACGGGTCTTCCCTGATTAACAATGCGGATCGGATATTCATCCTTCTCAAGCTTTGGGTGATTGGGTTTTTGCCGGCGTGGATGCAGCAGGCTGCGGGCGTGGTGTTGTGTGTGGTGGCCATCATCTGCGTATTTCCAGGGCTGTTTGCGATCTCGGTGTTGCTGGAGCGCAAGGGGCTGGGCCGGATGCAGAATCGCCTGGGCCCGAATCGCGTTGGGCCTTACGGAATTTTGCAGCCGGTGGCCGACGGCATCAAGTCGCTGACCAAGGAAGACCTGGTTCCCAAGAGCGCGGATGGCGTGGTGCATTTTCTGGCGCCGGTGTTTCTGGTGGTGGTAGTGTTCATGGGCTATGCGGTGCTGCCCATGGGCCGCAACATGACGCTGGTGAAGATGGACGCGGGGCTGCTGTTTTACTTTGCGATGGGCGCGTCGACGGAGCTGTCGGTGTTCATGGCGGGGTGGGCGAGCCGCAACAAATATTCGCTGCTGGGCGCGATGCGCGCGGTGGCGCAGATGATCAGCTACGAAGTGCCGCTGCTGATGTCGAGCGTGGCCGTGGTGATGATTACCGGGTCGCTTTCGCTGGAGAAGATTGTCGAGGCGCAGAACCAGTACACATGGGGATTGCCGCACTGGTACATCTTTACGCCGTGGGGATTTGCGGGGTTTGTGCTGTACGCCGTTGCCGCGACGGCGGAGACCAATCGCTCGCCGTTTGATTTGCCTGAAGGTGAATCCGAATTGGTGGCGGGGTACTTCACGGAGTACTCGGGCTTCAAATTTGCGGAGTTTTTTCTGGGCGAGTATGTGGGCATGCTGTCGATCTCAGGGCTGGGGACGACGCTGTTTCTGGGCGGATGGTCGGCGCCGGTTGCGTTTCTTGGATGGGTGCCTTCGTGGATTTGGTTCTTCGGGAAGGTGATGCTTTCGATCTGCGTGTTTATCTGGATGCGCGGCACGCTGCCGAGGTTGAGGCAGGACCAGCTGATGAACTTTGCGTGGAAGTTTGTGCTGCCGTTGACGATGCTGAACCTGTTTGTGGCGGCGCTGTGGCGCTTCATGGGCGATGGATGGGAGCGTTGGGTGGTGTGCTCGGCGATCCTGCTGCTGGCGTATGTGCTGATGGCGCGCGTGGGCTTCAAGAGAAGGCATATTGGGTCGAGGAGTTACCGGTATGCGGAGTAGCTTTTGTGTCAGTAAGAGCGGTGGAGAAGCAGGTCCTTCGACTGCGCGGTCCGCAAAACGCGCGGCCCGCTCCGCTCAGGATGACAGCCTTTTGTCGAAGGCTCAGGGTGGCGGCCGATGAGCGTGGTGTTTTATCTGCTTGCGGGGTTGACGGTGGCGGGTGCGCTGGCGGCGGTGCTGTTGAAGAATACGGTGCATTGCGCGCTGGCGCTCACGGTGGCTTTTGCGGGACTGGCACTGCTGTTTCTGAATCTGGATGCACAGTTTGCGGGGTTCGCGCAGATCTTGGTTTACATCGGCGCGGTTGCGATCTTAGTAGTGTTTGCGATTTTGCTTACGCGTGGCTCAGAGACGCCGAAGGACGGCGTGTATAGCAGGAACTGGCTGGCTGGATTAGTGATTGCGGCGGGCGTGTTTGCGGCGCTGGGCTGGGCGGTATTGCAGAGCGTTAGGGGTTTACCACATGCTGCGGGACCTGCGCCAACGGTGACGGTGTTGCAGATTGGCAATGCGCTGATGGGCCGTTACGTGCTGCCGTTAGAAATTGTCGCGCTGCTGCTGACGGCGGCGCTGATTGGCGCGGTGATTGTGGCCATGCACGAGAAAGAGGGCGCGCGATGAATCCGCTGGATGGGTATCTTCTGGTGGCCGCGCTGTTGTTTGCGATTGGATTGGCGGGGGCGCTGACGCGGCGCAATGCGATCCTGGTGCTGATTGGGATTGAGTTGATGCTGAATGCGGCGAATCTGAACTTGATTGCGTTCTGGCGTTACGGGCCGCATCCCGAGGCGCTGACGGGGATGATGTTCGCGATCTTCTCGATTGCCGTGGCGGCGGCCGAGGCGGCGGTGGGACTGGGGCTGGTGATTTCGATTCATCGTCATGCGCATACGACGGATTTGGACGCGATGAACAGGATGAAGGGGTGAGGAGTTGATGCAAGAGACAATCTCGTTCACTCCGCAGTTGGCGGCTTCACCCATCGCGGGGATCTTGTGGTTGATTCCGGCTGTGCCCATTGTGGCATCGGGCGTGATTGCGCTTTTGAAGCAGCCTAAGCGCAGGACCGCGGCCGCACTGGCGATCGGGTCGCTTGGATTTTCGCTCTTATTGGCACTGGTCGCGTTTGGTCACGTGGTGGCGGGCTGGTCGCATGGTGGGGCCGTGCGCGAGACGGTGAACTTTACATGGATACAGTTTGGTTCGACCAATGTGGACCTGGGGTGGGTGCTCGATCCGCTGTCGGCGGTGATGCTGGTGATGGTCACATTTGTCGGGTTGCTGATCTTCATTTACTCAACCGGCTACATGGCGCATGACGAAAACTTTACGCGCTTTTTCTGCTTTCTCAGTTTGTTTGCGGGGGCGATGCTGGGCGTGGTGATTGCGAACAGCCTGTTGCTGCTCTTCATGGGCTGGGAGCTGGTAGGACTTACTTCTTACTTATTGATCGGGTTCTGGTATCAGAAGCCCGCGGCGGCCGCGGCGGCGAAGAAGGCTTTCATGACGACGCGCGTGGGCGATGTGTTTTTTCTGCTCGGGATCGTGTGGCTGTTTGCGCAGACCGGCACGCTGTTGTTCTATAACAACGGCGCGGGTTCAATGGAAGCGACGGCGCTGGGTGGATTGCTGGCGCAACATGCCGCGTGGGGATTGACCGCTGCGGGTGCGATTGGATTGCTGATTTTTGCAGGGGCTGTGGGGAAGAGCGGACAGTTTCCGCTGCACGTGTGGCTGCCGGACGCGATGGAAGGTCCGACGCCGGTGTCGGCGCTGATTCACGCGGCGACGATGGTGGCGGCGGGCGTGTATTTGATTGCGCGCGTTTTTCCGCTCATGCATGCGGGCGCGTTGACGGGTGGGACGACGGCGGCGCTGACCGTCGTCACTTGGGTGGGTGCATTCACCGCGGTTTTTGCTGCGTTGATTGCAGTTGCGCAGAACGACATCAAGCGCATTCTGGCCTACTCGACCGTGTCGCAACTTGGCTACATGATGGCGGGGCTGGGGATGGGCGGCGTGGCTGTCGGCATGTTCCACCTGATCACGCATGCGTTCTTCAAGGCGCTGCTGTTTATGGGCGCGGGCTCGGTGATTCACGGCTGCCATGAGGAGCAGGATATTCGGCGGATGGGTGGATTGAAGTCCGACATGCCGGTGACGTTCCTGACGTATGCGGTCGGCATGCTGGCTCTGTGCGGGTTTCCGCTGTTTTTTTCAGGCTTCTGGTCGAAGGACGGGATTCTTGAGGCCGGCTCGGTGTGGAGCGTGTCGAAGGGGCCGTTTTACATGCTGGTGTTTGGCGCGTTGCTGACGGCGTTTTATATGACGCGGCAGGTGGGGTATGTGTTCTTCGGCGTGAATCGCGGCGAGAAGCATGCGCACGAGAGCCCCTCCTCGATGACGACACCGCTGGCGATCCTGGCCTTCTTTGCGATGACGCTGGGATTCATTGGAACGCCGGCGTGGCCTTGGTTCAAGGCGTTCTTGAATGGCCAGGCAGCGGGCTTCGATTGGCATGGATTTGCGGAGCCGGGATTGCTGGCGCTGATGGGGACCTCGACGGTTGTGGTGCTGGTGGGTCTGTTTTTGGGTTGGTGGCTCTATTTTGGCAAGTCGCCAAAGGTGGAAGACCCCGATGTGCTGGAAGCGGCTGCGCCATTGCCGTGGGGATGGCTGCGCGACCGGCTGTATGTGGATGAGTTCTACGGGGTGACGGTGATTGCGTTTTACGAGTGGTGGGCAAATGTCGCGGACTGGCTGGACCGGCGCGTGTGGGGCGGCGCGGTGAGCGGGGTTGCGTGGGCGTTTCGCGGATGGGCGCATTTGAACCGGTTCCTCGATAGCAATGTTGTGGATGGCGGCTTTGACAAGGGCTGCGAGGAATTGAACACAGGCGGCGGGCTGCTTTCGCGCATGGAGAATGGGCGCGTGCAGACGTATTTGCGGCTGCTGGCGCTGGCCGTTGTGTTGCTGGTGGCGTACCTGATCTGGAGCAGCCGGGCATGAGCGGATTTCCGATATTGACGGCGTTGACCGTGCTGCCCCTGGTGGGGGCGGTGATTGCTCTCTTGTCTGGCAAGCACGCGCGCGGGGTGGCGCTGATTACAACGCTGTGTGGATTGGCTCTGGCTCTGTTTGTGTGGACGCAACTGCCGTCGGATGGAAGCATCGGCTTGCTGGAGCAGCATAAGTGGGCGCCTTCGCTGGGGATTGAATACCACCTTGGCGTGGACGGATTGGGAGCGCTGATGTTGGTGCTTTCGGCGATTGTGACGCTGATGTCAGTGGACGCGGCGACGCGTGTGCATCATCAGCCGGGGCTTTATTTTGGACTGGTGCTGGTGCTGGAGTCGGGGCTGTTCGGTTCGTTCACGGCGCTGAATTTCTTCCACTGGTTTTTGTTCTGGGAGTTGAGCCTGATCCCGGCGTTCTTCCTGATCAAGCTGTGGGGCGGGGCGAAGCGTGGGCCGGCGGCNNGCAAAGCTGGTGGCGCAGCAACTGGGTCCGGGTTTCTTTGGGCTTCCGGTGATGATGTGGCTCGCGATTGGCGTGCTGGCGGGGTTTGCGGTGAAGGTGCCGATGTTCCCGTTTCACACGTGGCTGCCTGCTGCTTACTCTGAAGCGCCTTCGCCGGTAACGATGCTGCTGACGGGCGCGATGTCGAAGATGGGCGTGTACGGGTTGCTGCGAATTGCGCTGCCGCTCTTCGGCGTGCAGATTGCCGCGATGCGAACGCCGCTGCTGGTGCTGGCTGTTGCGACTGTCGTGATGGGCGCGTGGGCCGCGGTGGCGCAGAAGGATTTGAAGCGGGTGTTTGCGTATTCAAGCGTGAATCACCTGGGGTATTGNNCTGAACGGCGTGATTCTGCAGATGTTCAACCACGGGCTGACGGCGGCGGCGCTGTTCTGGTTTGTGGCCATGTTGCAGCAGCGGACGGGCGGGCATCGCGGCATCGATGATTTTGGCGGGCTGAGGAAGCCGGCGCCGGTGTTGGCGGGGCTGATGGGGATTGCGCTTTTCTCGTCGCTGGGACTGCCGGGGCTGAATGGATTTGTGGGCGAGTTCCTGATTTTCCGCGGCGCGTTTTCGCTGGCGTGGATTGCTTCGACGGTTTCGATTCTTGGATTGCTGGTGACGGCGGCGGTGATTCTTACCGTGATTCAAAAAGTATTTGCGGGGCCGGTGCCGGAGCGGCTGGCGCAGTTCCCCGATTTGCATCACGGCGAGCGCATGGCATTGGCACCGGTGATTGGATTGATGCTGCTGATTGGCATTTTGCCGCAACTGATTGTGGACAGCGTGAACCCGACGGTTCAAAACCTGCTGGCGCACTGGAGATTTTAGATGTTGGCGTGGACGATCTATCTCTCGTTTGCCGGAGCGTTGCTGCTGGCGCTGTTGCCGAAGGGCAATAACGCACTGGCGCGCTGGCTGGCGCTGGCCATTGCGTTAGGCGGGCTTGCGCTTGGAGTGCTCGGNNGTGCTGGTGCTGCTGACGGGGCTGGCAGCGGTTGCGGGCGTGTTGTTCAGTTGGAACATCGAGCTGCGCACGAATGAGTTCTTTGCATTCTTTCTGGCGCTGATCGGCGGAGTCTACGGAGTTTTCTTAAGCTTCGATTTGTTTCTGCTTTTTGTGTTTTACGAAATTGCGATTGTGCCCAAGTATTTTCTGATCGCGATATGGGGTTCGACACGGCGTGAGTACGCGGCGATGAAGCTGGCGCTCTACTCGTTTGTGGGATCGGCGATGGTGCTGATCGGGCTGCTGGCGGCGTATGCGACGGCAGGGAGCCACTCAACGGGATTGATTGCGCTGGCGGCGGCGGGACGCTCGGGCGCGCTACCGGTGAGCTTTCAGATGTGGTGCTTCCCGCTGGTGTTTACTGGGTTTGCGATTCTGGCGGGCATGTGGCCATTTCACAC
>PLPU01000591.1:0-4945 GCA_003159975.1 Acidobacteriaceae bacterium
CGCTCTGCGAGGGCGCGCAGCAGGGCCACCGAGTCCGCGCCGCCCGAGACGCCAACGGCCAATCGCAGCCCGGGCTTGAGCAGCGAGGCGTCGAGAGGCAGCGGGTCGGGAACAGGGGCGCGCATCAGAAGAATCATACGGGGCGCGGCGTCACGCCCGACCGCAGGGCGATGTATACTTCACCCGTTATGCAAGTTTTTGTGATTCTTCCGGCTGCGGGGCTCGGCACACGGATGGCCGGGCCGCAGCCGAAACAGTTTGTCTCACTCGACGGCCTGCCGATCCTGATTCATTCGCTGCGCGCTTTTGCGTCAGTGGAGCGGGTAACGGCGATCTATGTGGCCGTGCGCAAGCCCGAAATTGAGCGCGTCGAGGCGCAGATTGTCGAGTACGGACTGGACCTGCGGGTCAAGGTGGTCGAAGGCGGCGACAACCGGCAGGAATCGGTATCGCACGCGCTGGCCGCTTTGCCGGCGCGGCCCGACGACATTGTGCTGGTGCATGACGCGGTGCGCCCGCTGATTGATGCGGCCACCATCGACCGCACCATCGACGCGGTGGAATTGCATGGTGCGGCCATCGTGGGGCTGCCGGCCGTGGACACCATCAAGCAGGTGGAGCGGACCGCCCACGGCGCGCTGGTTGTCTCGACCATCCCGCGCGAGTTCGTGGTGCTGGCGCAGACTCCGCAGGGCTTCCGCTTCGACCTGCTCCGGGAGGCCTTTGCCGAGGCCACCGCGGACGGGTTTATCGGAACGGACGAGGCGTCGGTTGTGGAACGCGCCGGCCATCCGGTAGCCGTGGTGCACGGCTCTCAGGTTAATCTGAAGATTACGCAGGCGGGCGATCTGGAGTTGGCCGAGTTTTACCTTCGCCAGCGGGCCCGCTGATTTCAGGCTGAATCGGCGACTCTGGTTCGACCCTGTTTTGCGTTTCAGGATTTTTCAGGATTTGCTTTCAGGACAGGCACAATACCCATGAATACACGCATCGGATTTGGTTGGGATTCGCACGCATTCAAGCCCGGAGTCCCGCTGCGCATCGGCGGATTGACGATTGACCACCCCGAGGGCCTGGCCGGCCACTCCGACGGCGATGTGCTGCTGCATGCCATTACCGATGCCCTGCTGGGCGCCGTGGCCGCCGGCGATATCGGCAGCTTTTTCCCGCCGGGCGATCCGCGCTGGAAGGACGCCGACTCCGCCATCTTTCTGAATCTTGCGAAGGATGAGCTGCGCCACGCAGGCTACAGCATCGTGAACATCGACACCACGCTGGTGCTGGCCGCGCCCAAGATTTTCCCCATCGCCGGGGAGATGCGGGCTCGCGTTGCCGATCTGCTGGGCATCGGCATCGACCAGATCAGCATCAAGGCCAAGACTCCCGAAGGCATGAACCTGGACCACGTGGCGCAGTGTCACGCCGTGGCTCTGGTGGAACGCGCGCAGGAGCCCGACGAGTTGGCCAGCATGAGTGCGGTGATTGAGACGCAACGCCAGTTGGAAGACGTGGTCGAAGACCTGCTCAGTTCCGTACACGGCGTGCCCAAGAAGAGGACGGTCGCGCCGGTGTATGACACGGAGGACATTACGTAAGACAGGGAACAGGGACTAAGGGCCTGGGGATTCAGGGACTCGGGGGTTGAGGCAATTTGTTTGCCCGCTCCGCCCGAAAAGGCGATGCTTCCAGAAAGTTGTAGCTGCCTGCGCAGCCCGTGTTACGATGGCGGCTGAAAGCGGTTCCCGCTCTGGAGGATCACATGGGTGACTTGCTTCAGCCGTGGCATCTGATGGTGCTTTTCGCAATTTTCTCGTTAATTGTTGTCCCGCTTCGGGTTCTTCCTTTCTGGTTCATCTGCAAAAAGGCCGGCTTCACGCCGTGGCTTTCGCTGCTTTATCTCGTTCCGTTGGGGGGCCTGGTTCTCAACTTCGTGCTGGCCTTTGGGGAATGGAATGTGGTTCCGGCTCCGCAACTGGGCCGGCAACAGCCGCCGCCTTATTCGCCACAGCGCTGAGCCGAGCCCGACAGCCTCCGGCGAGAGGGTCGGATGCTAGCATCGAGAGTGGAAAGACCCTTTCACGATGCCTGATTCGACTCCCTCCGCGGCGATTGGTCCGCGCGTCCGTTTTGCTCCTTCACCCACCGGCTACCTGCACGTCGGCAGCGCACGCACCTTCATCTTCAATTGGCTCTTCGCCCGCCGAAACAAGGGGACGATGGTGCTGCGCCTCGACGACACCGATGTCGAGCGCAACACCGAGACGAGCGTTCAGTCCATCTTTGAAGGACTGCGCTGGCTGGGCCTCGACTGGGACGAGGAATACAAGCAATCCGAACGCCTGGCGCTGCACCGCCGGCAGGCTGAAGCGATCTTCGCCAAGGGCCTCGCCTATCGCGATTTCACGCCCGCCCACTCTGATTCAGGCGAGGCATCCTCGTCCCATGGCGCGTGGCTCTTCAATCCCGGCATGCGCGAACTGTCTCGCGAAGAGTCGGACCACCGCGCCGGCGCTGGTGAGCCCTTCGCCCTCCGCTATCGCGTGCCGCGGGGACAAGACCGTACCCTGAGCTTTGTCGACAGCGTCTACGGTGAGCAGCAAAAGCTAGCCGACGAGGTCGAAGACTTCGCGCTGCTGCGTTCGGACGGCATGCCGACCTACCATCTCGCCTCCTGCGTCGACGACGCCGATCTCGGCATCAGCCACATCATCCGCGGCCAGGACCACCTCACCAATACTTTCAAGCATCTGCTGATCTTTGAAGCTCTCGGAGTCCCCGCGCCGCAGTTCGCGCATCTTCCGCTGCTGGTTGCGCCCGACGGCGCAAAGCTCTCCAAGCGCAAGCACGGCCCTGTCGTCAGCGTCACCACGTACCGCGACGCCGGGTTTCTGCCGAGCGCCTTCATCAACTTTCTCTGCCTTCTGGGGTGGTCGCCTAAAAACGATCGCGAAGTGCTCACGCTCAATGAACTCACCGCCGCATTCTCGCTGGAAGGAGTCAACCGCGCCAACGCCGTCATCAATTTTTCTGACGACGCGCCCTTCGACGCCAAAGCCGTCCACCTCAACGCCGAGCACATCCGCGCGCTGCCCGTCGATCAGCTTGCCCAGCTCCTTCAGCCATTTTTTGAGCAGGCTGGACTGGCAGCAACGCCGGAAAAGCTTCTGGCCGTCACCCCGCTCATCCGCGAGCGGATCAAGTTGCTGAAAGAGGCCGTTTCCGCCGCCGATTTTTTCTTTGTCGATCGGCTGGCGCCTTACGATCCAACCGAGCTGATCCCACAGAAAGGCGATGCCGCCCTGGCGTTGAAAATCCTTCAGCATGCGGAGGAAGTGCTAGCCACTGCCGCCTTCGGCGCCGACTCGTTGGATCAGGCACTTCGAGCCGCAGCCGCTCAACTAGGCCTGAAGGCCGGGCCCATGTTTCAGCCGATCAGGGTGGCCGTCTGCGGCCGCAAAAACGCCCCGCCGCTTTTTGAAACCATGGCTGTCCTCGGCCGCGAAGTCTGCCTGGCTCGTATTGGCCAAGCCGAAGCCAACCTGCACTCGCTGGTTTCGACGCTTGACATTCTGTAATCGAACGATTACACTTTGACCATATTCTCTGTCAGGCCGCTTCCCGAGTTCACCACATGGCTTGACGACCTGAAAGACAGCAAAGTTCGGGGCGCGGTGGCAGAACGAATAAAGCGCCTGTCGTACGGCTTGTTGGGCGACTTCAAAGCCGTTGGCGACGGCGTGATTGAACTGCGCATCGACTTCGGCGCGGGCTGGCGGCTCTATTACACGCAAGTTGGCGCGCAGATCGTTGTCTTACTTGCAGGCGGTTCCAAACGCACGCAGAAGAAAGACATCAAGCGGGCCAAGGCTCTCGCCGCATTGCTCAAAAGCGAAAAGGAGCAAAAATGAAAAAGAACATCAATGTTGATGAGCTTCCTGAATTCGATCCCGCAAAGTACCTGGACAACGAAGAGAGCATAGCCGTCTATTTGACCGGAATTCTGGAAGCGAATGACGCGGCTTTGCTGGCTTCGGCGCTCGGGGACATCGCCCGCGCGCGTGGCATGACGGAGATCGCCAAGGCTGCCGGAATTACCCGTGAAGCTCTTTACAGAGCTCTTCGCCCCGATAGCGCGCCTCGTTTCGATACCATCAGCCGCGTCTGTGCGGCACTGGGCGTGCGTTTAGTGGCCCAGCCCATTCCTGCCGGCAAAGCAGCCGCCTGAGGGCTGGTCGCTGGCCGAGCAGCCGTCTGCGGACGCAAAAATGCNNCATGCTGGAATTGCTCGATGGATCACAGCACTTATCATGAAGTAAGGAACCGCCATCATGACCGACCCAAATCCGGAAAGCACCGCCGTTAAGAACCAAGATGCGCCCACGCAGGAAGTTCGCACCTCCTCCTCGTTCCTTCGCGATCTCATTGAAGAGGATGTGCGCACACAGAAGTTTGGCGACGCTCAGATCCAGACGCGCTTTCCGCCCGAGCCAAACGGCTACCTGCACATCGGCCACGCCAAAGCCATCTGCATTGATTTTGGCCTTGCGGATGAATTTGGAGGAAAGACAAACCTGCGCTTCGACGACACCAATCCCGAAAAGGAAGAGCAGGAGTACGTCGACTCGATCCAGGCCGACGTGCGCTGGCTCGGTTTCGAGTGGGATCGCCTCTGCTACGCCTCCGACTACTTCCCGCAGCTCTACGAGTGGGCGCTGCGACTGATCAAGGCTGGAAAAGCCTACGTCGACGACCTGACCGCTGACGAGATTCGCCAGCACCGCGGCACGTTGACGGAGCCCGGTACCGACAGCCCTTTTCGCAATCGGACCGTCGAGGAGAATCTCGACCTCTTCGCGCGCATGAAGGCCGGCGAATTCGCTGACGGGACGCGAGTCTTGAGAGCGAAGATCGACATGGCTTCCCCCAACCTCAACATGCGCGATCC
>PLPU01000329.1:0-1089 GCA_003159975.1 Acidobacteriaceae bacterium
GTGGTGAGCACAACGGGCATCGCCACGTATGAATCCGCGGACTTCGTCGTGGGCACGCACAGCCTGACGGCGAGCTACGACGGGACGGACACGCTGAAGGCGAGCACTTCCGCGGCCAAAACCATCACCGTGACCGGCAAGAATCCGAGCGCGACTGTTCTCTCGTCCAGCGGTGTCGAGGGCAGTTATGCGCTCAACGCGGCGGTGAATGGCTTTGGCTACGGCACGCCTTCGGGCAACGTTGTCTTCGAAGACACGACCACCAGCACGACCCTCGGCACCGTCCCTCTCAACGCGGCAAACTCGGTTAACGGATTCCTGCCTGGCGTCAGCTACGGAGTGGGGTCCAATCCCATTCAAGTGATCCAGGCGGACGTGAACAACGATGGAAAACTTGACCTTGTCGTAGGAAACTTCAATGACACACAGGTTAGCGTGCTGCTGGGCAATGGCGACGGGACCTTCGAACCGGCAATCAGCTTCGGAGGAGCGGCAAGCGGCGTGTATGCGCTGGCCGTGGCCGATGTGAACGGCGATGGCAAGCTCGACGTAATCGTCTCCAACGGACCATCCATCTCCATCTTTCTGGGTAACGGGGATGGCACCTTCCAATCAACCTCTCCCCTAACCATTCCTATCAGCGGTGGAACAAATACATATAACATCGCCACGGGCGATCTCAATGGCGATGGCAAGGTGGACATCGTCTTTACCACTGCCTTTCCCAACCAAGTCCTGGTTCTGTTGGGCAACGGGGATGGAACATTTGGCGGCGCGCAATCATACCCGCTTGGAAACAGCCCGGAAGGTGTCGTGATCGGCGACTTCAACGGGGACGGCAAGCCGGACGTGGCGACCACGGTTGGCGGCACCGTCACCATTCTGAACGGCAACGGGGATGGGACCTTGAGTGCCGGCCAGACCTTGACCGGGTTCCCGGGCGGCGACTCGATATTTGCCTCGGATCTGGCCGAGAACGGCAATCTAGACCTCGTTGTAACGCAAGGAAACGGAGACACCGTTTATGTTGCAGTGAATCAAGGAGCCGGCAGCTTTGCGCCCCCTGTAGCGTACGCAGGAGGCGCCAGT
>PLPU01000329.1:1106-3587 GCA_003159975.1 Acidobacteriaceae bacterium
GCCGTGGGCGACTTCAATGGCGACGGGCGAAATGACATTGCGTCCGCCAGCTACAACGCCAATACAGTCAGCGTCCTGCTTGGTTCAACCACGAATGCCGTAAGCATTTCGAATGTGAACCTGACCGGTATCGGCACGGATATCGTCACGGCCACCTATAGTGGCGACACCAACTTCAACAGCAGCGTCTCGAATTCGCTGCCGCTTGCAGCCGTGCCTGCCGGCACCACGACTGCGCTTACTGTGAATCCGGCCACAGCGGCACTGGGCGCGATGGTCACGCTGAAGGCCACGGTGACCGACCAGAACTCGAGCATTGTGACCGGAGGTCAGGTTGCCTTCTATAACGGGACAACCTTGTTGGGCAAAACGCAGATTTTGAGCACGACTCAGGCCAGCGGAGTACCGGCAGGCACGGCGACTCTCAATGTCCTCGATCTGCCGCCGGGTGTGAATAGCATCACGGCGAAATACCTGGGCGACGATATCGATGTGGCCAGCACATCGGCGGCGAAGACTGTAACTATCACCGGGCAATATCCGACGACGACCACTCTCACAGTGTCGGGGACGGCGGGGAACTACGCTCTGACCGGCACGGTGACGGCTTTCGCGCCGATGAATCCGACCGGGACCATCTCCTTTACCGACACGAGCGTGACGCCGAACGCATTGGTGGGGACTGCTTCGCTGACGGGAAGCATCCCGGCGCTCAGCTTTGTCAACTCCAGTTCGCCGGGCATCTCCTTTGTCGAAGAAGGGATCGGAACCCAGGTTGTTGTGGGAGATTTCAACGGCGACGGGAAGACTGACATGGCGTTCTGCAACGGTGGAAACGTTGGAGTCCTGCTAGGCAATGGCGATGGAACATTCCAGGCGCAGCAGAACTATCCAACCAATAACGTCTGCGATGGAGGCATAGTCAGCGGCGATTTCAATGGCGACGGAAAGTTGGATCTCGCAGTATTCGGCGTCAATAGCGGCAACGTAAGCATTCTCCTCGGCAATGGTGATGGAACCTTTGGAGCGGGCACAACTTTCACGGCCAGCTATCCGCTGGAGGGCGTGGTTGGCGACTTCAACGGCGATGGCAAGTTGGACATCGTCACGGTGAGCGACCCCGACTACGGGAACCTAGTCCAGATTCTGCTGGGCAATGGGGATGGAACGTTCCAGCCAGCCGCGACCATTGGGAGCTTCAATCAGCCGTGGAATGCGATGGCCGGGGACTTTAACAGCGATGGCAAGCTCGATCTTGCTATCACAGAAGAAGGAAGCAACGACGTTCAGGTTTTGCTGGGTAATGGAGATGGGACGTTTGCGTCTCCAGTTGCCTACAGCACGGGCTCCGATCCGACTCAAGTTGTTGCCGCGGATCTGAATCATGACGGAAAGCTCGACTTGGCGGTGGCTAACTACGGCGAGCCTTCGATCAGTGTGTTGCTGGGCAATGGGGATGGCACGTTTGCGACTCAAACCAAGTATGCAACCACGGGCAACCCATTTAGCATTGCGGCAGCGGACTTCAGTCTCAATGGATACCCGGATCTTGTAGCTGCGGACCAGTCGAACAACACTTCGCAGGTGTTTCTGAACCACGGTGACGGTACCTTCCCAATGTCCCAAAGCTTTGCGAGTCCCGAAGCAGGCAGCAACAACTACTACTACGTCACTGTTGGTGACTTCAACGGGGACGGCCGGCCGGACTTCGCCGCAATGTCAGTGGCGGGTTTCATTGACACATTCGTAAGCCAACAATCCCTGGGCGCGACCCTGACGGGCGCAAGCGTGGCCGGTGCCGGCGATCATAATGTAGTAGCCAGCTACGGCGGCGACACCAACTTTACCGGCAGCACATCGGGAGCGCAGAGTTTGACCGCGGCTCCAGTCAACACAACAATCGCTCTTGCCGGCCAGCCGGGAGCATCCTTCGCCTATGGCACAACGTCAAGTGTCAGCGCTACGCTGGCAGCGTATCAAGGCTATCCTGCGCCCACGGGCACCGTCTCCTACACGGTTGACGGCGGCACTGCGCAGAACGCTACGTTGACCAGCGGCGCAGCCACGCTGCCGCTCAGTTCCACGCTCGGAGCAGGTGGACATACTGTTGCTGTCTCTTATGCTGGGAACACGCTCTATAACTCCGCAGCTAACTCCATCCCGCTCACGGTCACCAAGGCTAATCAAACAATTACTTTCAACCCGCTCTCGGGCGTCACCTATGGCGTGTCGCCGTACTCGATCTCCGCTTCGGCTTCTACAAGCTCGAATCTTAGTGTCACTTTCAAGTGGATTTCTGGTCCGGCGACCGTAACCTCGGCAGGCATCGTCACCATCACCGGAGCCGGCCCGGTGACGATTGAAGCCGACCAATCCGGGAACTCGAATTACAATGCAGGTCCGGCGCAACAGCAGTCCTTCTCGGTTGCCAAGGCTCCGCTCACGGTGAACGTGAACAGCGCCAGCCGGGTCTACGGCCTG
>PLPU01000329.1:3707-4012 GCA_003159975.1 Acidobacteriaceae bacterium
GCAACCTATTCCTCCACTGACACAGTCACGTCGCCCGTGGGGACCTATCCGATTACGCCAACTCTCTCCGGCGCGGCGCTGGCCAACTACACGCAGAACATAGTCAACGGCACGCTCACTGTAACCAAGGCTGCCGCTACGATCACAGTGAACAGCACCAGCCGTACGTACGGCGCGGCCAATCCAACCTTCACCGGCACAATTACCGGCGCTTTGAACGGAGATGTGCTGACGGCGACTTACTCGGCGACGACAGCAACCGTCACTTCGTCGGTAGGTACTTATCCCATAACGGCGGTTCTCAC
>PLPU01000329.1:4057-5057 GCA_003159975.1 Acidobacteriaceae bacterium
ACTGCAACCCAGTACTCCCCTGTGAATGTGGGCGGATATCCAATCACGGCGTCCATTTCGGGTGCCGCGGCGAGCAACTATACTGCCGTGGTCACTCCGGGCACGTTGACCGTTACGCCCGCGGTAGTGACGGTAACCATCAATCCGGCTACGCGAATCTACGGTGCAGCCAACCCGACCTTCACGGGAACTCTCGCAGGCGTGTTGAACGGGGACGCGGTGACCGGCGTCTATAGCACTACAGCGACAGTCCAGTCGTATGTGGGGACATATCCAATCACGGCCACCCTTGGCGGATCGGCAGCAGGGAATTACACCGCAAACGTGATTGGCGCCAACCTGACCATTACTGCCGCTCCTCTTATGGTGACGGCGAACAGCCTGACGAGCGTCTATGGTTCCGCTCTTCCCACACTCGGCTACACGGTTACCGGGTTTGTGAATGGCGACACTGTGGGTTCGGCAACAACGGGCGCCCCAACATTGGGTACTTCCGCCACATCGCATTCCGCAGTCGGCAGTTATCCGACGACCGCTTCCCTTGGTTCGCTGGCCGCAACAAACTACAACTTCCAGTTTGTGAACGGAACGCTTACGATCACTCCCGCAACGCTCACGGTGACTGCCACCAATGCCTCTCGCACGTATGGAACTGCCAATCCGACGTTCGCTTACACGATCACCGGATTTGTAAATGGGGATGCACAAAGCGTGGTGGGCGGTTCGGCAACTGAGACCACTGTTGCGACTCCGACCACAACGGTAGGAAACTACGCGATCACTTTCGCGACTGAGGCTCTGACTGCTTCAAACTACACCTTCAACTATGTGAACGGGAATCTGACCATCATCCAGGCCACACCGGTCATCAGTTGGTCAACTCCGGCGGCTATCACTTACGGCACCGCTCTGAGCGCAACCCAGTTGAACGCAACTTCCGGCGGGGTTGCCGGAACGTTCACCTATTCGCCCACTACCGGTGCAGTCCTTACAGCAGGGC
>PLPU01000329.1:5063-12793 GCA_003159975.1 Acidobacteriaceae bacterium
ACGTCTGGCGGCGTAAACGGAACCTTCACTTACTCACCGCTTTCCGGTACGGTTCTTGATGCTGGGTCGCAGACGCTCAGTGTGACCTTTGCGCCGACCAACACCACGGACTACACCTCGGCGACGGGCACTGTGCAACTGACGGTCAACAAGGCGACTCCCGCAATCAGTTGGAGCACGCCAGCGGCAATCGCGTACGGAACTGCGCTCAGCGCAACCCAGTTGGACGCCACATCCGGCGGAGTAGCCGGAACGTTCGGATACTCACCGGCTGCCGGTGCGGTTCTTACGGCCGGATCGCAGACTCTTTCAGTAACCTTTACACCAACCGACTCGACGGACTACACAACGGCCAATGGGTCGGTGCAACTGACAGTCAACCAGGCCACGCCTACCATGAGCTGGAGCACACCGGCGGCCATCACCTACGGCACAGCGCTGAGCTCGGCTCAGTTGAACGCGACGTCTGGCGGAGTAAACGGAACCTTCACGTATACTCCGGCCTCCGGCACGGTGCTCGGAGCTGGAACGCAGACTCTTTCAGTAACCTTTAAGCCAACCGACACGACTGACTACGTCTCGGCGACAACTACCGTCCAGCTCACGGTGAGCGCGGCAGTGCCCGCGATCGGATGGACAGCTCCGGCAGCCATAGCTTACGGGACGGCGCTGAGCGCAACGCAGCTGGACGCGTCTTCGACGGTCGCCGGCAGCTTCGCGTATACGCCGGCGGCAGGCGTGGTTCTGGATCCGGGGACACAAACGCTTTCGGTCATCTTTACCCCGACCGACATCGTCGACTACACAACGGCGACCATATCGGTGAGTCTGACAGTGGAGCCCCCGGCCAGCGTGTACACGGCTCCAGCAGCGGATGTGGGCGCGGTGATCGGAGGGCAGACGGCAACCATTCTGCTGCCGAACGGTTTCACTCTGGGCTCGATCGCCGTGGTTACACAAGGGGCGCCGAACCTTGACTTCAAATTTGTCTCGGGAGGAACCTGCACGGTCGGATCTACTTACACGGCGGACGAGGTCTGCACGGTGAACTACAGCTTCAATCCTACTGTGCCTGGATTGCGGATAGGCGCGGTCAATCTTTATGACAACACCACCCCGACGCCTGTCTTGCAGGCGACGGTCTACTTGAATGGCACCGGCGTAGGGCCGCAGTTGGTGTTCAACACGCCGCTGACCGCGAATTCGCTGGGCAGCGGTAGTGGTTTCAACAATCCCTATGGTGCGGCGGTAGACGGCAGCGGCAACCTCTACGTCGCCGATGCGGGCAACAATTTGGTGACGGAGAGGCCCGCGGGCTGTGCATCCCTCAGCTGCGTGACCACACTGGGCGGCGGCTTCAGCCGGCCAACTGGCGTGGCGGTGGACGGCAGCGGCAATGTTTACGTCGCAGATCAGGGCAACAGTGCGGTGAAGGAGATGCCTTCAGGCTGCGCCTCTTCCAGTTGCGTGACTACGCTGGGCGGCGGCTTCAGCCGGCCAACTGGCGTGGCGGTGGACGGCAGCGGCAACGTTTACGTCGCAGATCAGAGCAACAATGCGATAAAAGAGATGCCTTCAGGCTGCACAACCTCGGGTTGCGTGACCACGCTGGGCGGCAACATCCCAACTCCATATGCGGTGGCAGTGGATAGCAGCGGAAACGTCTGGGTCCCGGCGGGCGACAATGTGTTGCATGAGATAACCCCCGGCTGCACATCCTCAAGTTGCGTCGGTGCACTCTCCCTGTTGAGCCGCAGCGGCGCGCAATCCGTGGCGCTGGACGGCGCAGGCGACATTTACATTGCCGAAATCTTGCCCAATGACTCTAACAATGTGGTGTTGGAGTTGCCCGTGGGCTGCACCTCCGCCAGTTGCGTGATTACGGTGGGCAGCGGCCTCGTTCATCCCGTTGGTCTGGCAGTGGATGGCAGCGGCAACCTCTACGTCGCCGATGAAGTCGGTGTTGCTCAGGGAAGCGTCGATGGTAACGTGAAGGAGATTGCCCGGGCAACCGCGCCCAGCCTGAGCTTCGCCACCACGCCGGCAGGCGCAATCAGCAGCGACAGTCCGCAAACCGTAACCGTCGAGAACGTCGGCAACGCAGCGCTGACGTTCCCAATTCCTGCGAGCGGCAAAGACCCGAGTATCACAACCGGCTTCACACTGAACAGCAGCGCGTCAGGAGCCTGCCCGCTGGTGACCCCCACCTCCTCGACGCCCGGATCGCTTGCGGCTGGCGCCTCCTGCAGTTTGGCCATCAGCTTTAAGCCTGTAACAAGCGGTAGCGCCACGGGCTCGCTGACGCTTACCGACCAAAATCTGAATACGCCAGGTCCTAATTACGCTGTTCAGTCCATTCAACTTAGCGGAAACTCAACACCGGGTTCTCCGACCATCAACTCCGTCAGCGCAATTCTTCCGCAGCAGACGCAGACCATCACCATCAGCGGTTCGGGCTTCGGTGCGCAGGCCGCCTACACCGGCGACTCGAACTATATCGAACTGGTTGACACTGCGGGAAGCTCCTGGCAGGCGGGACACGCCGGGTCCTCCGTAGCGCTTGCCGTCTCTTCGTGGACTGACTCCCAGATCGTGCTTTCCGGCTTCTCCGGCTCCTACGGAACGAACGGCTGGTGCATCAGCCCCGGCGATCAGCTCTCCTTCCGAGTCTGGAATGCGCAAACCGGGGCCGGACCAGCGGTTTACCCGATCACCGCGAGCAGCGGAACGAATACATGCACTCTGGCAATCTCGTCGGTCAGCGCAATTCTTCCGCAGCAGACGCAGACCATCACCATCAACGGTTCGGATTTCGGCACCCAGGCCGCCTACACCGGCGACTCGAACTACATCGAACTGGTCGACAGCTCAGGAACCCCCTGGAATGCGGGTCACGGCACGAGCGCCGTAACCCTCGCCGTCTCCTCGTGGACCAATACGCAGATCGTGCTCAGCGGCCTCTCCGGCGCCTACGGAACGAACGGCTGGTGCATCAGCCCCGGCGATCAGCTCTCCGTCGAAGTCTGGAACGCCCAAAGCGGGAAAGGGCCGGCGGTTTACCCGATTACCGCGAGCAGCGGAACCAATACCTGCGTTCTGGCAATCAACTCGGTCAGCCCAATCCTTCCGCAGCAGACGCAGACCATCACCATCAACGGAACGGACTTCGGCACCCGGGCCGCCTACACCGGCGATTCGAACTACATCGAACTCGTCGACACCACCGCAGGGTCCTGGAGCGCTGGTCACGGCGTGAACGCGGTAACCCTCGCCGTCTCCTCGTGGACCAATACGCAGATCGTGCTCTCAGGCTTCTCCGGCGCCTACGGAACGAACGGCTGGTGCATCAGCCCGGGCGATCAGCTCTCGGTCCAGATCTGGAACGCCCAATCCGGGCAAGGCCCGGCGGTTTACCCGGTGGTCGCCAGCGGCGGACCCAATACATGCACTCTGGCAATCAACTCAGTCAGCCAATCCTTCCGCAGCAGACGCAGACCATTACCATCAACGGATCAGACTTCGGCACGCAGGCCGCCTACACCGGCGACTCGAACTACATCGAGTTGACGGACCTAAGCGGAACCTCCTGGAATGCAGGTCACAGTGGGGCCGCCGTAACCCTGGCCGTCTCCTCGTGGACCAATACACAGATCGTACTCACCGGCTTGTCCGGCGCATACGGAACGCATGGCTGGTGCATCAAGCCGGGCGATCAGCTTTCGATCCAAGTCTGGAATGCCCAAAACGGGCATGGGCCGGCGGTTTACCCGATTACCGCCAGCAGCGGGACAAACACATGTCCTTGATATGGAGTGATCCTATCGATTGATGTAAATCCGCGGGGGTGCCTCGTCAGGAGTACGATCAACCGTTGAGTCGGTCATAAAAGCGAGGCACCTATTGTGCTTACCGGGAGCGAATCTCCCCATTGCGTACGATGGCTGCGGGGAGCTTCGTGTACATGCCGGCCTCGGGAACGGTATTAACGGCTGGAACGCATTCGCTGTCGGTGACGCTGACGCCGATCGACACGACCGCCGCACCACGGCGACGGCCACGGTCCAGCTGACGGGGAACCAGGCCACGCCCGCTGTCGCCATCGCCAGTAACGCCAACCCGGCCTTGGTCCAGAAGAGCCTCATTCTGACGGCCACTGTCACCTCCGGGGCCGATACGCCGACCGGGAACGTGACCTTCCTAGACGGCTCTACACCGCTGGGCACGGGCACGCTGGCCGACGGAGTCGCGACACTGACAACGTCAAATCTGACCGAGGGAACGCATTCGATACCGGCGGCCTACCTCGGCGACCAGAACTTCGTCAACGACACCAGCAGTCCGTTGACACAATTGGTCCAGGACTTCAGTATCAACTGAGGAACGGCTTTGCGCGATTGGCCCTTGGTCAATCGCCCATGATCACCTGTCTACCTTCATCGGATCGTCCGGGATCAGAAGGACAACCGTGCGGTGCCAAAGGGTTCCCCCGGTGTGGTTCCCAATTGAAAATGACTGAAAGCTATCCACAAGACTCAAAGGGGCTTATGCGATTGAAGCGCCACGAATATGATTCACAAGCTGTTGATTCTAAGAGATATTGTCAGTTCGGGACCAGTCGGTTCCGGGCCGTTCATCAACTGCTGTGGATCACGAAGGTCGCCAACCGCTCTCAATTGTAGGATGCCTTGGGGCAAAGCCGCAGGGCCGTTTACAGGTCCAATAAGGATTCCCTACGGCTCTTTCAATGGTTTGGAGTGCCATCCGTGTTCTCTAATTTGTTGAAATTATTAAGATTGTCGCTCTCATAACTCAAAGATCAGTTCCAGGGGCCGTTCGTCCAGTTCGTGTGGAGACGATCCAGGCCAAACAACAAGGGCAGGCGGATCCAGATCGTCACGATCAACGGTTGTAGCCTCTCGATCTTCCACGTTCTAGACGCCATCCTCACTTTTTTGAGGTGACCAAGACCTGCACTACCAACTGCAAACAAAATCCACCGAATTGATCGCCAAAAGGCGCTGTTTGTCAACGAAATCGCCCAGTAAATTGAACAACTTAGCTTCAAGCCCGAAACCGCAAAACCTTTATGCGTCGGTTCGATCCCGACCCGCACCTCCAATCCTTTCAGTAACTTACACGCCACTTCGGGCAAGGCCCATCTCCTTGCTGGGGGGAGTCTTGCGTTTTTTCTTCCCTTTTCGCCCTTCATTGCATCATGGCCGATTGTCGCTCGAAAGCGACAAACTGTTGTCCCGCATTGAACCGCTCTGACACTTTGCGGGAGTCGAGAAGACAGCAGCCAAGAGGCACTACAAGAGGGTGGGTTATGTCAGGATTAGCAGCCTTGACCAAAACGCGGAACAATTATGGATTGATTTGAGAACTTCGGCCTGACTTCCGAAGGCCGGTGATCTGTCATGGTGTCGCAGATCACATATCTTTGTCGCCTCATTTAGAGACAATTTGACCGCGATTCGAGGATCAACCTATGACTACGGCTCAGGTATTGGGACAGAGGGCCATGCTGACTCTTCCAGGCGACTCGGTGCGCCAGATTCAATGGCGGTTTGCCGACCGGTTCGACCTGCAAATGCTGGTGCAATCGACACGGGGCGTGGCGCGAGGAACGGTAGCCAGGCTGGTGTCCGCGGGACAACGCAACACCCATGAGTGGACGCCTGAAAAGGCCGCGATGCTGGAGGATTTCGATCGCGCCGGGCTGACAGCTGCCTTCATGGAGCCGGAAGACGGCGGCTTCATTTCCGGGCCGAAAAACCTCGCTCTGGCACTGATGGCGTTCGAATTGGCGTGGGTAGATAGCGGCGCGGCTACGGCAGCCGTGGCGGGCTTTCTGGCTCTCTCGCCCATTCACGAGCGTGGAACCCGGGAACAAGCGCACCATTACATGGCGTTGAGCGCGCCGCCGGCGGCGGGGGAAGATCGCAAGCCGTGGCGTGGGGCTTTCGCGCTGACTGAACCGGTTCCCTATGTGGGCGTGGACACCGGAATGTTGAACGGCAAGGTACGCGTGGCGGAATGGAACGATGGAGAAGAGCCGTGGCTTCAGGTGGATAAGCGCGGCCGATTCATCACCAATATTGCCTCCGCCAACTTTGTCACCGCCGCCGTGAACTCCGACGATCCGCGCATCAAGGGAAGTTGTGTTGTCATCCTGGAAAACTCGGATGAGGGAATCTTCGACCGCGGAACACCAACAAAGAAGCTGGTTCACCAGCTCTCCTCTACCGGAGATCCTATTTTCAACCTGAG
Source organism: Acidobacteriaceae bacterium (assembly GCA_003159975.1). Lineage (GTDB taxonomy): Bacteria > Acidobacteriota > Terriglobia > Terriglobales > Acidobacteriaceae > Telmatobacter. The sequence continues at coordinate 11,334 of PLPU01000329.1, forward strand.
GGTTCCGGCCAGCCGCATCGTGGGCGGATATGAAGTGAAGGACGGAGTGATTGTTCCCAACTTCAATCACGGCGAGATTATTGAAGCCGTCTTCCGCCGCACCCGGGTACCTGTGGGACTGATGACCGCGGCCAAGCTGCTCTCCGCGGTCGAACCCATCATTCGCTACCAGCGAGGCCGGTTTCGCGGAGCGGAGGGAATCAAACCGGGTTCGATCCGGTATGAGCAGGGCATCCAGCAACGCGAGGACGCGCTGCACCGGCTGGTGGACATCTGGGCAACCGGTGAAGCGGCTGCTTCGCTTGGTTTCACGGCTGCGCGGCTGTTCGATGAGCTCGATCCTCTGGAAAAAGAGAAGGCGGCAATTCTGGAGGCACGCGGCGTCCTGGGCGGGCGCGCAGAGTTAAAGGCGATGCGCGAAAGCGAAGAGCGGGCAATCGAGTTACTGGGACTCGAAGCCGGCTCGGCGCGAAGAGGTGAGTTGGAGGCCGATCCGCTGGTCCGGTTTGCATTGAAGGACGCCGAAGCCAATGTGCTTTGCCCTGCCACCAAGCTGTGGAACACCGGCCACGGGAGCAACATGATGCGCGAGGCGGTAAGCCTGATGGGCGGCTACGGCATCACCGAAGATTGTCCGGGGTTCCTGGCCAACAAATGGATGGATTCGCAGTTGGAGGCGACCTACGAAGGTCCGGAGGCTGTGCAGCGGCGGCAGTTGAGCGTGACGATGACGAACGAGCTTTTCCTGGCTCAATTCCGCGCATGGACCGGGGAGATGCGCCGCATCGCTTCAGACCATCCCGAGACCGGCGCCTGCACGCTTGCCACCGCAATGACGTTGTGGCTGTGGTCGCTAAAGCATTTGAAAAAGGCGGTGGATCCGAAAGGAGGCAAGTTATATCACGGGCAGCGGCAGGGCGTGACTTTCCCCATGGCCGATGCGCTGTGCTGGCTGCTGGCATCGCGCTGCCAGATTCTGGATGCGCTGGAACTCACGGCGCGCGGAGCGGACAGTGCGGCGGCCGGCGAAGATATGGAAGGAACCGCGGAGTTCTTCATCGAGTTGTGCCACACGCAGGCCGCACGGGCAAGTGGCGAGACCTCGCGGATTTGCGCCGAACTGGTTTTCGGCTACAACCAGCATCCGGCATGGGACGAGAGCGGATGCAAGCGATGCTTCATGGCCAGTGAATTGGATGAATACGAAGCAACAATGCCCGGAATTTCGGCGTTTGCCATCGATGTTCTTGGTGCGGACGGCAGTCATCCGATCAAGGCGGGTCCGTGCGCGGATTGCGGCGGCGCCAGCGAGTTCCTTCGCCTGCAAAACAAACTGGCTATGTGCCTGAGCGGCTCTCGGCTGGCAAAGGACCGCGCCGCGGAAACGGTGAGCAAGGTGATGATTCCGGAAGCTCTGGACTATCCGGCATGAGCGCAGACGACATGATTACGGAACCGGT
>PLPU01000329.1:12813-14252 GCA_003159975.1 Acidobacteriaceae bacterium
TGCTACGAGCGCTCCGACAACATTTCGGCGGGAGTGAGCGGTGTGGTGACGCGAGCCAGGGGGATTCGCGCCAGCTTTCCGGATCTGAATCCAGCCGAGATTCCGATGGCCGCCGAGATTCACGAGGAGCACGTGCTCTATCTGTTGGACCCGATCGGCGCTAGCCGGCGCTCCACTCTCCTGCGTCTGGGAGATAGGGTGTTGCGAGCCGCCGGCCCGTTGCTCGGCGTGCGCAATTCCGCATTTGAATTGCCGTGGACGCCGCCATTTCTACACAAGCAGCCGGGACTGGTGCTGTCGATTGGTCAATTCAACGAGTGGGTGGGCTCGCAGTTAATGGAAGGCGGCCTGGTGCAGATTTGGCCGGGAACGCCGGTGGCCGCGCCGATCTTTTCACGGCATGCGGTTGAAGGACTGCGCCAGGCTGACCAGGGCGTCACTCGCGGCGGCGAACCCGATGCCGGTTTCATGCAGGGGATGGATGTCCGCGCGCGGTTGACGGTGGTTGGCGACGGACCGGTGGGCGCCGTAAGCCGTGCCATTGACGAGCAGATCGGACTGCCGGAGGGCCATGCGCGGCGTGAGTGGGCGCTGGGGATGAAATTCGTCATTGAAGTTCCGGAGGATTCGCCGCTCAAGCCAGGAACGGTGTGGCACACCTTCGGATTTCCTGAGCCGGAGATCTTCGGCTTTCTCTATGTACACCCTGAGCGGCTGGTGTCGGTCGGCATCTTTGTGCCTTCGTGGATGGGGGACCCGCAGCGCACCAGCTATCGATACTTGCAGCACTACANNCCGTTCCTGTCGGGCGATGGTTATGCACGCATCGGCGAAGGCTCAGGGAGCACCAACATGCTCACCGGCTCGGGTGTGGATGAAGCGTGGACCACGGGCGTGCAGTTAGGTGAGGCCGTGCTGGAGTTGCTGCGTGCGGGCAAACCGTTCACGAAAGAGAATCTCGCTGTCACCTACGAAACCCGGCGGCAGGCGAGTTGGGTGGAGCGTGGGGCGCAGCAGGCGGCGAGCGCGCGCAACGGATTTCATGGCGGCTTTTTGAGCGGGCTGGCCGGGATGGCTTTGGCAGGACTGAGCAGAGGCAGGCTATCCATCGCTGCGCATATTCCTCCAGCTCACCGGCAGATTGCGTCTTCAACCCCGAGCCTCAAGCTGGAAGATGTCGCGGCATTGTCCGTGGCCGATGGGCGTCCGCTGCACGATGCGTTGATGACTGCGCGCGGATGGCCCGAGATTGCTTTCGATGGGCGCCTGCTCGTCTCGCATCAGGATGCGCTGCTGATGGGCGGCAAGGTTCAGGCCATGCCGGGGTTCGCCGATCACGTGATATTTCGCGACGCTGGCCTCTGCATTGCCTGCGAGGAGAAGACCTGCATCGCGATGTGTTCGGGGCAGGCCCTTACTCAGAGTGCAGAGGGAGTGCC
>PLPU01000329.1:14265-14767 GCA_003159975.1 Acidobacteriaceae bacterium
CTGTGGAAGAACTGCTGCATATTGTTGTCTGTGCGGGGATCGTTCCCGATCCGCTGCAAACACTGGAACCGGCCAGCGGGCCTGGCGGACCGGCGCTGAAAAACGAGATGGCCTTGCCGGCGGTTCTTGATCCGTGGGCGGCGAGCGCTCTTTATGAGGCTGCGAATCTGGCCGCGAAAAACCCAGGCAGCAAAGTCTGGCTAGTCTCGCTTGGTCCCAAAGCAAAGTTGCAGCAAGTCATGATGACCGTGGCGCAGAAGGCCAGCTTTCAGCTCGTGGCAATCGATGGGCCGATCGGCGGATTTGCCGATGCGCACGCGACGGCAGCGGCGCTGGCCGAGACCATCGTCACTTTGCCCGGTTTGGAGCGCGAGCGGCTGCTGCTGTTTGGCGGATGGGAGTCCGCGACGCGAGGTGCAGGTGTCACGCTGCAGTTGGTGGGCGAGCGCCTGGGCATCGCCGATCAGTTTCAGGGTGTCGACCAGATCGAATTCAGGGACGA
>PLPU01000329.1:14781-14940 GCA_003159975.1 Acidobacteriaceae bacterium
ATGCGCGGAATTCTTCCTGCCTTGCAGAAGGCCAGGCCCGCAAATCTTGCAGCCAACGGACTGCGCTATCTCTCGTTGAGCTTGCCCAAAGCGCAACGCACCACGCGCTTGGTGAAAGATAGTTCGCCAAAAGCAATTGCCGGCGAGTTGTTGGCGTGG
>PLPU01000329.1:15009-23740 GCA_003159975.1 Acidobacteriaceae bacterium
GCCGTCTCCGGCGAGGCCTTCACACAGGCCAGGTATTCCAGCGATGCGGCGGCCTGCGAAGCACTCTGCCGCGCCGCCCAAGCCAGCATCGTAATCGTGCCGGGTTGCGCGCGCTTTGCGCGGGTGGCCGCGGGTGTGGCGTTCCGGGTGGGTGGAGCGGTCGATACGCACATCACCGCAATAGGCGGGACGGATAGTGTTGAAGCCAGCCGCTGGTTCTATCGTCAGCGCCTGGAGGCAGTCATCGGCCGCGATACGCGCCCATGGTTCCTGCTCGTCGACCCCGGGACGCATGCGGCTTATGAAGGGCCGTCCGGGGAGACCGCGCCCCCGAAAGACGAGCCCTGTCTGGTGGATGTCGAGCAAATCGCGGTGGAACTGCCTGCACAGCGCACCACAGTGACCGGCGTTCGCAGCCCGGCACTGAGCGGAGAAACCATTCGCCCCGATGCAAAACTGCTTTTCGTCGCGGGCGCCGGATGGACCAAGAAACAACCGGATGGCCAGTTTCACGGAAGCGAGGCCGCTCGGCTGATTCTCGATTTCCTCAGGGCTTCAGGCGCGTCGCTGGGCAGCAGCAAATCGCTGGTCGATCAGGCAGGTGAGAACCACGGGGCAGGCGAGAACCAGCAGGCGCTTCCTTTCCTCACGCACCTGAATCAAATCGGCCAGACGGGTTCGACGCCACGGCATCGCAAGGGGCTCTCTACATGCTGCTACGGCGAGGAGCCTCATGTGGTGGGCTGGCGCTTCATCTCCGAACGGCGCGCCATCAGCCTCGACCCGAATTGCGGTTGGGCGCGCGGGAAAGCCGACGTCGTTTATGTCGCGGATGCATTTCAAGTCATAGCTGAACTAAACAGGCTCCTGAACTCAGGACAAGGCTAAGGAACCTCTGCACGAGTCGGCAACCCGCGTGATTCTTGAATGAACTCCAAGCACGAAGCGACTGGCGCGGTGGCTGACGAGTTGCCGGCGAAGCCTGAGACGCCGTGAGGCTGCCCGCCGGTCCCATGCTTCAATAGGCGAGACAGGGGCGCCGGGCATCCAGCTCGTGACACCGGACTTGACACAGGGACTGCGGCTCTCGGGGTGACGGACCAGGCCCTGGGTTGAATTCGGCGGGGGGGGTGCCCCCCCGTCTCTGTAAGTAAGTAGCTTGTTTTTCAACGGGATAGAGCTATGGCGTCGCTCTATTCCGTTGATTCTATTTAAGTTGCTTGCAGATATGTAAGAGCAAAGGGGTTACGGGCGCTTTGTCTCCGGTGTCGAACCTCCAAGGGCCTGAAGGTCTCTGCTGAAGGATGTCATGAATTCATTATGCGCCGAATGGAGGTAATTATCGGCAAACTATCTGCGGGGGGTGTGAGTGGGGCACACGACCCCCCGGCGACTTTGTCCGAAGACCCGCTCATCGCGATAAAGCTCCCGGGTATTACCTGATTTCATAGTGTGATACTCATTGATGCAACAGTGCGATGAGGGGGAGTCGGGAAGAGCGCGGACGGCGAAAGCAAGAGGACCGCACCCGGTTGGGATGCGGCCCTTTGCTTTTTGAAACGAGGGTCGGGCTAGAACGGGTTCAGCTTTGACAGGCCCTTCTTCTTCTTTTTCTTGCTGGAGGATTCGTCGCCGGAATCGACCTTTGGCTTCTTTTTGTCGTTGGTTGCGGCGGCTGGCGTGGAGCCGGGCTTGACGTCATTGACCTGGCCGGGAGCATCGGCGGGCTTTTCGGCGGCGGGGATCACGGTTTTGTCCGGTCCAACCGGCTGGATCACGGCGTTTGGATCGGCCGCGGGTGCGGATACGACTTCAGCGCCGACTCCGGTGCCGCCCGCGGGCGCTGTAAGCTGCAAAGGCGCGGAAGACGGAGCATCGCTGCGCGGAGGCTCATTGACGCCGGTGGGCGCTACTGCGCCGACGGGCGCGACGGGCTTGCCGTTGTTGTAGGCCGAGGTGAAAAGAGCGACGTTTTGCCTGGTGACGTCGGGCGCCAGGGTGCGCTTGGGGTCGTCGAGCGAGGGTTCGCCGACGTGAACGGCTTCAACCACCGTGGGCCCGTGCTTGATGATGTCGAAGGTCTTATCGGTAAAGTGCAGAGGCTGGCGGCTTCGTTCTTCCGCATCGTTCTCGGCTACCGCTTCCTGGGTAGGCTCGGGGACGGGGCGGTTCATGGCCACCAGGCGGTCGCGCGCGTCTTCAACGTGGGGAGCCATGGGATAGCGGGTGATGACCCTGGCATAAGCCTGGGCAGCCTTGTCCATGTAGATGGCGCGGACCCGCTCTTTGATTGCGCCGGGAAGGTTGGGCGCCATCTGGATGGCGTGGGCCTGTCCCGCATAGGAGTCGCCTATGCCGAGGAGGGCCTGATCGCTCTTGGAGTAAAGCGGGTAGGTGTCGACGACGGTCTCCAAGCGGGCGATGGCGGCAGAGTAGTTGTCGCGGCTGCCATAGTAGAGGCCGATCTGGGTTTCGCGTTCAGCCAACACCTCCTGCACATCGCGCAGTTTCTGCTTGGCGCGGGGCACGAGCGTGGAGTCAGGGAACTGATTGATCATGTTCCGATATTCCTGCTCGGCGCGCTGGGCGTTGGTGTAGTCGCGGTCCGGCTTCTCCATCTGCTGGTAATAGATGTCGGCCACCTTCATCTGCGCCTCGGCTGCTTCAGGGGCGTTGGGGAAGAAGGTGATGAAGTCCTTGTATTCAGCTTCAGCCTGGACAAGGGCCGCCGTGCCGCCTTCCTTGAACCAACTGTCGCCGACGGCCAGCTTGGCGCGCATCCGGTATTCCGACTCGGGATACGTGTTGAGCATGGTTTGCAGGTCAAGGCGGGCTACGTCAAAGCGGCTCTTCTTGAGGGCAAGCATGGCCTTGTCGTAGAGCTCCTTGTCGGGTTGCTTGGAGTTTACATTCTTGAGCGGGTTGGCGCTCAGGTCCTGATCCTTCTTTTTCTTAGGCCTTTTGGTGGCCGCGGACGAGAAATCGCCCAGGGCCAGGATCACGAGAGCCACTGCACAAATCTTTAATGACAACCTGTTCATACCACCTCATCGCGACGGCGCCCTCGACGTGGGACCTCCGCCGTTCATGGCTATTTCTGAATCTTGCTCGTTCTACTCATTTTACTCGTACGGCTCGCCCGCTGCCTTGCGGGCAGCGGCCAGAAGGGCGCGCGCATCCTGTTCAGGGTGACCAGCGCCAAAGACGGCGTTGCCGGCTACGAGCAGGTCCGCACCTGCTTGGACTACCTTGGCCACCGTGTCGTGAGCGACGCCGCCGTCCACTTCGATTTTAAACGCCAGCCCCAGTTCCCGGCGGATTTCTGCGAGGCGGCGGATTTTGTCCAGAGAAAAGGGGATGAATTCCTGCCCGCCGAAGCCGGGATTGACGCTCATGATGAGCACATGGTGGACCATGGGAAGGATGTCCACGATGAGGTCGACACGGGTGGCGGGGTTGAGAACGACTGCCGGCTGCATGCCATGGTGGGCAATGAGCTGGAGCGAGCGATGGAGATGGCGGCAGGCCTCGAAATGGACGCTGACCCAGTTGGCGCCGGCATCGGCGAAGGCGGGGATGAACTCGTCGGGGTTCTCGATCATCAGGTGACAGTCGAGGGGCAGGCGGGTAGCCTTGCGCAGGCTTTTGACGACCGGCGGGCCGATGGTGATGTTGGGCACGAAATGGCCGTCCATCACGTCGACGTGGATGACGGTGCCGCCGCCTCGCTCGGCCGCGGCTACCTGGTCGGCGAGGTGGGCGAAGTCGGCGGAGAGGATGGAGGGAAGAAGTTGGACCATGGGGCTTTCCGGGGTATCTCCCTGTGCCGCCAGTGTATCAGCGGAGACGGGCTGGGGTCTGGGAGGAGAGGGTTTTTCGGTCTATGCGCGCTAACGCGACGCCGATTGCGGATTGGCTGCGGGGCCAAACCTCCCGGAGAGCTGCCCCAATCACATTGCCCGGCCCAGATTCCTGGACGAAGACGACCAGCCGCAGATTTTCGGGATCCTGGCCGGGCTTCAGCTTCAATTGAAAGTCCTGGGCAAAGGTCTTCCCTTTTTCGAGCTTGCCGATCTTCACTAGTTCCTGAACGACTGCTACGTGCTGGAGTCGGCGTCCGCCGTTCTCGCCGCGAAGTACCTGGGACTCGGCATGGTCAAGCGCGACGGCGGCGAAGATGTCAGCGTTGTGCCTGGATGAGGTTCCGTCGGCTTCAATATGGGCTCGAAGGAGGGCGGGGGTGGGGCCCCGCACGTGAATGGGGCCGATGCTGACGGGAATCTGCGGAGCTTTCGCGGCCTTGAGCAGAACTTCGGCGGTCTGTTTCTTATTTTCCAACTGAAGCTCAGTCGTGCCGTCCACGATCAGCTGGGGGGTGTACGGGCTGGAGATGCCGAGCGCACGGACATAGGCCGCCTGGCGGTCGGTAACAAGCGATGACGAATAGGGATCTATCCATCCATCGTGGTTCCAATAGTCGACATGTTCGCTGAGGACAATGACCTGAGCACCGGGCACAGGCTGTTGAGCGTCGAGTTGCTGAAGCCAGGCATCGGCGGGTGGGCAACTTGAGCAGCCTTCTGAAGTAAACAGTTCGACGAGAACGGGCGTGGCGTGGTTGTTTGCGGGTGCGCTTTGGGGTTGGCTCGGCTCGGAAGCGCACGCGAACAGCACAAAAAGCGTGAACAGAATTAACTTGTGGGCTGAGCGGCTCATGGATGAATCTCCCGCAAGGTTGATGCGGATCAAGGGCATTCGGTAACAGGACCGGCCTGGCCAGACGGGGCGTGGCGGAAGGTTGGAATTTCAGAACGGCTCATGAGCTGAATGATTCAGCGGCGGATGAACCACATGACTGCGAGCACGATCGCCACGACGGCTAGTGTCCAGGCTCGGGCTGCGCCTAGCCGCCTCATCCAATGACCATTCATCGGATCACCTCACGCCCAGTATAGGCCGCGAATTCATCGAGGTTCCAGCCTCTTGAGCAAAATGCGGGAGCGGGCGCGCATGGCGGGGGTGCCGCTGCGACCGTGGATGCGGAGCAGGTCAAGGACGGCGGGCAGCAGAGATGGATCGTGGCGGGTGAGGTCGGCCAGACCGTGGAGGGCGGCGGTTTTGACGATGGAGCTGGGATCTTCAAGGTAGGTGGAGAGGACTGTGGCGGCGCGGCGGCATTCAGCCACGGTGAGCGGGAGGCGGCCGAGGGTGAGGGCAAGATTCCAGCGGAGTTTTTTGAGCTGGGCCTCGGAGAGCAGGCCGAGGAGGGACTCTTTGGAATCGGCGAGGATGCGGGCCAGTGCCGCGGAAGGCTCGTGTGAGATGCGCTCGAGAACATCGGCGGCGCGCTGGACTACGCCGGGGTCGTCGTCCCAGAGGAGTTCGAGGAGGCGGGCGGCGAGGCGAGGTTGGGCGTCGATCAGGGCGACGACTTCCGGGACACTACCACGCGAGAGGGCATCCTTGCCCTGGGCGAGAAGAGAGCGGAGATCTGGGTGAGAGGACATGGATTGTTATGGAGGTATTGTGCTACGCGGGCGGCAGGATTTGAAGGGATTTTGCGGCGACTCGGCCGATGCCGCGGAGAATTTGTCTTGCAGGCCAGTGGCCTTCGGGGTCGGGGAAGAGGATTTCGCCGGTGCGGCGGATTTCGGGCCGGTAGTACCAGCGTTTGAGGAGAGCTAAATGGCCTTGGCGGATGGTCGGCGATGAAGGATCGTTGGGTTCGGCGAGGTTGGTGAGGACGGATTCGAGGCGGGTCTCAAGCAGGCCGCGAGGGAGCTTGGCGGGCTGTGGTGTGGCTTCGGAAGGGACGGAAAGACTCCCCTCAGGGGCTAAAGCCCCGGGGTCTTGATGGCCAAGGTTGGCACGGCTAAAGCCGTGCCCTTTCAAAGCCTCGGACCTGATCTCATCCGGTGCGACGATGTTACGGGCCGGCAGTGTTTGGGGTTCTTCCGGGATGGGTTCGATGGCCACCGGTTGAGCGAAAAGCGACGTGGAGCCGGATTGCTCGTTCTGGATGCGCATGCCGATGGTGGAGAACGGCTGCGGGCCGCGGAGAATGCCACCTTCGTACAGAAAAACGGAAACCTCGGCGGGATGGGCGGAGGCCTGGAGGATGACGGCGCGCAACTGGCTCATGGGGCGGACGATTTCAGGAGCGAGGGCGCGGACGGCTTCGATGCGCTGAACCTGGGCGTGAAGGGCGGCGGCGGATTCGAATTCGAGATCGACGGAGGCCTGGTCGCGCTGGGTGCGGAGGGGAACGAGACGGCTGTCGCCGCGGGTGGAGAGAAAGCTTTCGACGGCGGCGGATTCTTCGGCGTATCGCTGGTCGGTGCAGCCCTGATAGCAAGGGGCGAGGCACATTTTCATCTCGGAGTAGACACAGCCAGGATGGGAGGGGTTGGGATCGAGGTCGTCGGTGCAGCGGCGGAGCAGGAAGAGCTTGAGGGCTTCATCGGCAAAGCGTTCGGCGGCGGCGCGGGAGGCAAAAGGGCCGTAAGCCCAGTCGGCTTCACGCTGGCTGGGGCGGTTGGTGACGGTGATGCGGGGATAGGTGTTGGAGCCGAGGAAGCGAATGAAGGCGGGCGCGCTGAGGTGCATGCGGTCTAACGTTTTTGGGCCGTAGATTTCTTCGAGAAGTTCAAATTGGAGGAGGAGGGATTCGAAGTCGGAGCCGGTGAGACGGTAGGCGATGCGGCGGACGCGGCCTGCTAGCTGGAGACGGCGGGGATGTTTTGGGCTGGGCTGGAGGAGGCGTTCAAGGCGGGCGCGAAGATTGGGGGTGCGGCCGATGTAGGGTTCTGCGTGGGATTCTGCGCCATAAAGGGCGAAGACGGCGGCGGAGTGGGGCAGTTGGGCCAGGGCGGCTTTGGGGTCTGCCGGGTCGAAGGGGATGTGCTTCAAAGCGCTTTGAAATGAATGACTCAAAGCCAGTCCTCCCCACCTCGTCTGTTTCGTGCATCTGCCGCAATGCGATTCAAATCCTCAATCAAAGCGGCGCACAGGTCGCACTTTTCGACATGCGGATGCCTTTCAACGTCCTCTCCAGTAGCGATCAATTCGGGCAGGAGGGTCTGAAACACCTCGCAGTTCATTGGTTCTGCGCCGCGCGCATTGATCATGTGTTCAACTCCTGGCCGGTGTTTTAGAACATCCCTCAGGGGCTAAAGCCCGAGCAATCCCAATTGGAGCATTTTCGGCACGACTAAAGTCGTGCCCTTCCAAAACAGCGAGTAATTCGGTCGAGCGAAAAATCAGGCTCCGGCGATGGTCATGCCGTCGATGCGGAGGGTGGGCGAGGCGACTGAGCCGCGGAAGACAAGGTCGCTGCCGATGGCCGTAATGTTCATGAGCATGTAGGTGAGGTTGCCGGCGATGGTGACTTCCTCGACGGCGTGGGTGAGCTGGCCGTTTTCGATCCACAGGCCGAAAGCGCCGCGGGAATAATCGCCGGTGACCATGTTGACACCGGAGCCCATGAGGCTGGTGACGTAGAGGCCGGTATGGGCATCGGCAATGATCTGCTCTGGTGTCTGGGTTCCGGGCGCGAGGTAGAGGTTGCCGCAGCCGATGCCGGGAGTGCCAGCCAGGCCGCGCGAGGCGTTGTGCGTGGATTTCATGCCGAGCTCGCGGGCGGTGTAGGTGTTGAGCAGGTAGGTCTGGAGGACGCCGTTCTGGACGACGACGGTGCGGAGCGAGGGCAGGCCTTCGCCGTCAAAGGGCGAGGAGCCGAAGCCGCCGGAGCCGTTGGGCAGGAGCATGAAATTGTCGTCGATGAGGTTGATTGCGGGAGCGGCGACCTGAGAGCCCAGTTTGCCGGCGAGGAAGGACGCGTGACGCCAGATGGCGTCGCCTGATGCGGCTTCAAAGAGGTAGCCGATGAAAGAGCGTGCGACCTCAGGCGCGAAGACGATGGGGACGCGCTGGGTGGGAACCTTGCGCGCGCCCAGGCGGCGGAGGGTGCGGCGCGCGGCTTCCCGGCCTACCGCTTCAGGGGATTCGAGGAGCGAGAAGCTGCGGGCCGAGGACCACCAGCCGTCGCGCTGCTGCTGGCCGTTGGCGTCTTTGGCGAGGGGCGCGGCTGAGACACCGGCGTAGCTGGTGCGATATCCGCCGATGAAGCCGCGGGAGTTGGCCATGACTTTGCGGCCGGTGGCGGCGTCAAAGCTGCCGCCTTCGGAGTTGGTGATGCGGGGGTCGACGGCGAGGGCGGCGGACTCACAGCGGCGGGCCCACTCGATGCGTTCGGGACCGGAGAGCGAGTAAACGTCGTCGTAATAGAGGTGCAGGTCGGCGGGAACGGAACCGAATTGAGCGGTTTCGGGCAGGCCGGTGAAGGGGTCTTCTTCGGTGACTTTGGCCAGGGCCATAGCGCCGTCAACGAGTTGGCGGATGCCGTCGGAGGTGAAGTCGCTGGTCGAGGTGGAGGCGGAGCGTGTGCCGAGAAAGACGCGCAGGCCGAGGCCGCGGGAGCCGGACTCCTTGAGGGTCTCGACCGAGCCCATGCGGACATTGACGCTGAACTCGTCGCCTTCGCGGACTACTGCTTCGGCATCAGAGGCTCCGGCTTTGAGGGCCAGGCTTACGACGTCGGCGGTGAGGGATTCAAGATCGAATGTGGTTTGGTCGGGCTGGGCCTGGCCGGGTTGGAGGGCGAGTTCGGGCATGGGTCAACAGTAACAAACCCACCTGCGCCACCTGCGGTGGGGCCAAACGCTCGCTCTTC
>PLPU01000329.1:23822-24316 GCA_003159975.1 Acidobacteriaceae bacterium
GGGGGTAGGGGGGGGTAGGGTCAAACGGCGGAGGATTCAGGCGTTTTTGACTCCTTTGCGACTGTGCTGAGGGAGACCTGGGCGGCGTAGAGAAGTCTTCCGGACGCGGCCTGCGTGATGATCCCGGTCAACATGCCGTAGCCGACGCAGGCGATGAAGTCGCATGTGTTCCGATAGCCGGAAAGCGGCGGCATGGCGCGGCAGTAGGCTTCATCGCCTCTCAATCTGGCGCCGAGTTCGCTGCCTTTCTTCTTCTTCAACTCCGAGCGGAGGACGCGCTCGTGGACAGCGCAACAGTGGGCGACAGCGGGATTCATCAGCGCCGGGAAGATTTGTTCCGGCCTGACTTCTTCCCCCGATAGGACGATTGCTTCGATCATGGCGATTGCTCCGGGTGAGGGCTTTTTTGCCTTCACTTCTTAAGTGTGCGCCGAAGCGAGGTAATTATCGGCAAAACGGCCTGTGATGGGAGACACAGAGGTTTGCGGCTTCCA
>PLPU01000370.1:0-19468 GCA_003159975.1 Acidobacteriaceae bacterium
CGCCGCGCCCCCGACCGCCCCGAAGCCGACGCCATGACCCGCGAAGCCTATTCGCACGAGGTAAGCAGTGTCGGATTCTGGCCCGGCGGCGGAGATATCCGAGGCGCAGCCTTCTACTCCTACACCGTCCCCGAGCCGGCCGGCTTCAAGACCGCCCCCATCCATCCCGAGGCTGCCTTTTACCACCCCCAACTGGGCGAGTTCCTGCTCATGTACGACGACCTCCGCGCAACAGAGTCCCCCGCCGCCGCCCTCCTGGACTTCTGCCGCACCACCTACGCCGCCGGAGCCACCCTGGGCAACTGGGACCGCCAATCCCTCGAAAGGCCGCGTTCAACCTGAACAATCAAAGAGTCGGGCATGGAGCGTCGGGCCTGTGCAACCGAACAGCCGGGTGCCCCATCCTTTCGCCTTTTTCCTGGCGAAAGGGTGGGAAGCAGTACGCCCGTGCGAGCCTCCGCCCCACTGCAAGTGGTACGCGGTTGACTCCGATGATAGATAGGAATAACATGAAGTTAGGGTTGAGTTACTCTCCCCTTTCAGGTTCGCTGAACTAAGGCAGTTACTCTGAAGTATCTTATCTCTTAGCCCTTGATATCAATGAGGGTTCCTAATGACAGTTTCCAAAGCTCAAAGACAGACAAAAGTCAAAACCTCGCCTGCCGGTAAGTCACCTGTGCCGCAACTCTCCGCTTCGCAAGACAGCATCAGGGAACGCGCATTCCATATCTATCAAAGCCGCGGCAGCAAACCCGGCAACGACATCCAGGACTGGTTCCACGCCGAGCATCAACTTCTCGCGCGCTAAGGCAGTGTCATCTCACTTATCGAATGTCTGGCCTGAGGCCGGAGAGGGAAGTTATGGGTTGCCCAGTCTGTAAACGTCTCGAACGAACTTTTGAGGGTTGGAACACCGAGTGCATCAGGGCTCGTTCGTCGTTGTATATCGGCGTCAGCACCAGGTTTGCTGCCTATGACGTTGTCGAGATGGAGCGCGCCCGCAGCGAAATGGAAATGCACCGCTCAGTCTGCGTTCTCGGCCTCGCTAACGCACTCGGCCGGCCGAGTGCCCCTCGTCCCGCTTCTAAGATCTCTGGTCGACAGATCGTCCACCCAGGCCGTGCCCTGCCAGTCCTCCCAGAAAAGGCTCCGAGCCCAATGCTTGGTGTCATTCTGAGCGAAGCGTAGCGAAGTCGAAAGCCTGCCCTGAACGAAGCCGAAGGGAACCTGCTTCTTGTCTTCCTATCGAAAAGATAGGAAGCAACCAACTCCGTGCGAGCGAATCGCGAGCCTCCGCCCCACCGCAGGTACCCCCGCAGGTGGCACGGAGGGAGCAGTGGCCTTCAGGCCACTGAATGCCGTCCCGCAATCCAGCGGCTTTAGCCGCGGGCCTTTCGCCTATCGCCGGGTACCTCCCTATCGCCTTTTTCCTGGCGAAAGCGTCGGAAGCAACCAACTCAGTGCGATCGAATAGCGAACGTCTGCCCCACCGCAGGCAATTGTCGAGCAGCCCCGGGGGATTTCACCCCGAGGCCCTCACGGAACCGTGCTTGAACCTCTCGATTCACACGGCTCTTCATAGCCCTGCGTTTGTCTCTCGCGAGCGCAAACCTTCTCTGGAGGTAAAGGCTCATCCTGGGTGCCCAGTTGGCCCCTCCTCCGTCGAGCTATGTCATCCTCTTCGCTCCCCGCCCATTACAGGCCCTTCAACGCTACTACAGGATGATCCGCCCCTCGCTCCGGCATCGATATTCTTCCTCGTGGTGTCTGCCACTTGTCATTTCCCTTTCCATCCAGAGCAAAGTTCTCACGTTCCCTACCGAACCCTGTATCGAGTTCATGCCGCCGATACACCGACTGCCACCAGGACCGTAAACAGGTTCCTTCCCGGCTTATCCTGGAGCATCAGCACGACTCCAGTTTCGACAGCGCCTTAGGAAATTAACGATGCATCATCGGACGGTTTGCTTGCGCTCATCTCCTCGATACCCACCTGCCATCTTTCCGATGACTTTTCACCGGTCGTTCACCACCACGCCATTTCCGAACGCAGCAGCACCGGGCGGTTTGAAGCCAACTCCTGCAAGCCGGCTCCGGGAGGCCATCTCCCATCTTCGGTACAGCATCAAAAGCCTTCGCTTTTGTTCGTGACACACTGCCGATTGTTTCCATCATTTGGCGCACAATGGAATTGGGAAGCAATCACCCATGAAAAGCCACTCAACCCGCCGCCCCAATCTGTCGGGGATGTGCCCGGTCCGTACCAAAGATTCCGTGTACCCCACCCCCCACTTTATTGAAATAAAAGAGGTTAGCCACACTGGTTTTTTTGCACCCAACAGAATAAAAGAGTTACGCAAACTCAATTCGCGCAAAGCTCGAAGTTTCTGTCGGATTTCGACCAGAATGCGCGCTCACACCCGCGTCACCCCGTCTCCAAGCGTCTCCAGAACCAGCGTAAGCGCCTCCTCCCAATCCGGCATCCGCAATCCAAATGTCTCTCCCAGCCGCGCGCACGAGAGCCGCGAATTCTTGGGCCTTGTCGCCGGCCGCGGAAACTCGCTGGTCGGAATCGGAATCAACGTTGGCGTCCCAGCGCCCAGACCGTCAGCTGACTTCTCCAGCAACGCCTTCGCAAATCCAAACCAGGTCGTAGAGCCCGCGCAGGTCAGGTTGTACAGTCCGCTCCGTCCCTGCAAACCGCCCCCCGCCGGCGCAAGCACCTGTGCCACAATGTCTGCTGTCGCTTGCGCAATACATTCGCTCGAAGTCGGCGCGCCGGTCTGGTCGTCCACAATGCGCAACTCCTCCCGCTCTCTTGAAAGCCGCAGCATCGTTAACAGAAAATTGTTGCCCCGCGCTCCATACACCCAGCTGGTACGCAGAATCAGATGCTCGCATCCCACTGCCGCAATCGCCTCATCCCCCGCCAGCTTCGTCTTCCCATACACATTCAGCGGATTCGTTGCATCGGTTTCCACATACGCGCCTTGCTTTGTGCCGTCGTAGACGTAATCCGTCGAATAATGCACCAGCAGGCTGCCCAACCGTTTCGCTTCCTCCGCCAGCACTCCCGGCGCCGNNGCCGCGGCATTCACAATCACCGCCGGCTCTGCCGCGCGCACCGCATCGCGAATCGTTTCGGGCCTTGTGAAATCCACATCGGGAGTGTCAATTCTCGCGACCGGGCCCAGGCAGACCAGCTTGTGCCGCAACTCCCACCCCAATTGTCCTGTACGGCCAAAAACGAGAACTCTGATATTCGACACGCAATACCCTCACAGGAAAGCCTGCTTCGCTCTCCCACTCTTCCATCTGAAATTCATAACAGATTCCAGTGTAGAGCACTTGCGAGTGACGACCTATCGCGTTGCCGGCTCGCCCGTCGACAGAAAGGCAGCCCCATCGATCACCTCTCCCGATGCCAGCACATCCCTCAGCTTTTCGGGATTGGCACCACTGCGACAGACGGCAGCTATCAGCATCCGTAACGCCGTGGCCGGGGTGGTATCCGGCTGCAGCCGAAAAATCCACGGAATGTTATTGGATGTCAGCGACTTGTCACTGCTCAGCGCAAGCACCGGCACAAAACTCTTCAGCGCCAGTTGCTCCGCCAGGTGGCTCGCATTGCGATCAAGCGCCACAATCGCCAGCGCATGATCATCCATCAGGGCCTGCACCAGTGCAGTGGACGCAGCTCCCCAATTCTGATCGCTCTCCACCGGCAACAGCTTCCAGTGCCGTCCCTTCGCCGCGCCAAATGCCAGTTCCGCCTGCACCTCCGGCGATGCGGCAACTTGTGCTGCTTTAGGACCAAACAGCACAACGTTCATCGGCCCGGCCGGCACATCCGCCCGATGCGGCCCGTTATATTCCACCCCATCCTCGCCCACCCGCGCATAAGGCGGCGCCTCCGGCGAACGCGACCCACCGTCAACACCTGGGACCGGTTCCTGTCGCGTCAGCGGCGTCTGCCCCACCGCAGGGGTCTGACCCGCTGACCCGCTGACTTGCTGCTTGTCCATCGTCGCNNTTGTGCACAGTGCCCAAATACAAAGGCGCAACATTCTTCAAGTTGGGATCGAAAATCATGCGCCCGGTCACACCGTCATAAGTGTCGATATTCGCCAGCGCATCGTGAATCCGAGCGCGATTCAGCCCCGCCTTGCAGATTGAATCCAACAGCGCATTCATGGTGTCAAAAGCCATCGACGCAAACTGTTCCGGCTTTTCGTGGAAGCGCGCCTCAAACCGCTTGTTGAAATCCAGCCAGCGCGGGTCGGTGCGTGTTGGGTCGTACGGATACACCGCTTCGAATCCCTCCGCCGCATCGCCGGCCTCTTTCAGCAGTGTGTCGCCCAACGTGCGAAACTCGCCAAACGCGCGCTGCTTCATTCCCGCCGCACGCATCTGCTTCAGGATCGCTGCCGCTTCCGGCTCGTCTCCCACCAGCAGAACTGCATCCGGACGCGAGCTTCGGATCACCCTCAGTTGCTTGGCGAAATCCGTGTCTCCAGGCTGAAAAATCTGCTCCATCACCACCGGATGCCCCAGCCGCCGCGAGGCATCCAGGAACTTCCCGAGCCCAAAGCGGCCGTATCGGCTGCTTGATCTCAGTACCGCAACACGCTTGAGTCCAAGCTCGGTATAGATGCGTCGAGCCAGTGTCAGATACTGTTGTCTATCGTCCTGCATGGTGCCGAAGTACCACGGAATGGTCGTCTCCGGAACGGTGGGATCGGTGTTCGCCGAACTCACCACTGGAAGCTCCGCGCGTAACGCCACGCGCAAAGCGATGTGCGTCGACTCGGAACTGATGGAACCAAAGATCGCCCAGACCTGCTCGTCATAAGCCATCTTCACCGCTTCATCTGAAGCCGATCCCCAGATCGCCGGTTCGGTTGGCCTCACGTCGCCATACACCGCCTTCGCCTGCCAGTTGTTGTAGTCGTTGTGCAGCATCAGATTGAACGGTTTGCCGCCATAGCCGCCGCCGGCATTGGCCTCTTCAATCGCCAGCTGCGCTCCATGCAGCATGCGCAATCCAAGCACCGATTCCGAGTTGTGCTCAATCGGCCCGAAGAAGCCTATGCGTACCTCCGTCACGTCCTTGGGATCGGGAATGTCCCGCGCCGCGCCAACATAGATATTGGGGCGAATGTAGTTGAGATCGTATGGCGTTGCAAACTTGGCATAGGGCTTCATGTCGTCCGGCTCGCCCGCGTACGGAGTCACCTCGCGATCCTTCGGCGGTCCCGGCGGATGCGCACCACACTCGCACACTCTCTTGCTCGCGCCTTGGCCCGCAGCCGCCATAACGGCGCCCATTGCCAGCCAGCACATCCCAACCAACAACCATCCCTTGCGCATCGCCACTACCCCTCGTTGTCGCCAAGCTTATCCGTACGAAACATCGCGATGGCCTCAATCTCCACCAGCAGTTCCGGCCGGCACAGATGCGCCTCGATACCCGTGGACGCCGGCAGCGGATCAAGCCCCTGCTCCTTGAAAAACGCAGTGCGTCCCGCATTGAATACGTCGTAATCGCGATCGATGTCCCGCAGGTAGCAGCTCGTCCGCACAATGTCGTGCCATGTGCACCCTTCCGCTTCCAGCAGCCCCGTGATGTTGTCGAATGTGCGCCGAAGTTGCGCTGGAAAGTCGCCCACGTGCACGCTCACACCGTTCTCATCAATCGAAGCCGTTCCTGAAATCAGCAGGATCGTAACCCCGCCAATGTCAAGACGCATCCCGCGCGAAAACGAACTCGGCTTGGCATACGCGTACGCCTCGTTGAGTACTCCGTGATTGGTCATCGCACGCTTCCTGATCGGCGCGTGCGCAATGGTCTCCAGAATCTCTGCAAATGCAATCATGATGATCTTCCTCCTGAACTTCTTATTGTTTTTCCCTGATTCCGTGGCTCAATCCCTTTGCGGTCGCAACCCAGATGTCGTCGCCCTGAAAATCGATGCTGAGAATGTAGTTGTGAGCCGGCGCCGTCGTCACCGCAACCGGCGTCACGTTGCCTTCGGCGTCCCGCACCGTCATCTGCGGCTTGCCATCTTTCAACGACGGGGTATAGACAGCCCAGTTCACCCCGTCGTAATACGCCAGCCCCTTGTCGGTGCCGAACCATGCGCGCTTCCCATCCACGCCCTTCACAACGTTGGTGAAGTTCGAGGGGAGTCCGCTGTCTTTCGTCAGAAAGTTGTGCCAGTAGCGCCCGTCGTAGTGGCTGTCGCCAAAGTAAGTGGCCGCCCATAGGACGTTATCGACATAACTCACCGATGTGACAATCTCGTGGATCAGTCCTTGATCCTTGAAGAGCACCATCTCCGTCTCTCCATCCGGATCGTCGTACTTATCCCATTTCCCGGTTTTCTGGTCGTACTCAAGCACGCCGCTGCCCCAAATGCCGTAATACACCTTGGTCGGCGTGGCGGAAACCGAGTAAGACCAGATCTCAAACATCGGCGTGTTGCGCTCGTTGTAGAGCGACCACTGGTTGCTGTGCAGGTTCAACCGGCATGCCCCGGCTGCCGTCGCAATCCACACGTTTTCGCCTTCGACGGAGACGCTGTAAACAACGTTGTTGCTCAGTCCCGAATTCAACTGCGTGAAGCTGTCGATGTGCCCGCCGGAGATGCGGCTCAATCCGCCCATGGTCCCCGCCCACACGTCACCGGTATTCTTATCCACGGCTAATGACAACACCGCGCGATGCGCCAACCCATCGGCGGTCGTGTAAACCTTCCACGCGTGATTCTCGTAGACGGCTAGGCCGTTATCTGTGCCCGCCCAGATGCGATCGCCATCCACCAGCACC
Organism: Acidobacteriaceae bacterium; assembly: GCA_003159975.1. Taxonomy (GTDB): domain Bacteria; phylum Acidobacteriota; class Terriglobia; order Terriglobales; family Acidobacteriaceae; genus Telmatobacter. The sequence continues at coordinate 6,830 of PLPU01000370.1, forward strand.
GCATACACGTGGTCGTTCGGCAGGCCGTTCGCTGTCGTGAAGTTTTCAAACTTGAATCGCGGCATCGTCGGCGCAACCGGCACATGCGTTGCCGGAGCTGGAGCCGGCGCAGCAAAGAGCATCGTTCCGGCAGCCAACAGCAAAACGAAAGTACAGAGCTTCTTCATCGCAACCTCCCCTATCGAGACCTGAGGTACTCGATCAGGTCGTTCAACTCATCCTTGGTCAGGTCGTTGGTGCGCCCATGCTTGTCGTCCGGGTTGTAAACCGTCCAGATTTCTTCAAGCGAGCGCGCCGAACCGTCGTGCAGGTAAGGCGCCGTCAGCGCAATGTTGGTCAGCATCGGCGCCTTCAGCAGCCCTGTATTGTCCGTGGGTTTGCGCGTTCCCACGTCGAAAATCTTCTGGCTCGTACCCTTGGGCCCACTGTGGCAATACGAGCAGCGGTTGAATTCAGGAATCGGCTTCTTGAACTTGTCCACTGTGCGCACGAAGATCGCCTGGCCGCGCTCCTGCGCCGGCGTCAATTCGCCGTCTGCCAGCCGCGAACGATTCGGCCGCGGTTCAAGGCTGCGAACGTAAGTAGCCAGATCGGTCAGCGTAAAGTTGTCATAATTCTCCGAACGCCAGAAATACTTCTCCGTACGCGGCCCGCACTCCGTGGGTATGTCGGGATTGGTCCCCGTCCACTTGTAGGGCTCCGTATCTTTCACGCCCTCGAGCAACTTGTTGTCGACGATACTTCGGCCAAATCCGTCAGGTTCCAGGTTCCACTCAATGCCGTCGAACGTAGAATCGATATGGCAATTGGCGCAGCCAATCTGCCCCTGGAACGAATAACGCGCCGTGTAGAACGTCTGCTCCCCGTGCCTGACCGCGGAGATGTCCTTCCTGCCCTCCAACTTGATCGTCGATGCCACACGATTGCTGCGCGTGTCGATCACGCTGATCGAATCGTCCAGCCGGTTCGCCACAAATAACTTGCGCCCATCGCCCGTCAGCGCCAGCCCGCGCGGATTCAGCCCTACCGCAATACGCGCCGCAACGTAGTTCGCGCTCGCCGAAAGATCCTGCGCAAAAGGCGCCGGGTGCGCATGAATGAAGCGCAGCAGCCGCTGCACATCGATCACCGTCACCATCTCCGAGCCCCCGCTGGTCACGTAGATGCGCGATTTGTCCGGCGCAATCGCCACGCCGAATGGCTGCGATACGTAGCGCTCCAGTTCGTCCAGCGGCACTTCAACCGTCCCGCCCACGTCCGCGCCAAACACCGTGATCGTATCTTCAAAAGCTGCGCCGTGTTCCAGGTGCGCCAGCGGAATCATGTTCTTCGGGTGATACTCAGCCACCGCGCCCAGCCGCCCATCACCTGACATCGCCAGATGAAACACCCCTGCGATCCGGTGCAGCGGCATGCGATCCACCACCACCGCGCGCGCCGTGTCGATCACCGTAATCTCCGACTCCGGAGGCGTGCGATTTTCGAACCCAGTCCGAACTACGGGTGGATTCGGGTACACATGCGTTGCATAAATCCGGCTTCCGTCCGGCGACAGCATCAGGTAACTCGACCCTCGCCCTGCCAGCAGCCGCTTCTCTTCCGCACCCGTTTCCGCGTTCAGCACGGCCACATCGTTGCCGATCCGATTGGCAACATACAATCGCTTGGCGGCGCGATCCTCCACCACGCTCGACGGCTCCGCACCCACCGGCCACGTCGCAGTCACCGCCAGCGTCTTTGTGTCGATCACACTCAGCGTGTCGTCCCAGGAGTTGGTCACAAACAGCCGCGTCCCATCGGGCGAAAGCGAAATCCCGCGCGGCACGCGTCCCACAGCGACCTTTCCAATCACCTGAAAACTCGCCGCGTCCAGCACCCTGATCTCTGCGCTGTCCTGGCACAAAACGTAGAGCCGATTCCCATCAGGCGAAAGCAAAACCTCCAGCGGCGACGCGTAATGATCATCACCATCGCTGGTGCTCGCCTGCGCAGGCCGGCTCATCGTGGGCCACAACGCAACCGTAAGCGCCGCCACCGCGAATGCCGCCATACCACTGCCAATTGCGGTTTGAAGGCGTCTGTTCATTTGGGCTCCTCCACCGTCAGCACGCGGTCCACGCTCAGTTTCTCTAATGTCTGTTCGCGCCCGCTCGGCCACCGCACAATGAGCTTGTCAATCGCCGTCGCGGCCCCCAATCCAAAATGCAACCGGCTGTCGTCCTGCGACAAATACCCCGACCCGGCTACGCGTTCCGCCGTATGCCGCTTACCTCCCGCGAAGACTTCCACCCGCGCGCCAATCCCGTCGCGATTGCTCTTCGTCCCCACCAGCTTGATCTCAATCCAGTGCCCGGTGTCCGTCGAGACGTTATGCAGCAGAGTTCCCTTTCCGCCCAGGTTCACGACGAACGCGCCCACCTTGCCGTCGTTCATGTAGTCTGCAAAACAAGCGCCGCGCGCCGTCGTACGCTCGCTCAACACAGGCCCTGCTTCGCGCGAAACATCCGCGAACTTCCCGTTGCCAACACCACGAAACAGCGTGTGCTCCTCTGGAATCAAATGAATCAGGCCGCCATGAAAAATGAGAATATCGAGCAGCCCATCGTTATCGAAGTCGTAGACCCCGGTGCCCCAACTCACATACTGCGCATTCACCTGCGATACGCCCGTCTCCGCGCCGATGTCTTCAAAGGTCATCTTCCCGGTGTTATGCAGCAGCCGGTTGTAGTGCCCATCCGTCACCCACAGGTCCAACACGCCGCGCCCTTCCAGATCGACAAACACCGGCCCCATCGATGAAGTCGATTCGCCGTTCTGACCAAACGCCGTGCCCGTATCGTTGCCGACTTCTTCAAACGTTCCATCATGCTTGTTGTGAAAGAGAAAATTCTCCGTGCGATCGTTTGCAACGTAGATGTCGTCCCAACCATCGTTATCGAAATCGGCAGCCGTCACGCCCATTGTGCGTCCCACATACGCGCCGATCCCCGACTTCTCCGTTACATCGGTAAACGTTCCGTCGCAGTTGTTGTGAAACAGTTGGTTCGTCTCACCCTCGTAGTCCAACGGCCCTGGATAATTGGTCGGCGCATAGAACGCGCGATACTTCGGGTCGAACTTCACATAGCGGCCAACAAACAAATCCACGCAGCCGTCTTTGTCATAATCCAGCCACGTTGAACTGATCGCCCATCCATCCACCTTGATGCCGGCCTTCTCCGTCACATCGGTGAAGTGTCCGTTCCCATCGTTGTGATAGAGAATCACCTTTCCGTAACCCGTGACCAAAAGATCTTCATGGCCGTCGTTGTCGTAATCGGCCGCAGCCACGGCCATCCCATACATATCCGGATTGAGCCCGGCCTTCTCCGTCACGTCGGTAAAACGTCCATTCCCGTTGTTGCGATAAAGATGATTGTGCGGCGGCGTTGCCGGCTTTTCCTTCAGTGGATACGGATGCATCGACTCATCCAGCGGCCGCCCGTTCACCACGTAAAGCGACATCAATCCGGAGTTGTTGTAGTCGAACCACACGCACCCCGCGCCTGTTCCTTCCAGCAGCGACCCCAACTGCCTCGATCCGAAGCTATGAGTAAAATCAATCCCCGCCTTGTCGGTTGCATCCTCAAACCGAATCACCGGATCATGCGGCGCGGCAACCACAGCAGGCGAAAGAGGGCTTGTCGAAACCGCCGGCGCAATCGCGGTCTGCGCAGCAGTCTGTGCAGGTGCAGCCGTCTGCGCCGTTGCGCCACTCTGTGCCGCAGCTATCGAAACCACACTTAACAAAAAGAGAAAGTACTTCATCATCTCAATGACTCCCTGGCGCAATATGCTGCACTGTTCCGCCGACACTTGCGCCAGTCAAATCAACCGGCGTCGTCGTCCGCGTCAGCACCATGGGCATCTTGTTCTCCGAGGCCCGTTCCGGCCCCGCATGGCAACCCACGCAAATCCGCTGCTCGCCCTTGCGAATCCAAAACCACCCATGCTCCTGGTGTACGACTGCGCCCTTTTGGTCGAGCAGCGCAAAGCGAATCGGCCTGTCCGCCGGCACTTTCACATAAAAGGAACCATCCGCTTCTACTGGCGCTGTACCCATCGCAACGGCATGTCCCGCGCCATCCAGCGCTTCCAGCCGTACCTGCGCAGGCGCAATCTTCAAGTCACCGCCGCGTGACTGCCGCGCATCGAGCGCCATCATGTTTGCGTAGGTCCAGTCGTGCAGCCCCGACGGATGACGCTTCGGCCGTGTGCGCGGGACAACCACCACCGGCTCCACAATGTCCTTGCCGCTCACCGCCAACACTGTTTCAAGCGCCCTCGTCTCTGCACCCTTACCCGCCGGTGATTTCCAAACCTTCAGCGCATAATGCGTGCCCGCTCCAGCGCGCTCGCTCACCAGCCAGTAGCCCGCAGCCGTCTCCGCAATCCCGCCCGCATACTCGCCGTGCGGCGCTGCGACACGCGCCTCCGTAGCCAGTGGCGAAGTGAACCGCGCCAGCGAACCTCCATGCGTGAAAACCACATCGCCCGAGCCCAGTTGCCGTCCGCCCCACCGCGCCACACCGTGATCGCAGCGATACGACTCCACTCCTGACCCATCCGAATACACCAGGTACATCTCCGGCGTCGTTCCCGACCCCAGCGGGAATCCAGACTCAAACAAGATCCGTCCATCCAGTAGCACGTCGGCGGGCACCGTGCTACCCGGCAAATAACTCAACTGAAGCACCGTTGCACCCACCTGCGCATCCACCGGCTCGTTCACGTCGAGGCCGTCCTTGCCCGCAGCCTCCAGACGAAACCCCTCCGCTGTCTTCCGCGCGTACACCAACCGCCCCGCAGGCAAATACAGCGGCCGGATCGCATCCCCATCGCCCGCAATCAACCTGCGCAGTGAATGATCCGCCAGCGTCATTTCCCATATCTGCCACGGGTCGCCCGCATTCTGTTTGCCCGCGAACAGCAGCCGCGTTCCGTCGAAGGAAACGTTGGCATCCGCGCTGGCCGCAAAGCCTGGCACCAGCGGCTCCGCCTCGCCCTCATGAACCAGCAGCAGCTGCGCGCCTTTGGGAAATCTCTCCCCACCACGCAACGCCGCCCGCGGCTCGTAAACCGGCGCGGCCGTCACCACAACATCGACATTCAGCGTCGCGCCTGCGTTCACTTCAGGCTGTGATCGAAACCCGCAAAGGGCAATCAGAATGGCAACAGGCGAGGTCATCGCGAGCAGTCGGACAGCGACTTTCATCCAACCGCCTCCATGGGCCGCACATCCGGAATCTCGCGCCGCTCCAGTTCCAGTGCGCGCGCCGCCAGCCACGGCTCAAGACCATCCATCATCGCGTCGAATCCGGCGAAGTCGAGCGACTGCTCGCCATCGCTCCAGGCCTTCTCTGGATGCGGATGCACCTCCACCAGCAGCCCATCCGCGCCGCCCGCAACCGCAATCCGCGCCAGCGCCGGCACCAGTTCCCGATGCCCCGCCGCATGGCTCGGATCGGCAATCACCGGTAGATGTGAAACCTCTTTCAGAAGCGCAATCGCCGCCACGTCGAACGTGTTCCGCATCGCCGTTTCAAACGTACGAATGCCGCGCTCGCAGAGAATGACATTTGGATTTCCATTGTCCAGAATGCACTGCGCCGCCCGCAGCCATTCCGCAATCGTCGCCACCATGCCGCGCTTCAGCAGCACCGGCCGTCCCGACCGTGCCGCGGCCTCCAGCAGCGAATAGTTCTCCATGTTGCGCGTGCCGATCTGCAAAATATCGGCATACTCGGCAACCACGGGGACGTCATCTTCCTGCATCACCTCGGTCACGATCGCCAGCCCGCTCTCATCGCGAGCGCGCGCAAGCATCTTCAGGCCCTCGAGGCCCAGACCTTGAAATGCATAGGGAGAACTGCGTGGCTTGAAAGCGCCGCCGCGCAGAATGCGGGCTCCAGCGCGCCTGACATGATTGGCGGTAGCCATCAGCTGGAACTCCGTCTCAACCGAGCACGGCCCAGCCATGGTGATGAATTCGTCCCCGCCTATCTCCAGATCCAGCACCGGCACCACTGTCTGTTGGCGCCGCGCACTCTTCAGAACATCGGGACTCTCTGCAAATCGTTCGTGCCAGCTTACGCGCACCAGGTGCGCTCCGTTTCTGGGGAAGCGGAAGGATCAGACTAACGCGATCGTTCCCCGCCCGCCTCCACCCAAAGGTTGAGGTGCACACGCTCTCCAAGCACATCTCTCCGGTTCTAGCGGCGCTATGAACACTTGTATGTGACGGATGAACTTGACTTGACCCAACCCGCAAATAATCCGTGCTTTCGGGGAGTTGTATCCTCAACCCTCATAGCCAGCGAGACGCCAGCAATCATCTGTAATCTGTAACCTGTCATCTGCTCGCGGCAATCGGCGGCGCCCGAAATCCAAACGCCTTGTCGACAAAGCCGGCAATCCCCAGCGCCGTCTCATCCTCAAACGGCCGCGCTACAATCTGCACCCCAATCGGCAGCCCCTCAGGCGACTGCCCCACCGGCACAACCGCCGCCGGGCAAGCCAGCGCATTGAACCACTGCGAATAGCGCCACGCGTCCATGTAGTCGACCGTGTGCCCCTCCACATCCCAGCTCCGCTCGCCATGCCTGAACGCTGGAATACTCGCCACCGGACACAGCAGGATCGGGTACCTGCGCATTTCCGCCAGTGTCCTGGCGCGCAGCAAATCCAATTCCGCCCACGCATCCAGCAGTTCCTGCGCCGTCAGCGCCGGCGCAGCTTCGGCGAACCCGAGAAACTCCTTGAAGATCGGACTGAGCCTCTCCTCCCGTCCTCGAATCTCCGGCGCATAAAACATCGCCCCGCATTGCAAAAAAAACTTATCCCAAATCTTCCGCAGCGCCTCCAGCGTGCTCGGCCTGAACGGCTCCACGCGAAACCCAGCTTCCCGTAGCGCAGCCGCGGCCGATTGCACCGCCGCCCGCGTCTCCGCCGTCACCGGAACCGGCCCATCGTCCTCGAAAAATCCAATCCGATTCGACCGCAACTCCTCCAGGCCCGGCTCCCGCAACGCAACCGGCGCGCTCACCGGATCCAGCGGATCCTGCCCGCTCAGCATGCGAAACAAGAGCGCCACATCGTCCATCGTCCGCGCCATCGGACCAATCGCGCCCAGAATCGAAAACGGACCCACGCACGGCGGCAGATGCCCGCGCCCCGGAATCCGTCCCGGCGTCGGCTTCAGCGAGCAGATCCCCGTAAAATGCGCCGGCACGCGCACCGACCCGCCGCTGTCGCTGCCCAGTCCAGCCGCCGACATGCCCGCCGCAATCGCCGCCGACTCGCCGCCGCTCGATCCGCCCGGCGACCGCGCCAAATCCCACGGATTCGACGTCCGCCCATGCAGCAGATTCGCCGTCTCATAGGCCATCAAAAACTCCGGGCAATTCGTCGTGCCCAGAATCAGCGCCCCCGCCGCGCGCAGCCGCGCCACCACCGCCGCATCCTCACGCGGTATTTCCCCATCGTGCAGCAGGCTCCCGATCTCGCATTTCAATCCTCGCGTCGCAATCGACGACTTCACCGTGACCGGCAATCCGAACAACGGTCTGCGCCCGCGCTGTCCCCGAAACGCGTCATGCTGCCGCGCCCGCGTCCGAACCCGATCCGCATCGAAGTCGGCAAACGCATTCAGCTCAGGATTCAGCCGCTCGATCTGGTCGATATGCGCCTCAGCGATTTCCAGCACAGAAACCTCGCCCGAGCGCAGAAGCTCAAGTTGCCGCACCGCCGTCTTGAACACCAATTCGTTCATCGCAGCCCCTGAAGGCTGTCATCCTGAGCGAAGCAGGTCGCGCTCTTTGCGACCTGCGCAGTCGAAGGACCTGCGGTTGCCTTTGTCACTCGCCGTTCCACCTCAATGCTGCACATCGTGATCAACCAAGGGCGATGCCGGCCTGTCCCGATAATCAAACCGATACGACCGCACCGGCTCGCCCGAATCCCACCGATCATTCCAGTCCAACTGGTACTTCAGCGCATCCGCATCGTCGGGAAACTTCTCGCTCGCCGGATACGGATACGTGCTCATCCCATGAAACGGCAGTTGCGCCACGGTGAACGGCGACGCATCCCACCAGTCCATGTCCTTCACAAATCCGTTCGCGTAGAAAAAGTAATCCCGCTTCCAGTGCGGGGGCAGCGCACGCAGCTTGGCCGCATCAAATTCCGCCGCAATCTCCTCGCCGCTCCCGAAAATCGCAAACCTGTTATCGATGCCCGTCAACAGCGCGGTTACATCGCCCATCCGTGTGTAATTACCCCGTTGCCGCTGGAACGGTCCCGTCAAACTCACCCGATCGTAGTCGTAATCCAAATCGCCCGCGCTCGCTCCCTCAATCTGTCTCGGATACCCGCGGAAATGCAGCGTAGCTTTCGCCAACGGAACCTCCGTCGACCGCGCCTGCGCGTCCGTGCTCTGGTCAATCAGCACCTGGTCCCAATAAATCTGCAGATTCGTCGCCAGCCGAATTCGCCGCGTTCCTGCCGGCAGCTTGCCCGTCAGATCCACAACGATCGTCCGCTCCAGCCCCGCCGGAAAACCAACATCGTCCGCCACGCGCTTCCACGTACCATCCGCCAGTTCCGCCTCCACATACGGAGACACCGGCTTCACGCCCGCCTGCCACGCCGCATACAAACTTGTCGCGCTGAAGTAGTTCACATACCCCGTCATCAGCAGCCGCAACGGCGCGCCCTGCTTCACCTTTCCCAAGTCAAGCGTGAGCGTATGCAAATTCGCAAACCCGTCATAAGGCAGCGCAGTGAATCCCCTCGCGAACCTGTGATCGCGCCGGCTCAGTGCATCCAGCACATCGCGCCCTTCGCCGTCCCACGCACCCACCGGCAATCGCGCGCCCTCCGTCGCCACCACGCGCCCGGAAGCAAACGGCGGATCGTCGAGGAACCGCTCATCGGGATTCACTTCAACGTTCTCCGGATGATCCACAGCCACCACGCGCAACTGATCAATGTAATTCACTTCCTCCATCGGCTCCATGAACCGCAGGCTCAGCTTCCCATTCACCAGCGCCGTCTTCGCGCCATCCACCTTCACCCACTCGCCTGGATTGGGAATGTTCCGCCGCTGCGGCGTAAACCAGTGTCCTACCACCCCCGCGCCGATAACATCGGTCACTAACATGTACTTATGCCCATCCCATGCAAAAAGCACCGGGCAAGAGCTCCCTCGCCGGTCCGCTTCCTTCATCGCAATCACCGCGCGCCCCTGCGTCAGCTTGGGCAAATCAATCTCATCCTGCAACACGCCCGTCGGCCACAGAATACGCAGCAGATCGACGCCCTCCGCATCGCCCAGCCCCACCAGAATCTGCGGCGGCGCCTGCGTCTGGTAACCGGAACTGCCTGCCAGTTCCCACTTCTGCCACAGTCCGCTTGCAAATACCTCAACCTTAACGCCCAGCGCCGTCTTGTTATCCGCAAACCCAGTCAGGTCCAGCCGCACAAAATGATTCTTGTTCGCGCCCACATTTTTCAGCAGCACCGGCGGCGCATTCACCTGCGTAACAATCAGGTCCGCCGCGCCATCGCCATCCACATCGGCCGCGATCAATCCGCGCGGCGCCTGCAGCTTCACGCTGTCCAATCCAAGCGCATGACTCACATCTTCAAAAGTCCCATCGCCCTTGTTGCGAAATACCTTCACCTGCGGTCCGGCCGTCGTGTCCACAATCGCCGCCAGGTCGATCCATCCATCGTTGTCAATATCGATCGCCGTCACGCCCCATCCGCGCAACGCGCCCTTCAAGGGGAGTTCCACTCTTTCAAACCGTCTGCCAATATTCTCAGGCCCTGCAACATTCCGCCACAGCGTCAACCCCGGCGCGCCGTCGTGCGTAACCGCAATATCCACCCACCCGTCTTTGTTGTAATCCAGCACGGCGATACCAGTCGTGGGCGGCAGCTTCTCGGCCACATACAGCGCCTGCGTCGGATACTTCCCCTCGCGCGGATTGATATAAATCGTTGGAGAAGGCCCAGCACCAGTCGTGACTAAATCCACGGCACGATCGTTATTGAAGTCCGTCAGAATCGCCGCGTTCGTCTTCCCACTGCCACCCAACCCGGTCGGGTCCGTCCATTCGGTAAATGTCTTGTCGCCGTTATTCCTCCACAGCACATTCGGAGTACCGCCATCTTTCAGCGGATTCCCCGTAAGAAACAAATCCAAATCCCCATCGTGGTCATAATCCACAAACGTGATTCCCGTCGGCCGATTCATCGCCTGTAGCCCAGCCTCCGCGGTTACATCCTGAAACCTCCCCTTGCCCAAATTCCGAAACAGCAGCACCTGATCGTCCAGCGCCACGGCCAGGTCATTCAGCCCATCGCCGTCATAATCGCCCACCGCGCAAGCGATTGCATGACCTGAAGCCTTCAGTCCTGCCGCCGCAGCATCCCATTCTTCAAACTTCCCATCGCCCTTCGCATGCAGTACGCGAATCGCCTGCGGCCCGTGTTGCATCAGCACCAGGTCCATTTGGCCCAAGCCCGTCGCATCCATCATGCAAGCCCCGCCAGTAGTCGTGAACGTGAGTTCAGAAGATGAATTGGGTGCCCCATCCTTGACGCGCTTTTGCGGCAAGGGTGGGAGGCCATTAACCATCGGCGTCTCCACCAGCTTCACCGCAATCATTCCCTTCTGAATCCTCTCCGGCTCCTCCACCGCCGTCACCGTCGAATAGTGTCCCTGTTCTCCATACGACAGCCCGATCGGCGCGCCAATCTTGGTGCTCGTCAAATGCTGAAACAGCTTGAAGTGCGCCTTCGCCTCTTCCACATGGCCGGATCGCTGCAGCGCCCGTGCCATCGCAAACTCCGCCGAAGCGTGCTGCGGATCGATCGCCAACGCCTTCTGCAAAATCGCGATCGCCTTGTCGAAATCCTTCATCTCCTGGTAGCAAACGCCCTCGAAGTAGTACGAATCCGCATCCCGCGGATCGAGCTTTACCGCCTGCTGAAAACTCGCGAGCGCCGGCTCCAGTTCATTGCCCGCATGCTGCGCCAGACCCAGGTTGTACCACGCCTGCGCGCTCTCCGGATCCAAAACAAGAGCCGCCTGCAGCGCCTTCTTCGCCTCATCCAGCTTCTGCAGCGTCATCAGCGCAATGCCCTCGTTAATCGCCGCCTGCGCCAGCTTCGGATCCTTTTTGAATGCCGCGGCAAATGCGTCCACCGCGCGCTCTGTAAACTGCTGCCCCATGAGCGCCACGCCGCGATTGTTCAGCCGCACCGCCTCCGCATCGAAGCGCGACTGCGCCCCAACCCCGATTGCCGCGGTAAGGAAAACCCAAATAACTACCGAACCGATCCTCTTCATCAACCGTTTCCCCTGCGGCCTGAACTCGACTCAATCAGTAACCCGCTGAACCCATCAAGTGTATGCGAGCAGGCTTCCCATCGCATCGCCCAACCTCCAGCCCTTCGATCTCATCCACACCCCCATCCGCGCCCAATTTATACTTCTCCTGTGATCCCCTCCCTCGCCGACATCGACTGGCACAGCTTCCTCGCCCGTCCTCCGCTGCCATCGCCACGGTCCCAAACTCTCGCTGCCCTCGCGCGCCAACCCATCCTCATTACCGGCGCCGGCGGCTCCATCGGCGCCGCCCTCGCGCATCGCCTGGCCGCTNNCCGCCGAACTCTCCCCATCCGCCTCTATCACACCCATCCTCGGCAGCACCGCCGACCCCGCGCTTCTCGAACACATCTTCGCCACGCATTCCCCGGCCATCGTCTTCCACGCCGCAGCATTCAAGCACGTNNACAGAAACCCTCACCCGCGCCGCCGCCGCGCATCACGCCCGCATCATTCTTCTTTCCACCGACAAGGCGGTCGAGCCCGCCTCCGTCATGGGCGCCACCAAACGCGTCGCCGAGCAAATCGTCCTCACCTCAGGTGGAACAGCCTTACGCCTCGGCAACGTCCTCGCCTCGCGCGATAGCGTGACTGAGATATTCGCCCGCCAGATCGCCCGCGGTGGTCCCATCACCGTCACCGATCCCGCCGCCCGTCGCTACTTCCTTACGCTCACTGAAGCCGTCGATCTGCTGCTCACCGCCGCGGCGCATCCCCATCCGCCGGCCCTGCTCGCGCCCGTCCTTCCCGTCCCGCATTTCATCGCCGACCTCGCCAACTTCATGGCCCGCGCGCTTACTCCCCAACGCGAAATCGCAATCGAATTCACCCAGCCCCGTCCCGGCGACAAAGAAATCGAACAACTCTGGTCCTCAACTGAAACTGCGCAGCCAGCCACTCCAAACGCATCCACGCCTGGCGAGCTCGTTTCCATTCAATCCTCGATGCTGCCCCCCAGCCAACTCGCCCTCGCACTTGCACATCTCCACATCGCCGTCGAATCCCGCGACCTCATCGCCGCGCTCGCCCACTTGCAATCACTCGTCCCCGACTACACCCCAAGTCCTTCCGTGCTAGCCCTTGCGCGCCAGACAACCCATCGGGTTTCTCAATGAGTGTTCCCGGCACCAAGCGCCGCATCGGCGTCGTCACCACCTCCCGCGCAGACTATAGCCACCTCTACTGGCCGCTGCGCGAACTCTCCG
>PLPU01000319.1:0-3377 GCA_003159975.1 Acidobacteriaceae bacterium
CGCGCCGCTCAGCCTCACGGGCTTACCTGTTCGGCCATCGGCGACCGAATGATCACCGCCGAACCCGACATAACCCGGCTGCTGGCGCGCTTGAAGACGCTCAAGCTCATCCGGCAGCAGCGCGACAAACACGACCGCCGCGCCGTCTGGACGCACATCTCTACGGGTGGCCTCGCCCTTTTGACTGAGATGGACCCCGTCATCCTCAAGGTTCCGCGTGAACTGCTGGGACACCTGAACAATCAGCAACTGGCGGAATTGATCCGTCTGCTCGTGCTTGCCCGCAGGCCCGAAGAAGACCCGCGTGCACCCGTCAGCTGCACCGGCGACAATGAGTCAAAACCCCAAGCAGGGTAGCGCCGTCTCCAGACCGGCTGTTGCGCAGGCGTCCACGCCCGCAAATGCGATTGCCTTACCTTAACCGCGAGAAGCCGTCGTCTGCAGGCCTTTTCAAAGGGAAAACTACCGGCCAACAACCTTCTGAGCCACCGATTCTTCGTCCGCATCCGACTGAATAATCTTGTTATGCAGACAATACAGCGCCAGCTCGAGCCGGTCGCTGACGCCCAGCTTGTCATATATTTTGCGTAGATAATTCTTGATGACCTGCTCGGTGGTACCCAGTTGAAAAGCGATCTCTTTGTTGCGCTTGCCCTGGGTAATGCAGGTAATGATGGCCATCTCTTTGGGCGAAAGGCGAGGCTGTGTCCGCGGGCTCACAAGGGCGGCAGCCTGTGCACGATACGCCTCGATTACCCAGGTAACCGATTGATTATCGATCCAGGTCTCGCCCGCCGCGATTCTCCGCACGCACCGAACCAGCAGATCGGGGGATATGGACCTCGAAATAATCCCCCGCACGCCGCGCCGGTAAAGCTCCACGGTCTGGTTTTCATCGGTCGAGACAGCCTGCACTATCAGCTTCACATCCGGGGCGGACCGAAGCAGTTCCGGGATAACGTTTGCAGTACCGGACAGAAGGCTTCCTTCCAGCAAAACCACGTCCGTGGGATAGCGCTCAACTGCCGCACGCAGATTCTCGATCGAGTCCGCCTGGGCCACCACGCGCAAATCGTCTTCGAGAGCAAAAACTTTGCGAATGCCTACACGGTAAATGGCCTGGGAATCCGCAAGAATAATGCGAACCGCTCCCGGCTTGACCGGCGCGTCAAGAATTTCGCCATCGGAGGAGTCTTCCAGGAATTCCATAGTTGGATGTGGCCAAGCCAATCAAGTCCTCACTGCTCAGCGAATTGGTACTCGTCAATTGTTGCGCCGGCTTGGTACTGATTTTGGCTCAAGGAGCAGCGTACCACACGGCCCAGGCAATAAACCAAAACATCGCGGGGGGTACCCATTACTCTACCTGGCATCCGCAACGAAAAACTGATTTCCAGCCCCACCGCCAATGGTCGATCCAACTCCAGCAAAACGCCGCTGGCGGACACGTTTCGCGTCAGGGCCCCAAACTCCCCCTGGCTCGACACGAGTACCACCGGCAGCATCAGCGGGAACCGCACCGCGCAGCGCACTTCCCGCCGGGGATCGGCGGTGGTAGGAAGCGCGGCCTCAAGCGGTAATCCCGAATTCGAAGCATTCATCGGCTGCAACCTTAGTCCAAAATCTATCGTAAGTCACTCTAACGAACTTTTCCCGTTCCATACATAGCACTAAAGTTTTCGAGATGGTAACTCCGGTGCACGGTCGCGCTTCATTTCTCCGCCCCGGACGGGAAAAATGCGGCCGATGCGCCCACCCACTCCTGATTCCTGTTGTGGTCCACGCCCATCATCTTTCCCCTCCCAAGCCGCACCAACGAGAGAGCCGGCGTCAGCATGCCGTGATCCGGCCACAGGTACAAAATGCGAATCTCTGCCTGGGTAAGCCCACACGGCGTCGCGATCGTCGGCACAAACCGCATGCGCTGCTGCAACAGAAATTCGCCCCGCCGCTCCGCCGGAATCGCCTCCAGTTGCGCCTGCGTCGGATCGAACTGGATTCCCTTCCCCGCGAACGAGAACAGAGGCTTGAGCAGCAACTCGCTATAGGTCGTTTCCGGTCCAGCCTGGGCCGGCACGGCAACGCCCGCTGCCGCCAACTCCGCTCTTCCGTTCCCGTCCAGAAAGTCGCTCACAAAAACCGCCGGAGGCACCACCGGGTGGCTCCCCGCCGGCCGCGACAACCAGGGAATTGAAAACTTCGAAATAAGGAAGTACCAGTTCGGATGCCCCGCCCACTCCGTGTCCCAGTCGTGCGTCAGGTCAAAGGGCAACCGGACTTCGCGCGCCATAAGTTCATCGGCAATGGCCCGGTTATAGATGCGATCAATTGGAACCAGCCGTCCCTCGGAGTTGCGGTAATGCAGTTTGTTTCCTTGGGCTTCCAACTCTCGAATGTCCACCACCGCGATCCCGAGCCGACGCGCCGTTACCAGAAAGTCGGGCAGCGTCTTCTGGTTGATCGGGTCCAATTCGGTAAGCACCACATTTTCTTTGTCGTGCCCGCCCAGAATGGTTCGTCCCAGCAGTTCCCAGTAGCTGTCTTCGTTCAATCCGCTGAGAAAGACATCCAGCCCGTCTCCCAGCCCGAACGCGTCGCGATACCCCGAGCACAGCACACTCTGGTAGCCATATACCGAGGGAAACGCCTGGATCTCCACCAACCTGGGAACCAGACCGCCCGCCGCATCTTCCACCAGCGCGAAATCTGCTGTCAGAAAGTGAGGGTGCGGCGTCTCGCCAGCTACACAATACCCCTCAGGAATTGCCTCCCGCGCCGCGGTCAGGCACACCGGATTCGCAAGCAGGCTCATGGTCAGCGTGGCGCCCGCCGCCGCCATCTCCTTGAGCAGCGTCGGCGGCAGAAAGACCGGCGTCTCCGCGATCCGGTATTCGACCGGCGCGCCACAGCGATGCTCCACCAACTCCAAAAGTTCCGCATACTTCTCCGGACTGAAGCCTTCGTTGAATTGGGTGCGCAGTTCGGGAATCAAGGCTTTGTCCTCTTGGGGTGCGATGGCGCTCCTGAATAAGATACCGCCTGGAAGTCACAAATTGCCGGTTTGCCCCGCTTCCCGTGGAGAAACGGCCAATCTGGCCCGATGTAAGCCTGTTTCCAGCCATTGGGTTACCTCGAAATTCACACTTCGAGTGCGAGCATTGTTGAAATTTGACACATTGGTAACTTTTGTTGTATCCAAAATGCCTCTTTTGGGTTACTCTTTTCGTACAAAGTTGTACCCAAAGGAGACCTCCTTACATGACCTCGAAGAGCTTTAAGTTGCAATTTGCTATCCTTGCCGCCATTTTGACGGTTTCTACCAGCGTTGCTGTTGCCTCAGGCCCCGGCATTCCTGTTCCGCTGCCACCTACACAGCC
>PLPU01000399.1:0-1230 GCA_003159975.1 Acidobacteriaceae bacterium
GTCGCCAACAACATCGACCCGGAACGCGATATTCAGTTCACCCTCGGCCCGGTCGACTCGCTCGACCACTCCAGCCGCCTGCCCAACTACGGCAGCAAGATGGGCATAGACGCCACCCGAAAGTGGAAGGCCGAAGGCTTCGACCGCCCCTGGCCCGCCATGATCGAAATGGACCGCGCCACCAAGGCCAAAGTGGATGAGTTGTGGGCTAAACTAGGACTGTGAGCGCGCATACAGATTGTGGGGTATTCTTTCCTGTAGAAGTCTTGCATGATCCTGCATGATCTGTTCGATTGGTCAAGCTCCGGAATCGGTGCAGCAGGGCTGATGCTGACGGCTGGAGCCCTCTGGCAGGCAACCGGAGCAAAAAAGGCTGCCCTGCAAGCTCGGCACGCGGTGTATCGTCGAAATGCATCAGAGGATGTGAAAAGGCTTGAACGACTCGCTGCCGATCTCTTGACTGCTATCGAAACAGAGCAGTACGGCTTGGCAAGCCATCAAGCCCGTGATTTTATCTCGGATTGCCTGGATGTTCGTGAGCATCATCGTGAGCGCCTTGGAACGGACGGCGGTAAACTGGAAATGGCATTTGTCCTTGTTCGCGCGATATCAAGCGGAATGCAGAAGTCCGAAGCCAACCGGGCCAGCCTGATCGAGACCGCGCAAAGGGTTGTTGGAGATATGGGCAGCCTGTCTGGCATTTTGAGTCGAAGTATCGATGAGGAGGAGCAATGAGCACTCAGGCGACGGCGATTCGGCTTGCGGGTAAACTGACGCATCTTACCGCGGCGGGAAAGCTGCAGTGGAATGACGCAGGTTCGCTCGGCCCGTGGGGTGAGCGGCCAGGGCAGGTATTTAAGGCTTCGGTAGGCGATGGGACGTTTGCCCAAATAGCGAAGATTCCGCTCCCTAATTCTCTGATTACCTCCTACTACTTCGGCGTTGCAGAGGGGAAGCCGGAGCTATTTGAGGTCAACGTGCAAGGTCGCTCCGACGAAATCCTCGGTGTCTTCGCAGAGGGTTACCCGGCCGATCCCACGGATGAGACTCTTAAGCTGTTGAGCTCTCTGAAGGATCTATACACGGCGGCGCGTGACAACGCCAAAGGAACGCGGCAAAAAGTAGAGAAATTCGAACAACTCCTGGAGCGGCTGGCTTAACCTTGCGGCGACTCGTCTTGATATTTCTTCTTCTTTGCTGTTGGGCTTCCCCTGCCCAGCAAGCCCCCGA
>PLPU01000399.1:1250-8808 GCA_003159975.1 Acidobacteriaceae bacterium
CGCCCCAGTCGCCGGCCAACGCTGACACCTTCACCGTCTGGAACGTCTCCCTCACCACGCACACCATTACGCCCCTGCTCAAGGGAGTCAACCTGCGCTGGCTTGACTGGATGACCTTTCTCGATGCCGCATCCGCCGAGCCCACCGCCCTCTACGACAACTGCACTGACTGCTCGCCGGCCACTTTCTTCACGGCCTTCCACTACGACATTCCCCAGCACATGTGGGCTGCCCGCTGGCTCCGCGGCGGCCAAGGCGTGCCACTCGTGAATCCAAACACCGCCCAGGGCGTCGACCTCACCCAGATCAACGCCATCCTCACCGATCTCAATGGCCACCCCTTCATCTGCACCTGGAACCATTTCGACTACGGTAAGGTGAAGCCGCCTGAAGACTTCATCTACCGCTTCGATCTAGACCCCGTCACCCGCCTCGAACGCACCGCCGTTATCAGCGGCAAAGACGCCGACCCCATGAAGCGGCGCCTCTGCCGAGCGCCGGCCACCGTCCCCGGCGTCGCCCGCGGCCAGGACTCGGCCCTCTGCCAGCAACTCGTCAAGCCCAGGGCTGAACGCAAGCCAGTCACAACTCCGCCGGCCAACAACCGCGGCCAGTCCGTCCCCCCCGGCGCGCGTCACTGATCCGCAGCACCCGCACCGCGCCATGAGCGCAATGCGCGAGACGCTTGGAAGCCCCTGTTCATGCCTGCTCGATTCCCGCTTTGGCCTATTACCGTTATCTTGGATTATGTTTTGGTGATCCAGGAATCTGGCAGCAAACGGCGCATGTTGTCTTGTGCGGCAGGTGCCCCACCCGTCACGGTATCGGGGGCTGTGCCCCGTCGGGGTACCCTCTGGGTCGGCGGCTTAATGCGCTGAGCGGGTCTTCGGCGCCCCGAACGTGGACACCTGTCAAGCCCCATTCCCCACGGACCTCAAGCTATCTCCCTTATCGTCAACGCCTTCCCCTGCCAGCCCGTTTGCCGATTTTTTCCGTCATTTGTCGCACAATGATTCGAGCGGAACCAGAGTCGACTATGCCCGCCTCTTCTATGCCGCTCGATATCGCCCACCGTGCGCTCAGAAACTCATCGCCGCGGCAAAAAGCCGTCCACTGAATCCGGAGTTAAAAATGCCCCCACTTCACTTTTGCCGAATCTTCGCCACAAAAGAGTCTAAGTCGCAAACAAATCAACAGATATGCACCTCGACTTTCATTCTCTTTTTCTTCTCCACCCTTGGAAGAAAGTAGTGCGGGTCTCCAGACCGGGGTCCCCGCGGACAGGCGGGTACCCTCTGGGTGGTCGGTGGGGTGGGAGACCCGCTGTACCGCGGACGTCCACATCCGCCCGCGCGTCCGCCACCATCACCAGCATTTTCGAAGGAGCCACGGGTGCAACCCGTGGAACCCCGCCCCCAACCGACGCCGCCGTCCTGGAGGGACGGCATGATTCGAGCTCCAAAATAATCCGCTGACAATTTGCCGATAGTTATCCCCTTTTGGCGCACAATCGTTTCATAGCACCAGTTAAAACCCAGGGGCCCCCGGCCAGACGACCGTAACCCCTTTTTTATGAAACATCTGCAAAGAACTCTATTGAAATCATCGACTTACAGCGAAGCCCATGCCCTATCCCATTGAAAAACAAGGCACTTCGTTGCAGAGACGGGGGGGCAGGGGGGAGTAGCACAACACAGTGTTTCCCAAACCCACCATTGAGCTTTAGACGAATCTCAGGTGTTCTTCCTGAGATTCGTTCCATATTTGAAATCCACCTTTCCTTGCATCAACGACCCAAGCCCGCACTTTGCATTCATTCACTCTCGGTGGCAACCGTTCAGGTTCCACCAACCATGTATTCGGTCCGGCCGGCATCGTATCGTTGCGCACCTGCCTTTCCGCCAGAGACCGGTAAAACTGCTCTGCCTCCCCCGGATGGCCCCAAACGGCGCTCACCATACTCGCCATCTCCTGGTTGACAAAGGCGATCTGCTGAAACCGCGGATGAGAATCACATCCTATAATCGTCATGCTCGGCTTCTTTCATCCCGAGCCAGTGTTCGTTTCGCAGCAACCAATCTACTCGGGGTCTGGGGAGCCTACGCTTTCATGGAATCACTCTCCAGACTGGCTGTCGTGCAGGCGTTCACGCCCGCGCACATGCCATTCCACCCGCGCGTGGTAATCTGTCCGATTCCGGGCCGAATTCCGATCAAGCGACCCCGCAATAAGGAGAAGGCGACCGCATGGCAGGGAAGTTGGAACTGCTCCTGGGACCGATGAGGAGCAACAAGACGGCGGAGTTGCTGCGGCGCGCCGACATGCGCCGTCAATACGCAGGGCAATATGTCCTGGTTCTCAAGCCCAGCGACGACACCAAGGGTGGGCCTGGGGTGGTGGAAAGCCGCAATCCGAAGGGCCACGGAAAGATGAATGCGCTCGAATTCAAGTCTCAGGACCCATGGGCGGTTCTTCCGGTGATTGCCGCAAAGGAAAAGGACATTGGCAAGAGAATTGAATGCATCGCCATCGATGAAGGCCAATTTGTTGAGGGCCTGTTCCCGTTCACACGGTTGCTGCTCGATGCAAATCATGACGTGCTGATTGCGGGGCTCGATCTGGACTTCCGCGCCCTCCCGTTTGGCGAGATGCTCGACCTTTCGTGGTTCGTCGGCGCTTACGGCGGAAGCATTACCGAGTGCATTGCGTACTGCGCATGCGGGAACCGGGCTTTCTACTCGCAGCGCCTGATCGAGGGCCAGCCCGCGCCGTTTGACAGCCCGGTGAAGGTGCCGGGCGACTCCTATGAGCCGCGTTGCGCGGAACATTTTGTGCTTCCGGGCCGTCCTCACTGATACATTGAAACTTCACTTTCGGGTCCCTGATTGCGTACTCTCTGAAAAACTCAGCTGTGGCATTGAGTTCCAGATGCCACGCCGCACACTGGCGTTTCATGTAACTCGATTGGAGCCGGCCATATGTTCTCTCGAAGAATCCTGCAATCCTTGATTTCTACTTCCTTGACCGTTGCCTCAACGCTCTGCCTTGTTGCTTTACCGGTGTCTGCGTTCGCCAGCGATCCGCCTGATCTGCATCGCGGCTACTACACTGACCCCGCGCTGCACGGCGACACCATCCTGTTCACGTCCGAGGGGGATTTGTGGTCGGTTGGTATTCTCGGCGGTGCGGCACACCGGCTCACCTCCGCCGCCGGGACTGAGAATAAAGCGATCATTTCGCCGGATGGGAAGTTGGTTGCCTTCAGCGCCAACTATGAAGGGCCGACCGAGATATACACGATTCCGATTGATGGCGGATTGCCGCAGCGGCGGACCTGGGACGGTAGCTCCGAGCCGGCTGGATGGGCGCCTGATGGCCGCGTAATCGTTGCGACGCAACGCTATTCCACACTGCCAGGAGATGAGCTGGTGCTCATCGGCAGCAACGGCGGGCGCGAGACGATTCCGCTCGCACAGGCCGCTGAAGCAGCGTATTCGTCTGACGGCCACGCACTCTTTTTCACGCGCTGGTTCCACCAGTGGAGTGAGACCAAGCGTTACAAGGGTGGATGGGCGGAAAATCTGTGGAGGTTCGATGGCAAGGATGAGGCTGTGCCGTTGACTTCGGACTGGCCCGGCACCTCGACCAATCCCATGTTTGCGAATGGGCGCCTCTATTTTCTCTCCGATCGCGACGGCGTGATGAATGTCTACTCGATGGACGCTGACGGGCACGGCGTGAAGCAGGAAAGCCATCAACATATTTTCGATGTTGAATCCGCGTCGCTGAATGATGGGCGCATTGTCTATGCTTCGGGTTCCGACTTGTGGCTTCTCGACCTGAACACCGGCCATGAGGAAGTGATTCCCATTACGCTGATTTCCGACTTCGACCAGATGCGCGAGCATTGGGTAAAGAAGCCGATGGATTATCTCACCTCGGTACACATTTCTCCGGATGGCTCGAGCGCCGTTTTCACAGCACGCGGTGCAGTGTTCACACTGCCGGCCAAAACCGGCCGCATCGTGAAAGTCGCGGAGAAGTCCGACGTGCGCTATCGCGAAGCGCACTTTATGCCCGACGGCAAGAGCATTGTGGCGCTATCGACTGAAAGCGGCGAAACGGAGTTCTGGAAATTTGCGGCAAACGGCGAAACTCCACCGGAGCAGTGGACGCACGACGCCAAGGTGCTGCGTTGGGAGGGGGTGCCATCGCCGGACGGACACTGGCTCGCCCATCACGACAAGGACCAGCAGCTTTGGATCTACGACATCAAGACGAAGCAGGATAAGCGCATCGCGCAATCGACGAACGGCGGCTTCAATGACCTCACCTGGTCCCTCGATAGCCGCTGGCTCGCCTACGTTCAAGCGGCGACGAATGGCTACGATGAGGTCAAGGTGTGCAACGTTGAATCGGGCGCGATTGAGGCGCTGACCTCCGATCGCTACAACAGCTCCAATCCGGCATGGAGTTCGGATGGAAAATGGCTCTACTTCCTCTCCGATCGCAATCTCAAAACAACAGTGCAAGCGCCCTGGGGCCCGCGCGCACCGCAGCCGCACTTCGATCGCGCGGAGAAGATTTATCAGCTTGCGCTGACTACTGGCCTGCGCTCGCCATTCTTGCCGGCCGACGAGCTGCATCCCGACAAGAAAGACGACGAGAAGCCCGCGGACGACAAGAAAACTGACGGAGACAAGAAAGACGATAAGAAGTCCGACGCCGCTAAGAAGGACGACAAGAAAGACGAAAAGGAGTCCGACAAGTCTGCCGATAAGAAGGACGACAAGAAGGCGGCGGAAGTGAAGATCGACTTCACCGATCTGGCTTCGCGCCTCACCGAGGTTCCTGTACCGCCGGGCAACTACGGCGATCTGCAGGCGGCAGAGAAGCGCCTGTGCTGGATGAGCGCCTCCGACGACCAGCGCCGGCACCAGTCACTGCAATGCCTGGACATTGCCAACAAGGGCGACGACGTGGATACAGTGATGTCAGACGTGAAGGGCTTTGAGATATCACTCGACCGGAAGAAGACTCTGGTGGCAAAAGGCGATAACTTCTACATCCTCGATTCCGGAGTCAAGGCCGGGGCTTTGAGCGATCCCAAGGCGCTGGCGAAGGCCGAGATCAATGTCTCGCGCTGGACGTACTCGACCAATCCGCGGGACGAGTTCCGTGGTCTGTTCCTGGATGCGTGGCGGCTGGAGCGGGATTACTTCTATGACAAGAACATGCATGGGGTGGACTGGGTGGCGATGCGGGACCGGTATCTGCCGCTGGTGGACCGCGTGGCCGACCGGGATGAGCTGAACGACGTGATTGCGCAGATGGTGAGCGAGTTGTCGGCGCTGCATACGTTTGTGCATGGCGGAGATGCGCGGAAGCCGTCGGATGAGGTGGATATCGCTACGCTGGGGGCGGTGCTGCGGCGCGATGAGAAGGCAGGCGGCTACGTGGTCGAGCATATCTACCTGCACGATCCCGATCTGCCGGACCAGGCGCCGCCGCTGGCGCGGCCCGACTCGACGGTGAAGGAGGGCGAGGTGATCGTCAGCATCGATGGGCAGAGTGTGCTGACGGTTCCGGACGAGCGGGTGCTGCTGCGCGGGAAGGCCGGCCAGCAGGTGATGCTGCGGGTGAAGCCGACTGCCGGCGAGACGCGCGACGTGCTTGTGACACCGATCAGGGCGCGCGACGACGCCACGCTGCGTTATGCGGAGTGGGAATATACGCGGCGGCTGAAGGTCGAGGAGGAATCGAAGGGAACGATCGGCTATGTGCATCTGCAGGCGATGGGACCGAACGACATCGACCAATGGGCGCGCGACTACTATCCCGTGTTCGATCGGCAGGGGCTGATTATCGACGTGCGGCACAATCATGGCGGGAACATCGATCCGTGGCTGCTGGCGGACCTGCTGCGGAAGGCCTGGTTCTACTGGCAATCGCGCGTGGGCAATCCGCAGTGGAATATGCAGTACGCGTTCCGCGGGCACATCGTGGTGCTGTGCGATCAGGAGACCGCTTCAGATGGCGAGGCGTTTACCGAGGGGTTCAAGCATTTTGAGATGGGCAAGGTGATTGGAACGCGGACGTGGGGAGGGGAGATCTGGCTCTCTGGCTCGAACTTTCAGGCGGATGGAGGCGTGGCGACGGCGGCGGAGATGGGCGTGTACAGCGCGGACGGCAAGTGGCTGATTGAGGGCCATGGGGTTGACCCTGACGTCGTGGTCGACAACCTGCCGCACGCTACGTTTGCGGGCAGCGACGCGCAGTTGCAGGCGGGGATCGATCTGCTGGAGAAGGAGATCAAGGCCGATCCGCGGCCGGTGCCGCAGCATCCGCCGTATCCGGACAAGTCGTTTAAGTACCAGTGAGGGTGAGGCAGTGAATTAGGTGCAGTGGACAGTGGAGGGCGGAAGCTACTAGCAGCTTGACACCAGCTTTTGGCTTTGGCTCCGGATTGGGGTGGGGCTCCGGGGTGGTGAATGGCCGGGATACCCCTCCCCCCCCATCTCTGCGAATAAGTAGCTTGTTTTTCATGGAGATACAGGGTGGGCGTCGCTGTAAGCGGTTGATTCGACGCGAGTTGCTTGCAGATATGTGACAGCAAAGGGGTTATGGCGGTGTTCCGGGCGCCGCGCTGGTTGTGAGGGGCGCTATGAATTCATTGTGCGCCGATTGCTCGATATTATCGGCAAACCTCCTGCATTTTTTTTGGGAATCATTCACGCCGGGCACCTGCGGTGCGGCCAAAAGCTCGCTATTCGCTCGCACGGGCGTTCTGCGTCCTACCATTTCCGCAAAGAGAAGCGGAATGGATGGGGCACGGGGCAGAATCGGGCTCGATAAGAATCCTCGAATTAAAGATTGACCGGGTCCGAATATATTGATATCAACGTATTGTGGCGAGCCGGCGTCCAGGCCAGTGAACGGCTTGCGTACCACAGGAGAATCCAATGAAGAGGAAAACTCTCAGGGTGGTTGTGTTTTTGACGTTTGCGGCGGTTGTGGCGCTCAGCGGGGCGGCGCAGTTGCGGGCGCAGGCGGCGAAGGATCCGTATCCGAATATAGCTCCGGTTGAGCAGTACATGATGGAGCGCGATGCGGAGATCGCTTTGGCTCGGAGCGCCGCTCCTGACTCCATTTCAAAGGATGCCGAGGTGATGGTCATGGGGCGCCATGGCTATGAAACCGCGGTGCAGGGCAAGAACGGGTTCGTCTGCATGGTGGAGCGGGGCTGGACTGCCAACACGGACTTTCCCGAATTTTGGAATCCGAAGCTGCGCGGACCCATCTGTTTCAATCCGGCGGCGGTGCGGACCTACATGCCGCAGACGATCATGAAGACAAAAGCGGTTTTGGCGGGGCGGACCAAGGAGCAGATGATCGCGGAGGTCACGGCCGCACTGGACTCGAAGGAACTGCCGCAGCAGGAGCGGGGCGCGATGTGCTACATGATGTCGAAGGACGGGTACCTGAACGACGGCGTCGGGCATTGGCACCCGCACCTGATGTTTTTCCTTCCGATTGCTGACGCGGCGACATGGGGCGC
>PLPU01000154.1:0-12041 GCA_003159975.1 Acidobacteriaceae bacterium
GCGCCGAATGAGTTGCCTACTTAAGTAATAACCCACCTCCCTTCAAGCAGCTACCTATTTTCATAGTGCGATCCCTTTCCATGTATGACGCCTACCATTTCCTGCATTCTTTTGAGAAATCAACCGCTTACCGGTTGACCTTTCAGGGAACGGCCCGTCGCTATCTCACGTATTCTAAGTGGATTGCTGGTTCACCCCAAGGTAACGTCCACTTTTTTCGGGCATGGCAACCAACGTGCAACAGGCCCTTGGGATGTAAGAGTTCCCCGCAATGGAGACGAGCCTTTTCAACCGGTTGCAGGCGACCATGCTTGCCGTGGCTACGGCAAGCATGTTTCTGTTGGCGGTGCTGAACTTTCGGCAGGAGGGCCATTTTCAGCAGCCGGACGACGGTGTCTGGTGGCGCGAGGTGGCGGGCGGTCTGGAAGCCGAGCGGGTGCTGCCGGATATGCCGGGACAGCAGGCCGGCATCCAGGTTCACGACCTGCTGACCGGAGCCGCGGTCCTCCCGGACAACCCCGCACAACGACCCGGAACCACCGATCGCGATGACCTGAACGCGCAGGATTTGCTTGGCTCGGTCAGACCCAGGGCAAACGGGGCAGGAAGCGGGGTAGCAAGCGGTGCCGGCCAACGCGGCGGCATTCAAGGCAAGAGCCTGCCGCCCAAGGTCACTTACACGCCGATTGAGCGGGTGTCCGATCTGGAGCGTGTGCTTTACGCAACCGGGGTTTACGACAAGGCCAGCTACGCGATTACCCGCGACGGCATCCCGCTGGACACGCCGGTGGTGGTGATTCCAGTACCGCTGGACCGGAGCCTGCAACTCGGTCTGCGCTTTATCGGCCTGGTCTATCTGGCCATCGGCATCTATGTGCTGTTTCGGCGCTGGACGGCGCCACGCGCCACGCACTTTTACATTTACTGCCTGGTTTCATTCGCGCTCTATTCGCTGAAGTACACGGGCAAACTGGACGCGCTGGATTCTCTCGTTCTATGGTGCAACCTGCTCGCGGAGGCGCTGCAGCCGGCGTTGTTCCTGCATTTTGCGCTGAGCTTCCCCGAGGAGCGGCTGAAGAATATCCGCCGCCGCTGGCTTCTGCCGCTGGTGTACGCACCCGGCGCGGGACTGCTTGGGCTGTGGATCTGGGCCATTGAAACTCGCCAGGCCACCGGGCTGCTGCTGCACCGGCTGAACCAGACGGCAACCGGCTACGATGCTGCTTTCTACGTGCTCGCCGCGATATTGTTCGTGCGCAGCTACTCACTGGCGAACACCCCGTTGCAGCGGCAGCAGTTGAAGTGGCTCATGCGCGGCGCATGGCTGGCGGTGGGACCGTTCACGCTGTTCTACGCGATTCCCTTCCTGTTTGACCTGACCATTCCGGGGCTGATCCCTGGGCGGCTGTCGGATCTGGCGGCCCTTTGCCTGGTATTCCTGCCACTGACGTTCAGTTGGGCCATCGTCCGCTACCGGCTGATGGACACCGACCTGATTTTCAAGCGGGGGGTGGCCTATTCGCTGGCTACAGCGCTGCTGCTCGGCGTCTACTTTGGCGTGATTGCGCTGATCGCCCTGGTGGTTCACACGCGGCTGCCCGACGCGGTGCGCGAGTGGGGGCTGGTGCTCTCGATTCTGGTTGTGGCGGCAATCTTCGACCCGCTTAAGCGCAGAATCCAGGGGTGGGTGGACAAGGCTTTTGACCGGCATCGCTACGACTACCGCAAGGCGCTGGTTGAATTCGGCCGCGGACTGAGTTCGGAGACCAATCCGCAGGCACTGCTCGAATCGATTGTCGAGCGGCTGCCGCGCACGCTGCTGGTGGCACGGGTTGCGGTGTTTCTTACTCAGGATTCGGGAAGAGTGCGGCTGGCGGCATCGCATGGATTGCCTGCCGAAACGCATAACGCGCATGAGCACCTGGCGCTCGGCTTCCTCGATTTCGACCGGGCCGCTGACCACTCGCACATTTTTCTGGAGAATGCCCAGCAGGCTCTGCATTTGCCAGAAGACCAGCAGCGCACCGCCGCCCTGCTCGACTTGAACTATTACCTTCCGTGTCGCGTTCAGGACGGGTCCGCAACGCGTACCATCGCGGTCATTGGCCTGGGCCGCACCATCGGCGGCGACTTCCTTTCGAGCGAAGATGTGGAACTGCTCGAATCGCTGGCCAGTTATATCGGCATCGCTCTCCAGAACGCCAGCCTGTACGCGCGGCTTCAGGAGAAGATCGGCGAATTCGAGCGGCTTAAGGAGTTCAACGAAAACATTGTCGAGTCGATTAACGTGGGCATTCTGGCGCTCGATCTCGACGACCGCATCGAGAGCTGGAACGCGCAGATGGAGGCCATGTATGCCCTCAGCCGCGGCGAGGCTATCGGCCAGGAGCTGCGTTTGGTCTTTCCCTCGGACTTCGTGGAGGCGATCGACAGCTTTCGCGCCGAACAGGGCGTGCATCACCTGTATAAGTTCCGCATGACCACCCGCGCGGGAGAGCAGCGAACAGCCAATATTGCCGTGGCGCCGTTGCTGTCTCGCGACTTCGTTTCGGTGGGACGCATCATCCTGGTGGACGACATCACGGAGCGCGTCGCGCTGGAAGCCCAGCTCACGCAAAACGACAAGCTCAGTTCCATTGGGCTGCTGGCGGCGGGTGTGGCGCATGAGATCAACACCCCGCTGGCCGTGATCTCCTCCTACGCGCAGATGCTGTCGAAACAACTGCGCGGCGATGCGCGGCTTGGTCCGGTGCTGGAGAAGATTACGCAGCAGAGCTTCCGCGCGGCGGAGATTGCCAACGGGCTGCTGAACTTTTCACGCACTTCGACGACGGAGTTCCGCGACACGAATCTGAACCAGGTGATCAGCGACACGCTTTCGCTGCTCGAGCACCAGTTCATGACGGCACAGATCGTCGTCGATCTCGATCTGGCCGAGGATTTGCCCCTCATCCACGGCAATTCCGGGAAGCTGCAGCAGGTCTTCCTCAACCTGTTGCTCAACGCCAAGGATGCCATGCCAGGCGGGGGCCAACTCAGGGTTTCGACGCTGGCCAACGGACATGTCGAAGCGCTGGTGAGCGACTCCGGCTCGGGCATTGCGCCGGAGCATCTGAAGCGCATCTACGATCCGTTCTTCACGACCAAGACGATGCCCCGGCCTGGCGACAGACGCGGCACCGGTCTGGGCCTTTCGGTCTCGTACGGCATCATCCAGGAGCACGCGGGCAAGATCCATGTCGAGAGCGCGGTCGGCTCCGGCACAACCTTTCATCTTGAGTTTCCATTGTTAAGAAAGTCCGTACATGTCTGAGGTCGCCCTGCCAGTGAATTTACCCGTCTCCTCGTCAGCCGCAGCCAATACCCCCGGAGCCAATATCCTCGTGATCGACGACGAGGCAGCGATCCGGGAGTCGCTCGAACTGCTGCTCACGCTCGAGGGCTACCAGGTGCGTTTGGCCGTTGACGGCGAAGAGGGGCTGCGGATCCTGGACTCGGACAACTTCGACCTGGTGCTGCTGGACCTGGCGCTCCCCGGCCAGAGCGGGCTCGAACTGCTGCCGCTGATCAAGAACCGCCAGCCGGATCTCCCGGTCATCATGATTACCGCCTACGGCACCGTGGAAAACGTCGTCGATGCCATTCGCGCGGGGGCTGAGAATTTTGTTCAGAAGCCCTGGGACAACGAGAAGCTGCTGGCCGACATCCGCTCCGCCGCAGCGCGCCATCGCGCGGAAGAGGAGAACCTGCAGCTCAAGCGGGCTCTCAAGCAGCGCTACAACTTCGCCAATATTGTGGGCAAGAGCGAGATCATGCTCAAGGTCTTCGACCTGGTGGCGCAGATTGCGCCCAGCCGGTCGACGGTGCTGATCCAGGGCGAGAGCGGGACGGGCAAGGAACTGATCGCAAAAGCGATTCATGCCAACTCGCCGCGCAAGGACAAGCCGTTTGTGCCCATCAACACNNGGCCTGTTTGAAGTGGCTAATGGCGGCACGCTGTTCATGGACGAAATTGCGACCATGGGCATGGACACGCAGGCCAAGATTTTGCGCGTGCTCCAGGACCGGCGCTTCATGCACCTGGGCGGCATTCAGGAAATTCAGGTGGACGTGCGCATCATAGCCGCCACCAACATCGACCTGCGCCAGGCGGTGCGCGACGGGCGCTTCCGCGAAGACCTGTTTTACCGCCTCAATGTGATCACGGTGGATCTGCCGCCGCTGCGTGCGCGGCGCGAAGACATTCCGCTGCTGGTGCAACACTTCCTCGATTTCTATGCCAAGGAAAACGACCTGCCCCCGCGCAAGCTGACCAACGATGCGCTGCGGGCGCTGGTTGATTACGAGTGGCCCGGCAATGTGCGCGAGCTTGAGAATTCCATTGAGCGCGGTGTCGTGCTTTCCAATGGGCCCGTCATCGGCTCGGACCTGCTGCCGGGACACATTACCGGACGCAGCTTCCAGGATGCGCTGCTCGAACACAACCCGAATGCTTCGCTGTTCGACATTCTCGAAGACATCGAGCGGCGGATCATTATCGAGAAACTGGAACGCTGCAATGGAAACCAGACTGACGCGGCGGAGCAGTTTCATATCCCGCTATCGACGCTGAATCAGAAGATCAAGCGGCTGAATATTGAGATTCGGAAGAAGGGTCGAGAATAAGAGACAGTGGTTAGTGGTTAGTGGTTAGTTTTCTGCGAACTTCGACTGAAGGGCTGGAAGCTTCGACCCACAGCTGCAGAAATGCGCGCAGTTCCGCGGGCGGGCGGAGCCAGATATTGGCATTCGTTTCACGCCGCTGGCGGCGAACCAGGGCACTCAAAGCACGGGGGCCCACAGCGTTGACTGCCTGGAATGCGGCTTCGTCGCTCAGGTCGTCGCCCAGATAGGCTACGGGGCCTCCTGTGTCCGATTCGGCCAGGATCGCTGCGACGGCTCCGCCTTTGTTTCGACCTGCGCGCAATTCCAGGCCGGCCTCGAAGTCGAGAAGCGCCAGGCCATCCATGCGGACCAACGGTTCAAAGAGAGCTCTCGCGCGCGCTTCGATTCGCGTTGCTTTCTCGACTGAGGCTCCGCGCCAGTGCATCACCGCGCCGTTGGCCTTTTCCTCGAAGAGTCCACCCAGGCTGTCGCGGCGGAGATGCTCCTTTAGCTCATTCAGCTTTGCGCGGGTTGCCGGGGGCGGCTGCTCCAGTTCCCGCCGGCCGTCCGGATAGAGGCGCTCAGCACCATGGAGCCCCCAAACCTCCAACGGCGGGTCGAGGGCCAGCATGGGTGCAATTTCAGCGGCCGGGCGGCCCGTTACCACAGCCATGCGTGTCCGGCCCTGGCGCTGGATGCGCTGGAGCAGTTCCCGCACGCCCGCCCACAGGCGCGCCCGGAAGCGGTCGACGCGGAATGGCGCCAGCGTCCCGTCGTAGTCCAGGAGCAAAAGCGGATTTGCACTTCCCGCAAACCCGTCAAAGAACTTTTCCAGCTTTTCTGCCGCCTCAGGCGTCACCGTTCGCTCGCTTTCTCGAGCGCTTCCACAATTTACGTGCCCTCTCTAACATTGTGCAGGGTGGCTTTTTCTTAAGGAAAAAGCCACTCGACATGGTGCCTCCGAGGTGCTGCGATTGTGGAACCGCTGTATGCCAGTTTACGACGCAAGACGCATCAGCCAACGCGCGTGCGCTATTCTGTCCTTGCACCTCGGGTGAGCGGCGAAGCGACGCACCTCACCGTTCCGCAATCCGGAAGACCCAATGGCGATAGGAACGATCGACAGAACAGCAAAGCGGCTCGTGCTCACCGTGCAGGACTACTCCCTGTTCTCGTGGCGCGCTGTCATGAACCTGTTCCGTCCGCCGGTTTACTGGCCTGAGTTCCTGGTTCAGTCCGATATTATCGGGTTCGGTTCCTCGCCCATCGTGTTGCTCTCCGGCTTCTTTACGGGCTGCGTGCTGGCGCTGCAATCCGCGGCGACGCTGTCAGAGTTTGGCGCCAGCGCCCTGACCGGCCGGTTTGTGGCGCTCACCATGATCCGCGAACTGGGCCCGGTGCTGACGGGCGTTATGGTCTCGGGCCGCAACGCTTCGTCGATGGCCAGCGAGCTGGGCTCGATGGTTGTTACAGAACAAATAGATGCCATGCGTGCCCTTGGGGTTGACCCTGTGCGCAAGCTGGTGACGCCGCGCCTGTTTTCCTCGATCGCCATGCTGTTCTTTCTCACTATCCTTGCGAACGCCTGCGGCATTGCGGGCGGCGGCGCGGTCACCGTTTTTTTGAATGGCCAGAACGGCACGCAATACTTCTCAAGCGCGTGGGAATCGCTGCGCTATCCCGACATCCTGCAGGGACTGGTCAAGCCGCTGTTCTCGGGCTTCATCATCGCATCGATCGGCTGTTTTTACGGCATGAGGACCACGGGCGGAACCGAGGGCGTGGGCCGCTCCACCATTCAGGCCGTCGTCACCTCGTCGGTGCTGATCATTGTCGTCGACACACTCGTCACCCAGGTCATGCTCTCACTCTTCCGATGAACGACACTGCCGCTTCCGACCCGTCCGAACCGGCTCCGCTTGCGGATGCCGAGCCGGTTGTCGCCTTCCGCGACGTGTCCATTGCGTTCGACGGGCCGCCGGTCCTCCGGGATGTCAGCTTCTCAGTGGCCCCGAGGGAGACGCGCATCCTGCTTGGCCCCGCGGGCGTGGGCAAGAGCGTGCTGCTGAAGCTGACCAACGGCCTGCTACGACCTGACGAGGGCAGCATCCGGCTCTTCGGCGAAGAGATTGCCCAGATGCCCGAGCAGAAACTCTTCGCTCTGCGCACGCGCACGGGGATGGTTTTTCAGGAGGGCGCGCTGTTCGATTCGCTGACCGTTCGCGACAACGTGGCCTACCAGTTGATCCAGGAGCGGGTGCCTGACGACGAGATCGACCAGCGCGTGCACGAGGCGCTGCGCTTTGTGGAACTGGACAATACATTCGGCTTTTTTCCCGGCAGCTTGTCGGGCGGTATGCGGCGGCGCGTAGCGATTGCGCGCGCGCTCATTCGCCATCCGGAACTGGTGCTCTACGATTCACCCACCGGCGGCCTCGACCCGGTGACTTCGACCACCATCGTCGAGTTAGTGATGAAACAGCGCGACGCGTACCGGACGCCATCGCTTCTGGTAACGCACCGGCTGCAGGACGCTTTCATGCTCTGCACGCACCGTTTCGACACGGAGCAAAACTGCATGGTACCGCTGCCTGCAGGCGAGGTCGACCCGAACACGACATTTCTCATGCTCGAGGAGGGACGGCTGATCTTCGATGGGTCGCTGCACGAATTGCTGCACACGGACAACGCGTTTGTGCGGGAGTTTATGGAGTAGGACAGGGGTCAGGGGTCAGGGGTCCGAGAAATGCCGAGACCGCTGTGTATTGGTTTCTGGATCATCCGTCTCGAAGATACTCACGCGCCATTATGCTGAGCTGGTTCTAGGTTCGCGATGTGCCTGGGTTTGGATGGCCGGCTAGCAATTCTTCGCGGACATTCTTGAGCACCGCCAGGGAACGCGTTACGCCTTCTTCCCCGCTCAGCAACGGGTCCTCGTTCTCTATGCTGAGCATCCCGTCGAAGCCGACTTCCATGTATGCGGCGATCACGTCCTTCCACAGGCTGGCGCCGTGTCCGTAGCCCACCGCGCGGAAAAACTCCGAACCTTCGAGATCCTTGGCCGAGGAGGCGAAGTTCAGTACCCCGAAGCGGTCAACATTCTGGCGGAAGAACGCCGTATCTTTCATGTGCGCGTGATAAAGAGCTCCCTGTTTGGCGAGGTAGCGGATCACCTCCACGGCGTCGCACTGTTGCCAGAACAGATGGCTGAGGTCGCAGTTGGCGCCGATCTCCTCGCCGACGGCTTCGCGCAAGCGCATCAGGGTGCGCGGGTTGTAGACCACGAAGTTGGGGTGCATCTCCAGCGCGATGCGGCGCACGCCATGGTCGCGGGCAAACCGGGCTGTCTCCTTCCAATAAGGAATGACGCGCTCCTTCCATTGCCAAGCCAGGGCGGCGGCGTGGTCGGGCGGCCAGGTATAGGTGACCCAGGTCGGAGTGGTATCGGTCGGAGAGCCGCCGGGACAGCCTGAGAATCCGACCACGGTGGGGATTTCCAGCATGCCGGCAAGCTGGATAGTCTGCTGAAACTGCTGCGCGTGCGCCGCGGCCTTGGCCGGGTCGGGATGAAGCGCATTGGCATGGCAACTGAGCGTCATGATCGGGATGCCGCGGTCGTCAAACTTCTTCTTCCACGCGCGCGCCTTGGCCGGATCGGCCACGAGCTCGGCGGTGGGGCACTGCGGCGTTGCGGTGTAGCCGCCGGCGCCAATCTCCGCGGCCTCAATACCGAGGCTGACGAATTTGTCCAGCATGGCATCGAGTGANNGTCTGGCGCTGCGAGCGCATGGGTTCCCGCGGCAATGGCCGCTCCAGCCGTGAGCGATGTTCCGAGAAACTCCCTGCGATTCATGCAATAGGCTCCCTCTTTGCTACAGCTATCCTACCGCTTCGCATACAGGTTCCTGAATGCGCATGGAAGACAACGATGGCTGCGCGGCCGAGGGGGCTCGCCGGAGTATGATGGGATACCGGATGCCTGGTGTGGCGCCCGCGATAAATGCAAGTTACAAGCCTCAAGCCATGGGAGATGACCGATGAAGAACATGACTGGCCTGCGCCGCATATTCACGCTCGCCGCCGCGCTCGCCTTTGCCGCATTGGGAGCGCATGCAGCATGCGCGCAAGCGGCGCCAAGCATTCCACCGCACGGCAAACTGAAGCCGCTGTTCAATGGCAAGAACTTCGATGGATTCGACACGCTGCTGAAAGATCATGGCATCAACAACGATCCGGACAAGGTGTTTCAGGTTGAAGATGGCATGTTGCATATCTCCGGCGAAGAGTTTGGCGGGCTGGTAACGAAGAAAGAGTACAAGAATTACTACCTGCGCGCGGAGTTCAAATGGGGCGAAAAGATGTATGCGCCGCGGCTTGGCAAAGCGCGCGACAGCGGTATCCAGTACAACATTACGGGTCCCCTCAAGGTGTGGTCGCGGCTGATGGAGTTTCAAATTGCCGAGGGCGGCACCGGCGACATCTGGGTGATCAACGGAACCGGAATCACGGTAGACGGCAAGCAGTATCTGAGCACGGCCGAGCCCAGCCCCAGCCAATACACACGCATTCCGCACATTGGCCGCGGGCCACTGGTGAACGTGACCGGCTATCGCGATCCGGTGGACGATCTGGAAAAGCCGCATGGGGAGTGGAATGTCCTGGAGCTGGTTGTGGACCACGACCGCATTCTCTATTTCGTCAACGGAAAGCTGGCCAATGAGGGAACCAACGCCAACCCTACGCACGGCAAGATTCTGTTTCAGTGCGAGGGCGCGGAGGTTTACTTCCGCAATATGCAAATTGCCAATTTGAAGTAGCGCGTCCGCTGGAACGTGCCTGCTGAAGCCGGAAAGCCATTGGCTGACGTCGCTCGATCTCTGAAAGGCTTACCTGTTTTAGCAGCGCAAAGAACGACAGGTGCAATCATGGCTTTCAAGTTTCAGAACTTTGACTTTCTCCATCTTGACTCCGGCTTCTCAGAGGACGAATTGCTGGTGCGCCGCACGGCGCGCGACTTCGTCGAAGACAACATCGTTCCGATCATCGAAGACTGCTTCCGCGAGGGGCGTTTTCCGCGGGAGCTGGTTCCGCTGATGGGCGAACTCGGCTTTTTTGGCGCGAACCTCGAAGGCTATGGCTGCGCAGGCATGTCCAACGTGGAGTATGGACTGGTGACGCAGGAACTGGAGCGGGGCGACTCAGGCCTGCGCAGCTTTGTCAGCGTGCAGTCGGCTCTGGTGATGTATCCGATTTACACCTTTGGGACGGAGGAACAGAAGAATACATGGCTGCCGGCGCTGGCCAGCGGTGAGAAACTGGGCTGCTTCGGGCTGACGGAGCCGGGGTTCGGGTCGAATCCGGGAGGGATGACCACGACCGCGCGGAAAGCCGGCGATGAGTACATTCTGAATGGCGAAAAAATGTGGATCACTTCTGGGTCGATTGCCGATGTTGCGATCATCTGGGCCAAGGTGGAGAACGAGGACAACAAGGTGCGCGGCTTCCTGGTCGAGACGGACAGGCCTGGCTTTTCCGCGAAGGACGTGCATGGCAAGTGGTCTCTGCGGGCTTCGGTGACGAGCGGCCTGGTCTTGCAGGATGTGCATGTGCCTGCGGGGAACCTGCTGCCGCTGACAGGCGGGTTGAAGAGTCCGCTGATGTGCTTGAACCAGGCACGCTACGGGATAAGCTGGGGCGCGATCGGCGCGGCCATGTCGTGCTACGACACGGCGCTGCAATACGCAAAGACGCGCAAGCAGTTTCACGGACAGCCGATAGCGAGCCATCAGCTCATTCAGGAGAAGCTGGTGTGGATGGCCAGTGAGATTTCCAAAGCGCAACTTCTCTCGCTGCATGTGGGGCGGTTGAAGGACGCGGGCAAGGTGGGGCACCAGCACATCTCGATGGCCAAGCGGAATAACGTGTGGATGGCCCTCGAGACGGCCAGGATGGCTCGCGATGTTCTGGGGGCCAATGGAATCACGGAAGACTACCCTATCATGCGGCACATGATGAACCTGGAGAGCGTGAAGACCTACGAGGGGACGCACGATATCCACGCGCTGGTTCTGGGGCAGCATCTTACGGGGATTGCGGCGTATTGAGGCAACGGTGGGAAAGACGCGAAGGTGCGCGTCATCCCGCTTGCTCTTCAGCTTCACTGGAGTCGCCGAAGACCTCTTCGCGGATAATCCTTTCCGTAGCTTCGTTGAGGTAGTCGTCGAGCGCTTCCTTGATCTGCAGAAATTCCGGCCATAGCGTTCCATTGAGGAAGGATTTTGGCGCGCGCAGAGTGACCGTCGAGTATCGCTGACGCGGATAACGATAGGGATGCAGACCGTAGCGGCGGCAAAGGGCCAGAAACAAGCGCCGGTGCCAGCGGTCNNGCGGCTGCCGCGGCATCGCGTTCCCCCTGGCTGGTTGCGCCCTCGAAGAGTGCAGAGATTTTCCGCAGCTTGTCGCGGAGTTCCCGTTCAGTCGTCATCCAATCTTCCCATTCATTTAGTTTCGCAACGCATTGTTCCGATGCCTATGTTCACTTTACGGCAGCGGAATGAGAGCTCGGGCGACGAACCCAACGGGGTTTGCACTTCAATGATTGTTCGTTGTCCCCTGTTCGAAGGGAATCGGCAATTGTTATAGTCGTAGCCATGCCGAAGATTGATTTGTGTATCCGACACTTCGTTTTGTGCGCGGCTTGTGTGTTTGCCGCGATGACGGGGTCTGCCCAGCAGGCTGGACCTGTGCCGATTGTTCTGCATGCGGCACGGCTGCTTGAGGTCGATACCGGGACACTGCTCATGCCGGGCGAGGTGCTTGTGGTTGGCGACCGCATCCGCGCGGTGGGCGTTTCGGTGGATCATCCGCAAGGGGCCAGGGTCATCGATCTCGGCGACACGACGCTGATGCCGGGGCTGATTGACGCGCACGTTCATCTCTTCCTTCATCCGGGAGCGGAGGATTTGCAGACGGTGGAGGAATCGGTGCCGTGGCGGACGCTGATTGCGGCCGATGCGGCGAAGGCGGACCTGCTGGCCGGATTCACGGCCGAGCGGGACATGGGCACGGAGGGCGCTGGCTCGGCGGACACGGCAATCCGCGAAGCGATCGACAAGGGGCTGATTCTGGGGCCGCGAATGCGGATGAGCGGCAATGCAATCGATATTCTGGGCGGGCATGAAGACGCGATCCATTACAACCCCGAGCAGCATGTGCTGTCGAATGCCGATTACGCCAACTCGATCGATCAGATTGTCGAGGTGATGCGCGAGCAGCACAAGGAGGGCTCGGACTTCGCGAAGATTTACGAGACGGGCAAGGACAGCCTGGTGGATGGGGAGTTTCATACGCCTTACCAGTACACAGAAGCGCAGTTGGCTGCCGCGGTTGAAGAGGCG
>PLPU01000179.1:0-2536 GCA_003159975.1 Acidobacteriaceae bacterium
GCCGGCCCACATCCTGCTCAAGGACAACAACTCCAACAGCAACTGGTTTGCCGGCAACCTCGGAATGGATCTCTTGAACCAGGCCCACACCGTCGAAATCGACTTCGACTCGATGGCAATTCAACTCCATTAGGGCCTGTTCACGGCCTGAATCATCCCCAAACATGCAACGGATCGCATTCCCATTCGTAGCGCATAGCGTATATACATATCGTATTTACGTTCCATATGCTGCCTCCCAGAATCGCCGCCGGGAATTAACCCCAAAAAACTTCCCGCCATTTTGCCGATAATTTCCCGCTCTTGGCGCACAATGAAACTAGCAGATCTTTTGAGCCGGCGGTTGCCGCAAGATCATCTTGCAATGCGAGCATTATCTTGTAATGTGATACGAAATATTCATAATTCTCCCGCAACCCTTTTGTTTTCTTGTGTATATGAATAACTCCTTTGTTATGTCATGCATAGCCGTAATCGCTTGAAAACAAAGGGTTATTTTTTAGGGGTGGGGGGGGTACCCCGCGCAAGTGGTACGGGCCGGGGACATAAGCTGACAGCCGCCAACGTGAGCGGTTCCAGGATTGCAATATCCCCGCCGCCAAATATATCCCAAGTCCGGCCGGACCCCAGGGACCGGGTCCTTGGCGACAAGTCTCCGTCGCCTGGGTGGAACAAAGGGGTGACCCGGCACAAATGTTGAAACAGGGTACATCAACCCTGGAACTGCTCTAGGGGTCGGATGGCGTTGCGAAAGAAAGCTGGTTATAAGCCTGAGCCAGGCTACGCCGCGGGCTTGCGCAGCGTTTCGACGACTGCCCTGATCGCCGCCATCACTCCCACCAGTTGCCGGACCGGTTTGTCGACGGCTACCCCGACAATTGCCCCGGCACGTTCCAGAGCGTCTAGAATGCCCGTGAGCATGGTATCGATCCGCGCCGTCTGGCGCTGTACCCGGTCCAGGATCTCGGCGGTCGAAACCTCCATCTCGGCAGTGCGCACGCGCAGCCCATGGACCATCACCGCCACGTCGGTTGTGGTCATTTCAATCTTGGGAGCCACGCGTGTGACGAAATCCTGCGAGGTTCGGAGCAGAGGCACCACCGCGGAACGAAGATCCGCTATTTCCGTCTGGACTGC
The DNA here is from genome assembly GCA_003159975.1 of Acidobacteriaceae bacterium. Classification (GTDB taxonomy): domain Bacteria; phylum Acidobacteriota; class Terriglobia; order Terriglobales; family Acidobacteriaceae; genus Telmatobacter. Next base: position 1,138 of record PLPU01000179.1, read on the forward strand.
ACTCGCTACCTTTTTGAGGCTGAAGAAAATCGCCAGCAGGACAACTGCCTGCATCACCACGGCCAGCCCGGCGATGGCAACAATGAAGAGCTGGATGGTTTGGTCGGTCTGTGACATCGGAATGATCTCGCGCAGAACAATTCCAGTCCTGCAACAACTTTCTTGAGCGCGCTACTCCAAGGCATGAAGAATCCGGCCCGGAGCCTGCGGGTGAGGCGCACTCTAACCCTCACGCAGCTAGCCCCGGAGCGGATGATAAACCGGAATGAAGCCGGCCTGCACAAATTCCAGGTATAGACCGCCCCTTAGCGATCCAACGGATTGACCGTGCCGGTGGTCGACTTGTAGGCCTGCCGGCCCGCGTCAACGGAAGCCGAAACCCGGGTAGCCTGGTCTGCTACGAGGCTCTTGCCGCGCTCCACAAACTCTTCCCACTGCACGCGTCCGCGGTCGACGGCTTCACGGCCGCGCTCCACATATTCGCTGACCTGTTCCTTGCTCTTGTCAACCAGCGCACTGACCTGCTCTTTGCTCTTGTCAACAAAGGCGCTGACTTCCTTGGCGGCCTGCTCAGTGCGATTGCGGAGGTAATCGGAGCCCTCGCGGGCGCCGGTGATCAAATCTTCACGGGTCTCGCGGCCGCTCTTGGGGGCGTAAAGAATGCCCACAACTGCGCCCACGCCCAACCCAGCCAAAAACCATGCCAAACCGTATGACCTGTTTTCTTCTGTCATGATAGAAAATCTCCTTTCGCTCAGCCGGGAAACTGCCTGAGCGTACCAAAATTACACGGTGTCCCGCAACGACCGCCGCTTGTTGGGACGAAACCTGTGATCGGCGCGCGCCCCGAAGCTCCAGCGTCGATTGGCGACAATCCTATCGGTTAGGATGCCAACGCACAGACGGAGTTGCAACAACGTCATTCTGAGTCGAGCATATCCTACACCCTCACGCAAAATACGGTCATAACGGCTCTTTACCATTTCTATTCAGGCCACAAGGTGATAACCCGGATTTGAAGGTACGAACCAACGAGCGCCGTCTTCAGACTACCGCGTGGGCCACTCTTCAACAACAATGCCCAGGTCGTTGAGCCGCTGGATGATGGCTTCCAAGTTGCGGCGCACTTTGGGGCGGTCCTTGCGGCTCGCCAGGGGTGACTCGGCAACAGCGATCACGCGGCCATAGCGCCAGGCGCCCGGCGGCAGTGCGATCAGCGCTTCGGCCAGGTCGCGGGGACGCAATTGAATCTCCTGACGGCGGGCAGCTTCAGGGCGCAGCATGGTTCCCTGACCCAGGGAGCTGGGATTCGCATCGGCCATGGTCACGCGCAGATCGAGCGAGTCGGCGTCGACCGAGAGAAACGGATTTACCCACGCGCCCGGCTCGTGTACATCCA
>PLPU01000120.1:0-3030 GCA_003159975.1 Acidobacteriaceae bacterium
ACCGCCGGACCCGAAACCTGAATCACTTTGCCGATGTTCTCTGCCATTTTTCTGCCTTCTTGAAAAACTTGTTGATTTAGAAGCTCATTGAACGCCATTCCAGAAGTCGAGCGTTGCTTCAAAATTCCTATCCTGGAGCCACGTCAAACAAGCGCTGAATCACTTGGTCTTTAGTAAGCTTTTCGAATTTGCTCCTCGGAACCTCACGATACCCGGGTCTCTCCGCCTTATGCCCGGTTGCGTTGCCCTTCGTGTGCTTTGTTGGCTTGAAATCTCCTTCAACGAATTGGCCCGAATCAGAGCCGAACCAGCGAAATGATTTAAACCCAAGGTCCTTGTCGACGAATATCCAAATTACACACCAATTCCGCTTCTTTGTGAGTTCCAGACCGACGTTGACACTGCTCCGCTTGCCATCTTCATTGCAACTTTTTAGTTGAACGTGCCAAAGGGTCGAGTTGCAGGCAATCGCAAGATCATATCCCGCGTTATCCACTTGTGGCTTGAGAATCTCAACCTTGAATTTGTCTTGGCACCATAGCAACCTCAGGACTTCTCCAACGAAAAGGTGTTCAACGATGGATTCTCTCAGAGAGGAGTGGGTGCTGTTCTTTGAATTGTCGTCAGCCACCATTCCCTCCTTCTGAAGCATCTTGATGAAGCCCTCGCTAAATCCGCGAACCAGTCGAACGTATCCTCAGGGGCTAAAGCCCCGAAACCTTTGCTGGCTGTGTCTGGCACGGGCTAAAGCCGTGCCCTTTCAAAGCCATCACTGCATCACGGAGCTGGAACAACTGATCCCTGATCTCTGACCCCTGATCCCTGTACTACAGCGCCGCTGCGCCCGAAACAATTTCGATGATCTCCTTGGTGATGGCCGCCTGGCGCACGCGGTTCATATGCAGCGTGAGCGAGTCGATCATGTCCGAGGCGTTGTTGGTTGCCGAATCCATCGCCGTCATGCGGGCCGCATGTTCCGCGGCAACCGACTCCGTCATGGCGTGATACAGCATGGAAAAAATGTATTGCGGGAGCAGGCCGTTGAACAGCTCCTCGGCCGGCTCGTCGTAAATGTAGTCCACCTGCGATGTGCCGAACTTCTTCGCTTCCGCGTCGGCCTCCGCCGTGTCCACCGGCTCAATCGAAATCCCCGCGCTCAATGCGGCCTCGGCGGTGCGCTCGCGTTCCTCTTCGGTGGGCTCGGTGGCGCCGGTAATCTGCGGAATGCCGATCTTCATGATCGGCAGCAGCTTCTCAACCACCAGACGCTGTTGGATGACCGACTTGAACTCGTTGTAGACGATGTAGGCGGCGTCGATCTCTTCATGCACGTAGCGGGAGATAATGCTCTGCGCCAGCTCGTACACGCGCGTTGTCTCGAGCTTGGTCAGCATGCCGGGGTGATCGCCGGTGACTTCAACTTTCTTTTTCCGGTCGCGGACCTGGCGCTTATTGCCGTTCTCATCCGTCGTTTCGTTGTAGATGGCCGCGGGAAAATGGCGGCGCATCTGGTCGCGGCCCTTGCGGCCCACGGCCTCGATGTCGATTTCCTTGTCCGGATTGCCGCCGATGAACTGAAAGGCGGTCTTGAGGATGTTGGCGTTGAACGCGCCGGCAAATCCCTTGTCGCCGCTGACGATGACCAGCAGAATGCGCTTCTCTTCGCGCGTGGCAAAGAGCGGATGGCGCAGGTTGCCGGTGACTGGATCAAAGATTTCGGCGCGCCGGGTCAGCGATTCCAGAACGCTGGTGATCATTTTGGCGTAGGGACGGGCCGAGAGCGCCCGCTCCTGCGCGCGGCGCAACTTGGCCGCCGAGACCATCTTCATGGCCTTGGTGATCTGCCGCGTGTTTTTCACGCTGCGGATGCGACGCCGTAGATCGAGTACGTTTGCCATAGTGAGTGCCTAGTGTTTAGTGGTTAGTGCTTAGTGTTGAGTAATCAGTTCTCAGTGGCTACGCCGTTTCGGCTCTTACTAACCACTAATTACTAACCACTCGTCACTTCGCACTGGCCGCTTCCAGCTCCGCCTTGAAGTTCGCCGAGTATTCCTTCAGCGCCGCATGCAGCTTGTTTCGCAGGTCGTCGTCGAATGCCTTCTTGGTGGTCAGTTCATCCATGAACGCGGTCTGCGCGTTGTCAAAGTACTTGTACAGGCCATCTTCGAAGGCGCGGATGTCGGTGACTTTGAGGTCGTCGAGGTAGCCCTGTGTTCCGGCGAAAAGCACCACGGCCTGCTGCTGCCAGGTGAGCGGGTGGAACTGCGGCTGCTTGAGCAATTCCGTCAAGCGGCTGCCGCGGTTCAGTTGCTTCTGGGTGAGCGGATCGAGATCCGAGCCGAACTGAGCAAATGCCGCCAGTTCGCGATACTGCGCCAGATCCAGCTTGAGCGTGGAACCAACCTGCTTGACCGCCTTGATAGCCGCCGAGAAGCCTACGCGCGAAACCGAGAGGCCGACGTTGACGGCGGGACGAACGCCGGAGTTGAACAGATCGGTTTCCAAAAAGATCTGGCCGTCGGTGATGGAGATGACGTTGGTGGGAATATAAGCCGAGACGTCGCCGGCCTGGGTCTCGATGACCGGCAGCGCGGTGAGCGAGCCGCCGCCTCTTTCCTTGCTCAGCTTCGCCGAGCGCTCCAGCAGGCGCGAGTGGAGATAAAAGACGTCGCCGGGATAGGCTTCGCGGCCCGGCGGGCGGCGCAGCAGCAGNNCGGTAGGCCATGGCGTGCTTGGAGAGATCGTCGTACATCACCAGAGCGTGTTTACCGGAATCGCGGAAGTACTCGCCGATGGCCGTGGCGGCGTAAGGAGCTAGATAAAGCAGCGGCGCCGGCTCAGAGGCCGAGGCAGCCACGATGACCGTGTGTCCCATGGCGCCGGCTTCGGTCAGCGTCTGCACAACCTGCGCAATCGAAGACCGCTTCTGGCCGATGGCGCAGTAGATGCAGATCAGGTCGTTCTTGGCGTTATTGATGATGGTGTCAAGCAGCACGGCGGTTTTGCCGGTCTGACGGTCGCCGATGATCA
>PLPU01000028.1:0-2698 GCA_003159975.1 Acidobacteriaceae bacterium
GACGCCACCGCCTCCGGTGGCTCGAACCTGGCCCAATCCAACAAGACTCTTGTGACTCGCATCCAGGGCTCCATCGACCAACTGTCCAAGGAGAACCCGGGCCATCCCGTGCCCATCGATCTGGTCACCACCTCCGGCTCCGGCCTCGATCCCGACATCACCCCAGATGCAGCTTTCTTCCAGGCTCCTCGCGTCGCTGAAGCTCGTGGGATTCCCGAAGACCGCATCCACCAGCTCATCGAGCAGCACATTACAAGCCGGCAGCTGGGGGTCCTAGGGGAACCCCGCGTCAATGTGCTGGATTTGAATCTGGCTCTGGACGAGTTGCCGAAGTAAGTCAATCGGTGGCTTGAACTTCAAAGACCTGGCGATTGAGATCTCGGCAGTCCCTGGACCTCTGAGAGATCGATACCGGACCTTCCAACCATAACGGCGATTGTCAGCAAGCTTGAAGGGATCCGCAAAGTTGCCTCAATGATGGCGGCGAGCGCTTTGTGCGCAGGCGGAACGATCTTCATGCTCCTTTGCCATGGTCAATTTCCAACGCGATTTGAAGAGTAACGATTCACACCTGAGTCGAAAACCCTTTTGTAGAAAAGAGAGGCAAAATGAAAAGCAATTCCTGGATAGTTATTCCCACAACGGCGTTACTTTGTTTAGTGTTGACGCCAATGAAGGCCGTCGCACAGAAGGCCGCTACAAGCTCGTCCGTAATCCCGATCATTGAAGGAGCGAACACAACCCCAAACGCACCTGGCAGTGAATCGGCCGCGTTGGCAGCAACAAATACCGCCTCAACTTCGAGCACGGCTACGGGCACGCATGCTCCCACCCCTGAAACGCCTGCTCCTGCTACATCCACAGCCGCTAATCCGTCAGCTTCCGTTGCCGCGCCGCTCACCAACGATGCGGTCATTAAAGAGCTTGCCGAGATGAAAGCGCGCATTGCGCAACTGGAAGCGGAACTGAAGGCGCGAAGCGGAGCTGGCGACGCAGCCGAGGCTGAACGCGATGCCAATACTCTGCGGTCGGCTGAGGGGGCCGATACTAACGGCACTCCCGGCCTAATGACGCCCAGTCAGGCCGCTGCTGTGCCCGCGCCCGCAGCAGCACCGGCGCCTCCGGAGATCTCGGCGGAAAGACTCACCAAGTCGGCACCGTTCCCCGGCGACTGGACCTGGATGAACAGCAACGGGCGGGTGGTGGACACTCCGATGGCCACCAAGTACTTCACCCCGGAGGTTCGCTTCGACGCAAACTACATTCTGGACTACAACCACCCGGTCGATGACTCGATGGGCGGCTCGACCGAAATGTTCCGCTCCGACGAGTGGCAACTGGAGCAGGTAAGCGTGGGCGGCGACATCCGCATCGATAACGTCCGCGGGCGCATTCTGACGATGGACGGCTTGTTCGCCACGACCACTCCGCGCAATGATTCCAGCTATAACCGCGGCCAGTGGAATCTGGCGAACGCCTATCGATACATCTCTGAAGCGTGGGGCGGGTATCACTGGGATGTAAACCACGGCCTGAACGTGGACGCCGGCATCTTCGTCTCCTACATTGGCCTGTTCAGTTACTACAACGCCGACAACTGGGCCTACCAGCCGTCGTTTGTTTCCTCAAACACGCCTTGGTTCTTCAACGGGCTTCGTGTTCAGTGGTGGCCCACGGAGAAGCTGAAAATCGAGCCGTGGTTTATTAACGGCTGGCAGTCGTATGCGCGGTACAACAGCAAACCGGGATTAGGTGGCCAGATTCTGTGGCGTCCCAAGCCCTACCTGGACTTCGTATGGAATGACTACGGCCTTGGCGAGGACGACGCTGGATTTCCTGGACGCTCGCGTGTTCACGCCGACTACAGTGCACAGGTCAAGTTTTACGACCAACCCAAGAAGTTCTTTGACAAAGCCGCCTTTACTCTGACCGGCGATCTCGGTTGCGAATACGGCGGCGGGCCTGCTGCCGGCTACTACGATGCCCATGGCTTCTCTCCGGAACAGGGCACCTCGGATACGTACACTGGCGGTGTCAATTGCCACAACAGCAGAAACGGGAAGCCCAAGCAGGATTTTGAAGGCACGATGAGCTACTTGCGCCTTTGGTTCAAGAAGGACATTTACGCCGTGACAGTCGGTGGCGGCCTGATGAACAACCCAGGCCGATACTTGACTCTGCTGCCGCCGATTAACGACGCATCTGCAAGTTCGGGAACTCCCTATTTTACGCAAAACGCTGGCGACCGCGCTCAGATGCATGACGGCACAGTAACTTTCGACTACATGCCATCGCAGTTCATCACATTCCGCCTCGAGGAAAGCTACCGGTATTCCGATGTGCCGTACTGGACCGGGCATGGCGGCATAACACCTCCTGGTGGCAACAATGGCAACCCAGCCGACTACCAGTGTGCCGCAGGCGGAGACCCAGGCGTTGGCTACGTGCCCACTCCAGCCGGGATTGCGTTGGGGTACGCGACCGGGCAAGCACAGGCGATATCGAACTGCGTCGGCCTCGGACTGAACAACGGGGCGGGTGGTCTAAAGGCCCTTTGGTGGCCCGACCTGCGCACCAACCAGACCGCCACAATTCTGGCGATCATGGTTCGGTTCTGAATCAACTTGAAGCAGTAGTTTGCTCTTGGGACCTGCTTTCGCGGCAGGTCCCGCGCCTTAGCCTGGATTATTCGTGAAGC
>PLPU01000220.1:0-3646 GCA_003159975.1 Acidobacteriaceae bacterium
TCACTTTCGGGGTGCAGTCCAACGTGGGCAATTCGGGAACTGCTGCAGCTCTCAGCTTCCCAGGTCTCAGATTCGAGACCTGGGGCACCCGGGGCAGAGGGCGAGCTCGCTTTTCTTCTTACTGCGGAATAGACACGGCCTTGGACAGAACTCAGCATTCACCGAGAACTGCTGGAATTTGTGGTTGGGATGGATTGTTTCAGCGCTTTCGTTACCTTCACAGCGATGTCGTCCTGGATGGTTAGGATGTCGCTCATGGGCTGGTCGTAGGTTTCCGACCAGACGATGAAGCCGCTGTCGGCGCGCAGCAGGCGGACATCGACGCGCACCCTTGTGCCGGACTTTCGAAGGCTGCCATCGAGCGCGTAAGCCACGTTCAGCGATTTGGCGATGTCGGCGACGGGGACCTGCTTGCCTTTGAAATAGAACGAGGATGTGGGTGATGGAACCTTGAGGCCCGGCACTTTGCTGAGCTTGTCGATCAATTCCTCGGTGATGCCGTCTGCGAACTCCTCGTTCTTCATGCCCTCGGTCAGGTCGAGAAACGGCAGCACGGCTACCGAGTTTTGTGGCGTGGCGGGAACGGCGGGCGCTGCCGGGCGGAGAGTTGAAAGCCCTTTATGCAAGATGTAGACCGCAGGGAAAGCAAGACAGAGGATTGCGACAGCGGCCATGAGGCGGCGCCTGCGACGATCGGGAGGGTGCGCGGCGCTTGAGACCGCGGCGATGTTAGGATCGGCGGCTTGATCGAATTTATTGGACGAAGGTTCTGGAAGCGAGGAGGCGGTGTGATTCGTAGTGGTGGAGTCCACCCATGGTCCGACGGACGCCACCATGCGATAGCCCAAGCGGGGCACCGTGGCGATATAGGCGGACTGGCGGGAATCGTCGCCGAGCAGACGGCGGAGCGAGGCCACAGCCTGATAGACGGAGTCGGGAGAGACGTTGACGCCGGTCCAGACCTGGTCGAGGAGGGCATCGACGCTGACGATCTCGCCGGGGTGCTCGGCAAGACAGAGAAGCAGGCGCAGTGTCCGTGCTTCAAGGCGAATGGTCTCGCCTTCACGGGAGATTTCGCCGGAAGCCGGATGGAAACGCCAGGCGCCGATGCGGAGCGCTGCCGATGCTGGGCGTTCGGTGCCGGATGGATGAAGGCTGTTACTCATGGTGGCCGCAGAAACGAAGTGTCTCCGATTGTAGCAGCGGGCTGTCGCTGCATTGCGACGCCGTTTCAGAACTATTCAGAGTGATTCAGAGCAGGTTCAGGACTTTCCGCGCTGGAGCCGGTAGAACTGCATTGCGCTTTAAACGCAAACGACGAACGAAAGGCGGAAACATGAGAATGAGAAACGGGATGGTCAAGAGTGTGGCGGGTGTTGCGGTCTTCATATTGTGCGGAGTTGTTGCGTGTACGATGGGCGTGACGAAAGCGGCAAGTGCGGCGTCGGGAATGGGGCCTCTTCCGGCCGCGGGGACGTACAAGGTCGATCCAGACCATAGTTTTGCCTATTTTGGAGCATGGCACCACATTGTCGGACTGGTGCGGGGGAGGTTTGACAAGGTAACGGGGACAATTACGGCAGGGAAGGATCGGGCAGATTGCGCAGTGGATATATCGATTGACGCGGCGAGCATCAGCACTCAAAATGCGAGGCGCGATGAAGACCTGCGCGGTCCAGACTTCTTCGATGTGAAGGATTTCCCGGCGATGACGTATCACGGGCGGGGCATTCGGCGGGCCGGCGGCGGTGCGTGGGTGATGGACGGATCGCTGACCATTCGGGGCGTGACAAAGGTGGTGCCGCTGACGTTCCGGTTCAAGGGATTGTTTCCGGATACGCCTAAAGGTGAGCCGGCGCGCGCGTCGTTCCACGCAACCGCAGCGGTGAAGCGCGGAGACTTTGGCATGGCACGCGACAACCTGATGGAGCTTGGGCCGAACCCGATGGGACCGGACGTCCAGATCGAGATCGACGTGGAGGCGGACGGGGCTTCTGCGGGCCCGCAGTGAATTAAAGCTTGCCGTCGAGCCAGTTGCCGAGGTTTTCGATGGGCAGGCGGACGCCTAAATAGAAACTGCCGAAGAGGGCGTAGACGGCGCTGACTTCGTCGAAGCGCATCTCGTAGATGAGCTTTTTGAAGACGATGGGGTCTTCGGCGAAGAGATCAACGCCCCACTCCCAATCATCCATTCCTATCGAACCGGAGATGATCTGCTTGACGACGTCGCCGTAGCGGCGGCCGATGAGGCCGTGCTCGTGCATCATGCGCTGGCGTTCAGGGAAGGGTACGGTGTACCAGTTTTTGTTTTCGGCGCGGAGGCGGTCCATGGGGTAGAAGCAGAGGTATTTGGCGTCGGGGATGGCGGGAAAGAGTCGCGGGGCCATGGCGTCGGCACCACGCTTGAGGGCCGCGGCGATTTCGGCGTTCCATTCAGGGGTGTGGGGGACGAGGTCCTTGGCGAAGGCGGCTTCATAGGTCTTGCGGGTGGACTCGTAAAGGCCGAGTTCGACGACCGAGACGTAGGAGTGGGTGGGGGTGAGGTAGCCGTAGAGGTCGGTCTGGGCGAGGTCTAGTTCAACCTGGTTGAGGGCTTCAAAGGAGTCGCGGAAATGAACCAGGATCAAGTCGCCTTTGTGGCCGAGCTCGGAGAAGAGGGCGGTCTGGATAGGTGCGTTGGGGGACCTGAGTTCGAGGCCTTTCAGGGCTTCGACCGCCTCGGCGGTAATGCGGTCGCGCTCCGATGGTGGGGTGGCGCGCCAGATCCTCCAGTCGAAGCGAAAGAACTGGTGGAGGAGGGCGGAACCTTCAAGGGTGAGCGGGACGGGAGGGAAATCGGACAAAGGATGCACCTCGAATGGGAACACCTTATGGTAACAAAGTGGGGATGAGAGTGTTGAGACGCAGGTACGGTCCCAAATCGCTTTCGCTCAGGGTCTCAGATCGCTCTGCAGGCTTGCGGCTGCGGGCGGAGAGGCGGCGTATTGCTCGCCCCAGGCCTTCATGGCAATCAGGATTGGATTGAGCGCTCGGCCCTTTGGCGTGAGCAGGTATTCGGGGCGCGGAGGATGGTCGGCATAGAGGCGGCTGGTAAGAATGCCGTGAGCGGCAAGCTCTTTGATCCGGGCGGAGAGCACGCTGGGAGTGAGGCCGGGCAGGCTGGCTTCAAAGTCCTGGAAGCGGCAAGTGGGGTGAAGGAAGAGATCTCTGAGGATGAGGATGGTCCAGCGGTCGCCGATGATGTCGAGGGTGCGAGCGATGGAGCAGCGCATGGAGTATTTTCTCGCCACGGGATGGTCCTCCTGAAGATCAAGCACCCTACAAGCAGTCTCATCAATGCCCAGGGGCTAAAGCCCTACGATTTTTGCGGTCATTGCGGCACGACTAAAGTCGTGCCCTTTCACACAAGGCTGTTTATAAGATTTGTCCAAGTCACTATTATAAACAAAGTAACTACTGTTAACAAATCTAGCTGAAACGCTGGAAAATGGCGGGAAATGCGACTCTTGCAGGCCGGACTTGGGCCAAAGCGGCAAGAACGCCAGCGGCTCTCGCTATACTCGATTCAGCATGAGTGAAAAGATCATTGCCTTCCTTGTCCTGTTCGTTACCCATGTGATCGATGCAGGTGGCTACGCGGGTGTTG
>PLPU01000220.1:3724-5148 GCA_003159975.1 Acidobacteriaceae bacterium
TGGTGGAGCGGTATGGCCGCTGGGTGCTGATGAGCAACCACGACCTGGACCGCATGACGGAGTTCTTCAACAAGTACGGATCGATTACGGTGCTGCTTGGGCGCTTGCTGCCGGTGGTTCGCACCTTTATCGCGTTTCCGGCAGGCATTGCGAAGATGCCGCAGGGCAAGTTTCATCTCTACACATTTATCGGCTCGTGGCCATGGTGTTTTGCGCTGGCATATGCAGGCATGAAGCTGGGCGAGGCGTGGAACACCGATCCGCGCTTCCATGAGTGGTTCCATCGCTTTCATCTCGGGGTGGAACTGGCATTGCTTGCGGGAATTGTGTGGTTTGTCAGGAGCCACGTGAGCAGGAATCGGCAGAGGAACGCGGCGTAGGGACAGTTTGCAGTGTGTTTCAAAGAACAACGAGAATAGGAGCAGTAGATGGCAACGAAGAAAAAGGCAGTGAGCAAGAGTAAGCGGGCGGCGGCCGGCAAGGTGTTGCCGGCAAAGGGCAAGTTGGGCGTGATGGTGGTGGGCCTGGGCGCCGTTGCTACCACGATGATTGCGGGTGTTGAGGCAGTGAGGCAGGGGTTGGCGAAGCCGGTGGGTTCGCTGACGCAAATGGGCACNNATGCTGGCCAAGCTGAAGCCGAGCCTGGAAAAGATCAAGCCTATGCCGGCGGTTTTTGACCAGTACTACGTGAAGCGGCTGAACGGCACACATGTGAAGAAAGGCAAGACGAAGCGCGACCTGGCCAATCAGTTGATCGCCGACATTCAGGCGTTCAAGAAGAAGGTGGATCGCGTGGTGATGATCTGGTGCGGGTCGACGGAGATCTTCCTTGAGCCGACCGAAGTGCACAAGTCGATCAAGGCGTTTGAGAAGGGTCTGGACACGAACGACATCGGCATTGCGCCTTCACAGATTTATGCGTATGCCGCGCTGAGCCAAGGAGTGCCGTTTGCCAATGGCGCGCCGAACCTCACGGTCGACGTGCCGGCGATGATTGAACTGTCGAAGAAGAACGCGGCGCCGATCTGCGGCAAGGACTTCAAGACCGGGCAGACGTTTATGAAGACGGTGCTCGCACCGGCCTTCAAGGCGAGGATGATCGGCGTGTCCGGATGGTTCTCTACCAACATCCTGGGCAACCGCGACGGCGAAGTGCTGGACGATCCTGAGAGCTTCAAGACCAAGGAAGAGTCGAAGCTCGGTTCGCTTGAGCACATCTTTCAGCCGGAGCTTTATCCGGATCTATACAAGGACATTTACCACAAGATTCGCATCAACTATTATCCGCCGCGCGGGGATGAAAAGGAAGCCTGGGACAACATCGACATCTTCGGATGGCTGGGCTACCCGATGCAGCTCAAGGTCAATTTCCTGTGCAGGGATTCGATTCTGGCGGCGCCGATTGCGCTGGACCTGGTGCTGTT
>PLPU01000220.1:5219-9538 GCA_003159975.1 Acidobacteriaceae bacterium
GGTGGGGCTTTTTTGTGTCGGAATGAGACGAGTTTAGCGTTCAGCTTGTGCTAAGGGCAGTTGGCAACAACTGAGTTGTTCATCGCCGACGCGCGATTCGAACGATTTGAAATCCTGAGAAACGGGTTGGGCTGTTGTTCCGTTTCGGGCTCTCATTGGTTGGTTCGGCGGCCTTCGGGAACTTGCATGGATGGAGGGGCCCGAACTGGGACGCTCGGGAATTAATGGGGAACCAATCGGCGGCCGCGGTCGTATTCCCGTGAAAGGGCGGGCCAATATGACCAACGATCTGAAGATTGCGTTCCGACAATTGAGGAAGTCGCCGGGATTTGCGGTGACGGCGATCCTGACACTGGCGCTGGGGATCGGGGCAAACGCCGTGGTGTTCAGCGTGTTGAATGCACTGGTGCTGCGACCGGTGAACGTGCCGAATGCCAAGAGCCTCTACATGGTGCAGCGGTTCCAGTACCCATCGCAGTCGTATCCCGATTATCTGGATCTTAGGGATCGGAATCAGACGTTTGAAAGCCTGATGATCACCAACATTATCGGCTCAGTGGGCGTAGATACCGGCGGCAATCCGTCGACCGCGTGGCCGTATCTGGCCAGCGGGAATTACTTTGATTCGCTGGGGATTCAGCCTTATCTCGGGCGGTTTTATCACGCTTCGGACGAACGCGGCATGAACAGCGCCCCTTATGTGGTGCTGAGCTATGCCTACTGGCACGGTCAGTTTCATGATGATGCGGGCGTAGTGGGCCGAACGATCAAGATCAATAAGCATTTGTTCACAATTATTGGAGTGGCGCCCCCGTCGTTTCGCGGGACGGAACTTTTCTTTGCGCCGGCAATGTGGATACCGATGGTCGAACAGCCAACGGTCACCGGAGATGACTCGATGAAGTATCGGGGCAATCATTCCGGGTGGGTCATGGGACACCTCAGGCCGGGAGCGACGCCGGCGCAGGGAACGCAGGATCTGAACAGCATTGGGGCATGGCTGGCGAAGACCTACCCCGGAGACGACGAGGGCGTGAAGTTTACGTTGGCGCGGCCGGGGCTGGTGGGGGACATGCTGGGTGGGCCGGCGCGGGCATTCATGGCGGGCATGATGCTGCTCGCAGGGCTGATTCTGCTGGCCGCATGCGCCAACCTGGGAAGCCTGTTTGCCGCGCGGACGGCGGACCGAGCCAAAGAGACGGCGCTGCGGCTGGCGCTGGGATCGAGGCGCGGGTTGATCCTGCGTCAGATGCTCACGGAGGCGGTGCTGGTCTCGCTGGTGGGAGGGGCGCTGGGGCTTGCCGGGGGCGTGGGAATCCTGCACGTGCTGAGCGCGTGGCAGCCTATTCCCGATGTTCCCATCAACGTGCCGGTGAATCCGGATGGGGGGACGTTTGTTGTGGCGCTGGCATTGTCGGTGGTCAGCGGTCTGCTGTTCGGGATTGTGCCGGTGCGGCAGGTGATGCGCTCCGATCCGTGGCAGGTGATTCGTACAGGTGCGGCAAACCTGGGCGGGCTGCGGCGGCTAACGGTCCGGGATTTCCTGCTTGTGGTGCAGATCGCGATTTGCGCGGTGCTGGTCACGTCGTCGCTGGTGGCGGTGCGCGGGCTGGCGCGATCGATGAGTAGCAGCTTCGGTTTTGATCCGCAAAACGTGACGCTGGTGAGCAGCGACCTGCAAATGGCGGGCTACACCGGCGATCGCATGCCGCAGATGCAGCAGCGCATGCTGGATGCGGCGGCAGCCATTCCCGGCGTAACGGCCGCGGGCTATAACGACAACCTGCCGCTGAGCCTGAGCGGTGGCGACTCGTCTGTGTTTACCGACAGCACCACCGATTTCCGGCCAACGAATGAGGCCGCGGACGCGATGAACTACAACATTTCACCGGGCTACCTTGGTGCTGCAGGCACCAGACTGCTGGCGGGAAGAAATCTTACGCTGAGCGACGACAGCAAGGCGCCGAAAGTGGCTTTGATCAATCGGAAGTTTGCGGAGAAAGTGTTTGGGTCGGTGGACAAGGCGGTTGGCGGGCATTTCAAGTACTGGGGCGGAGAACGCGCCGAAGTGGTGGGCGTGGTGGAAGACGGGAGATACCGCACACTGACAGAGGATCAGCAGCCGGCGATGTTCTTTTCGTTTTTGCAGCATCAGGCGAGCGGTACGTGGCTGGCGGTGCGATCGAGCCGCGATCCTCAGGAGATTTCGAACGCGCTGCAACAACGGCTGCATGGGCTGGATGCGGGGTTACCTTTTACGGTGAGGACGTGGAACGAGGAGATGAGCACAGCGTTGTTCGCCGCACGTGTAGCCACGGTGGCGCTGGGCGTTCTGGGGCTGCTCGGCGCGATGCTGGCGGTGACGGGAATCTTCGGCATGGCGTCGTACACCGTAAGCAAGCGGCTGCGCGAGATCGGGATTCGCATCGCGCTGGGCGCGCGGCGCAAGCAGGTGTTGCGGTCGGCACTGGGGCGTGCCTTTGTATTGCTGTCAGTGGGCTCGCTGGCTGGGATTGGGCTGGGAATTCTGGCGTCGAAGGTGCTGTCGTACATCGTTTACCAGGCGGCGCCGAGGGATCCGCTGGTGTTGGGTGGAGTGGTTTTGACGATGCTGGTGCTGGGCCTCGGGGCGGCGTGGATTCCCGCGCAAAGGGCACTTGGTGTGAATCCGACGATCCTGATGAGAGAGGAATGAGCTATCAGCTTTCAGCTTGGAATTCCGGCGGCGCTCTTCCTACTCTCCCAGCCCACCTGCGGTGGGGCCGACGCGGCCGTTGGTCGGTTAGGCAAGAACAAATGCAAAGGCCCCATCCATTTGGGGTAGGGCTTTTTGCATGTGCGGAACCGTTACCAATTGAGCTGATGCTGAGGACCGGTGATTGCATGCGAGAACGGTTCGCGGCAGAGTTCAAGAAGCGGTTTACAGTGGTTAGCGACCGGTCATCTGTTCCAGTTTTTCGGGATAGCGGCCGCCTTCGAGTTTGATTCCGGCTGCGGCGGTTTCAATTTCCTTGAGGTCGGCGGCGGTGAGTTCGACTTGAAGCGCGCCGATGTTCTCTTCCAGGCGATGGAGCTTGGTTGTGCCGGGGATTGGAACGATCCACGACTTTTGCGCGAGCAGCCAGGCGAGGGCAATCTGCGCGGGCGTGGCGTTTTTCCGCTGCGCAATTTTGCCGAGCAGATCGACCATGGCCTGGTTGGCCTTCAGGGCTTCCGGCGTGAAGCGGGGCAGGGTACTGCGGAAGTCGTTGCTGGCGAATGTGGTGCTCTCGTCGATCTTGCCGGTGAGGAAGCCTTTGCCGAGCGGACTGTAGGGGACGAGGCCGATGCCGAGTTCTTCGAGGGTGGGGATGATCTCCTCTTCGGGGCGGCGCCACCACAGCGAGTACTCGCTTTGCAGCGCTGTTACCGGCTGCACGGCATGGGCGCGGCGAATGGTTTTTGCGCCGGCTTCAGAGAGGCCGAAGTGTTTGACCTTGCCTGATTGGATCAGGTCTTTCACCGCGCCGGCAACGTCTTCAATGGGCACGTCGGGATCGACGCGATGTTGATAGAACAGATCGATGACATCGATGCGGAGGCGCTTGAGCGAGGCTTCGGCGACTTCCTTGATGTGCTCGGGCCGGCTGTTGAGCGAGTGCGATCCGGGTTTGCCGTCGGCGTTCATGCTGAAGCCGAACTTGGTGGCGATGACCAGCTTATCGCGCAGGGAAGACAGTGCTTCGCCGAGCAATTCTTCATTTGTGAACGGGCCGTAGACCTCTGCGGTATCGAAGAATGTGATGCCGCGCTCCACGGCTGCATGAAGGAGGGAGACCATCTCCTGCTTATCTTTGGGCGGCCCGTAGGAAAAACTCATTCCCATGCATCCGAGGCCAAGTGCCGATACTTCAAGTTTGCTGTTTCCCAATTTNNCGGCAAATCAGACCGAGTGACCTGAATTACTTTTGATACTGTTCGTCGCTGACTTTCTCAAGCCAGTCAACGACCTTGCCGTCGAGCCTTTCCTGGATAGCGATGTGGGTCATCGCGGTCGTCGGCGTGGCGCCATGCCAGTGCTTTTCCTGGGGCTCGAACCAGACGACGTCGCCGGGGCGAATCTCCTCGACGGGGCAGCCTTCGCGTTGAGCCCAGCCGAAGCCGGCGGTCACAATGAGGGTCTGGCCGAGCGGATGAGTATGCCATGCCGTTCGTGCGCCTGGCTCGAAGGTGACAACGGCGCCGTTGACACGTGCTGGATCGGGCGCCGCGATGGGCTGGTCGATGCGTACTGTGCCGGTGAACCAGTCGGATGGGCCTTTGGACGATGGTTGCGAGCC
>PLPU01000220.1:9559-9736 GCA_003159975.1 Acidobacteriaceae bacterium
TCGGACTTGAGCAGGCAGGAGCAAATGCAAGGACAAATGCAAGAGAGGTGTGCGATAGAATTGCTTCAAATTCATCCTTTGAATCGAATGCCGACAGTCTGCGTGCGGCGTGAAGAACGGACCGAATGACACTGCACGATCCGAGTGGGCCTGAGACTGGGACGGGGACCAATGGAG
>PLPU01000504.1:0-20743 GCA_003159975.1 Acidobacteriaceae bacterium
TAGGGCATGGGCTTCGTTGTAAGCGGATGATTCCATGCGAGTTACTTGCAGATATGGTAAAACAAAGGACTTAGGCGCCCGCGGTGGGGCAGACGCTCGCGGGAGGCTCGCACGGGCTTGCTGCTTTCAGCCTATTTTCCGGAGTCTGAAACGATTATGCGCCAACCGGGTGAAATTATATGCAAACTCCGCCCGAATGTTTTCGGGGACGGGAGATGGCCTCGGATGAAGGTATTGGGTAGCGTGGCCCGGTGCGGATTTCCCTTCAATGCGATCTGAGAGGTGGCTATGAGGAACCTGATTGTTGCGATGGTCTTGCGTGGTTTTTGTTCCGGCTGGGTTTGGGCCCTGTCACAAGGTGCATCCATGTCGGGTTGCACGCGGTGGACGCTCGTGTTGGCGCGCTGATAGACTGTTAGGGTTGCAGTGGCAGTGCCTCTACCCGTACGGACCCGCCTGCAAGTCAGCTCAAGAGGACAAGAAAAACACTCCATGGATACTCGAACCCGTCATGCCCTGAAAAAGGATAAATTTGCCCAAGCCACCGCCAGCAGCGTGAGTTGGGTGAGCGGCCACCGCTCAAGCGTTCTGCGTTGGACAATCGCTGGCGCCCTTGTTGTGGTGCTTGTGGTGGGGGCGCTGATCTTCTGGGACATGAAATCGACCGTCGCCGATAGCGCTTTGGGCGCGGCAATGGACATCTACATTGCGCCGCTGGCCATCCCCGGCGCTCCAGCCGAGAGCGGCGTGTACTCGACCGCCTCCGACCGCTCCAAGGCCGCCAACAAGCTGTTTGCCGCTGTGGCCGCGCAATATGGCTGGCTGCCGCAGGGAGCCAAGGCCCATTACTTTGCCGGCATCACCGACCAGGAACTGGGCCAGACCGCCGCGGCGGAAACAGAACTGAAGATTGCCGCCAATTCGTGGGACCGCAATCTTGCCAACCTGGCGAAGCTCGCCCTGGCAAGCATTTATCACCAGACGAACCGCGATCCCCAGGCTGTGGATATTTACAACGCCCTGATCACCAAGCCGTCTGTGACGGTTTCCGCCGGCGTTGCACAGCTCGACCTGGCTGACCTTTACGCGGCGCAAGGCAAGCAGGACCAGGCCCGCAAGCTCTGGGCCCAGGTGAAGGACGCCGACAAGGATGGCGCCGCCGGCTCCATTGCCGCGCAGAAGCTGGCCGGCAAGCAGTAAGCGATCTTTTGAATCGCAAGCCACGGGCAGACAGGCTCGACGGCTCTTAGTCGGTTTGGCGCTCAAATGCGCTCCGGCCCCCGAGCATTTTCCTTGCCGCCTGCGTCTGGTGGTTTATGAGCGCCAGCCAGGCAGTTTTCGCAGGTTGGATGGAGATTCCAAACAGCGCTGTGAGCGATGAAGCCCGCACTCAAGCGGAACGGACTCGGGCCGAAGAAGCGACGCTTGCGGCCCTGGTGAGCCAGTACGCCGGAACTCTCTATCGCGTAGCCTTTTCCGTTCTTCGCAACGCCGCCGATGCCGAAGACGCGGTGCAGGAAGCGTTTGTGCGCGTGCTGCGCCATCGCGATACGCTCGACGAGGTGCGCGACCGGCGCGTTTGGCTCATCCGGATCGTCTGGAACATCGTGCTCGATCGCAAACGCCGCGCCAAAACCAGGCCGGAGACCGACGATGTCTCGGAACTGGCCCGCGTACTGCCCTGCACCGGACTTTCAGCCGAGGAGATCGCCTCCGCCGCCCAGCATCATGCGCACGTATTGGCGTGTGTCGAGCAACTCCCCGCCAACGAGCGCCAGGTGCTGATGCTTTCGGCCTTCGAGGAACTCACCAGCGTTGAGATCGCGACCGTGCTGGGAATTACCGAGTCCAGCGTGCGCTCGCGGCTGTTTCGCGCACGCAACCTGATGGCCGGACTGCTGAATCACGCGAGGAGCTTGCGATGAGGAACAGAGATCAGAGATCAGAGATCAGTTACCCGAGCTCCCAGGGAGTTTGAAATGAAGTATCCAAGTGAAGACGAGTTTTCGAAAGGCTCCGGCGACCATGCCGCGATCATTGAAGCCGAGCGGACGCTGCGGCTGATTGCCCTCCTGCCCGCGCCGGCGGGCCTGGAAGATCGCGTGCAGGCCGGACTGCGGACCAGCCAGAACTCTGCCCGGCGCACTGCGCGCATTCTGGAATGGCCGGCTGCGCTGCGCCCGGCCAGCGGCTGGATGCGCACAGCGGCCGCGGCCGCCATTGTGTTTGTGGTTGCGGGCGGAGGATGGGGCGTCTACTCCCGCGTTCAACCTCCCCAGACGGCGAAGGTGATTGTGATGCCGCAGCGTGTGGTCTCGCCGGGCGGTTTCTCCAACGCCAGCGCCATGCACGTGCCGAACACCCTGAACGGACCCACCATTGCGAACCGGGCCGCGGCCAATGCGACGCCAACAAAAGCACTCGCGCCTGACGCGAAGTCTGGTCAGAAGAAGGCTCCGCGCAAAGCGCGCGCAACCGCAGCACCAAGGACTGCGAAGCAAGCAACACCGCAGGTTGCGGCATCCTCGCCAAAGTGAGTTGGTTGCACCAGACTCGAGTTATGCGCGGGCTATGCCTGGCTTTTGGTAATCGCCCGGATCACCATGCCCAGTAGCGCCAGCACCACCGCGCCCCAGAAGGCCGCGCCAAAGCCGCGCACGTGAAACCCACGCACAATGCTCGACGCCAATAGAATCATCAGGCCATTGATCACCAGCAGAAAAATGCCAAGCGTCAGAATGCTGAGTGGGAAGGTGACGATCTTCAGGAAAAAGCCAACCGTAGCGTTGAGCAGCCCGATGACCAGGGCCGCAATCATCGCCGGCCACAGCCCATTCACCTCAAAGCCCGGCACGACTTTGGAAACAAGCAGAAGCGCAAACGCATACAGCAGCCATTGAACCAGCAGTCCTAACATGATTCTCCTTGCGCTGCCCGCCGGTTTACCTGTCCAGCGGGCTTGATCCGGCAGGATGCATCCAGCCAGCCTCACGTATAGCATGGCAGGCTATTGCCCAGTGCATCCAATTGTGCCACAACCTTTTACGCCGCCTGGGGTCCAAATAGCAAGCGCCACAAGCCTCGTTCCCACTTTGTTCCTGAGACAATGTCCGCATGAGATCTCAACGCGTTCTCTGCCTCGCGACCTTCATCACGCTTTTGCAGGCTGCGCCGCGCGCCCTGGCCCAGCAGGCGCCCTCTGCGCCACTGCCTGAGATTCCCCAGCTCATNNTGCGCGAAGTGCAGGAGCACCAGAAGCAGCTTGAGAAGGTGCGCGAGAACTACACCTATACCTCCCTGCAAACCACACAGGACATCGACTCCAACGGCCAGGTGAAAAGGACCGAGAGCCAGGAGGGCGAGGACTTCTTCGTCAACGGCCACGTGATTGAGCGGACGGTCAAGAAGAACGGCCAGCCGCTCAATGATCACGACCAGCAAAAGGAAACTGAGCGCGTCACCAAGCTGGTGGAGAAGGCGCAGAAGACGCCGCCGGATCAGCCGCTTGAAGGCCAGACCATCAGCGTGAGCCGTGTTCTCGAAATAATGGACGTGCGCAACGCGCGCCGCGAGACTTTTCGCGGACGGGCGGCAATTGTTTTCGATTTCATTGGCCGCAAGGACGCCAAGACCCACGGCCTGGCCGAGGACGCCTCAAAGAAGCTCGAAGGTACTATCTGGGTGGACGAGGCAGACCGCGAGGTGGCTCATCTTGAAGTCCGGTTTATCGATAACTTCCGCGTGGCCGGCGGCCTGGTCGCCACCATCGACAAGGGCTCCAGCTTCCGCTTTGACCAGACGCTTGTGAACGGCGAAGTCTGGCTACCCACCGCCGCCGAAGCAAACGTGCAGGCGCGCGTGCTGCTGGTGAAGGGATTCCGCCAGCACTTCACCGAGAGCGACTACGATTTCAAGCGTTTCCATGTGGATGCCGAGCAGATGAAAGACGCAAGGCCGACGGCGGAAAAGCAGCCCTGAGGCTGCTCAAATGAACGAAAGCTCCCTGCCCTTTCGCAGGAAGAACCGCAAAGGAGCAGGAAGCCCTCAATCCCGTGACTTTGAGCTGCGTGCTTACGCGTTTGGTGGCGCCGACGGCGGCGGAGGCGGCGGTCCATCTCCGCCCGGTCCGCGGCGATGCTCCATGCGCTGCTTTTGCCAGTCCGCGAACTTGGCCTTCTGGTCGTCGGTGAGCAACGCGTTGATCTTCGCGTCGGTGTCCTTGCGAATCCCTTCCATCTGTTCCCGGGTTGGCTGCGCTCCGTTGGCGCGCAGGGCTTCCATCTTTCCGCGTCGCTCCTCCAAAACCCCTTTTATCTGGGGTTGCTGATCCGGCGTAAGCGATAACACCCCTGTAAGCTGAGCCAGTTCGCGCTCGACTCCTCCGGCGCCGCGCTGGCGCATCTGGCCATTCGGAGCGCCGGCCGGCGGTCCAGCCTGCGCCCAAAGCCCGCAAGAACCAGCTGTCAGGATGGTGGCCAGCAGCAGCGCCCGGCGCACCGACAAGTTTCCGTTGGCAAATCGAATCATCATCATGCAATACTCCTCTCCGTTGGGGACAATCATAGAGGAATCCGTTTGGGCCGCCTCAGCAACCACGCTGGATTCTTCGTCCGCGAGCACCTTCGCCGGCGAACGTGCTCACAATGCTAGACGCGCTTTGACGGCCTTGGATAACGCCTGTCAGTGAATTGGCTGGGCGGTTTGCAGGGATCCTTTACAGTGGAAGCATGTTTGTCCGCCGGCTCTCCATCCAGCGCATCGATTCCACCGGCGAAAGGCACGACTGCCCCATTCACTGGATCGACAACTTCGCCATGCGTAACTTCACCAACGACGCCGTCTTTGACGACACGCTGCCGGCCGCCGATGGATTGCTCGAAGCCGGGATTCGCGTGCCGCTCGATCGCTTGCAGCCGGCCATGGAAGACTGGTTTCGCCGCAAGGGCTACCTCAAACGCGAAGAGAGCCTCGAGGTGGTGGAGCTGGACGAATCAAAGCACTGAAGCCCGTTCTCTACGCAGCCGATTGCTGCCCGGAATCGGCGCTGTGCCAAAGCAGGAACTCGCCCTCGCGGCGCGCTTTCAAGCCCTCGTTTTCACGCATGCCCACATGATCCCAACGCAGCAACTCATCGGCCGCCGCGCCATAGCGGCCGATGTTCAGCGTGCGCAGCAGCGTAGACGCTTCAAGCTTGCGCGGCCCCAGGTTGTAGACAAAATCCACCAGCGCGTCGAACTGGCACTGCGCCAATTCAACCTTCACCAGGCGCTCGACGGCATTCTCTGCTCCGCTCACGTCGCGGGCCAGAAGGTCCGCGCCCTGCGCCTCCGCAATGCCGTCGGGAAACGACTCGGTGGGAAGAATCCGGTGTCCATAGGCAATGGTCGGAACCCCCGCCACATCCAGATAAGAATGACTGCGAAAGCCCTCTGATTTTTTCAGAAAACCCAGCCCTTTTTCGCTCAGTTGCATCGATCACCCCGCTCGAGGCTCAATATGCCCCGATTCACACCCTAGCAGGATGTTCGAATTAATCGGCAAAATCGCCGGGCTAAACGCAGTTTTTTCTTTGGACCCTGAGACTCGACCGGCGGCCACCGAATCTCAGTGGGTTACCGCTTGTGCTTTGCCGCTAAGCGACTCAAATTCGAAGAGGATAGCGTTCAGTGCGTCGTCGAAGTTGCGGTCGTGCGTTTTTTTGAGGTACGCGATTTCGATGGATTCCGTAAACACCCAGAGAACGTAATGGGTCTTGCGGTCGTACACGACGAGTCGAAACATGGGCACGGGGTCAGAGGCGCCGTTGANNAGGACCAGGTCAGCCTCGGCTGGATCGCCAACCAGTTCGTACTGACTATTCGCCCTGAGGCCCGCGTACAACTGGTTATAGCCGCGATTCGTATCGCCGGTGAAGGGCGAGGGAAACAGCCCGCTGTCCGCTCCGGCATTGGAGACGAAGATTTTAGTGGCCGTACGGATGGCTGCTGGGACGGGCGCCGGGGCTGGCTGTTGCGCAATTGCGAATGCCGATGGAAGGACGGCGGCGAACAGGGCAATGCGGATTCCGAAACGACTCTTCTTCACGATGGAACCTCTTCCGCGAATGTGAATTGCACTCATGGAAAGAGACGGCGCGAACGCGGGAGTGGTTAGGTATATCTTCTTGAGCGGACCACGAATCCGTCCGGCAACGCGGAACATCGAGGGGTCAGACACCCGGCTGCCCTGGTCGATAGGCAGGCTTCAAGCTATTCGCTGTCAGGGAGCTTGTACGGCCTTTGCAGCCATTGCCGCGCCTCGTTTACCGCACCCTGCGTATTGTCGTTGGTCTGCACCGCCAGCCGGTACTCGTTCACCGCGCGGTCGCGCTGTCCGGTAATGTCGAATATCTTGCCCAGCGCAATGTGGCTCCAGACTTCGGTCCAGCGCGGCTCCCCGTCGCCGCGCAAAGCGTCGCGGTAAGAGTTCACGCTGGCCTGGTAGTTGCGCTGCGTAAACAGAAGCTCACCGATGCGGTAGTTGGCCAGGGAACTCTGCGGGTTGGCTTCAAGCGCCTTCTGGTATTCGGCAAGCGCAGAGGTCAGGTCGCCCTGGGCCACCAGTTGCTGCCCCTTCAGGATGGCGATGCGCACCTGCAGATCGGGCGTCGCCTTGAGCAGCCAGCCGTTGGGATCGATGGCGATGCGCCGTGGCCGGCCAAACGTATCCACGACATACTGCGTGTCCGTGCCCACCACCTCGATCTTCTTGTCCTCCGTCTTGCCATCGGTTTCAACGCGCAGATCCACCGGCATGCGGAACAGGTCCAGATCTTGCTGGATCTCCCCGATGGTGCGGAAGCCCTTGTTATTTCCCAGCCGGTAGACGGCGTACTTGTCAGTAAACTGCGGCGCGCCGGTGCCATCGATCCACTGCGCAAAGAACGCGGTTAACTGCTGCTGGCTCTGGGCCTCGGCCACTTTCACAAAATCCGACGACCGGATGCTGCTATCCGTGTACTGGCTCAGCGCACCCTTGAGCGTGTCAAGGAACGCCTTGTCGCCCACCTCCCAACGCAGCATGTGGAATATCATTGCCCCCTTTTCAAGGGTCATCGACTGGAACTCGGGCGAGAACGGGCTGAGCCGCCCGGCTGTCGACAGCGGAATCGTGTCGTAGGCCAGGGCGCCCGCCTCAACGTCAAGCAGCGCCGAGCGCATGGCACTCTTGCCGCTTTCGTCTTCCAGGTACATCAGTTCGCCGTAGCGCGACATGCCATTGGTGATCCACGCGTCATTCATGGTGCGCGGGCTCACCTCGGAGCCCCACCACTGGTGCGCAATGGTGTTGGCCAGCAGGCGTATGGCGGTCTTGTCCCCCACGCGCGAGCCCAGAATCGCGGCCAGTTCCGGCGCCCACACGGCGGGCAGCGTGTCGTCGGGGATTTCGACGACATTCAGATGGCTCGACTCCGGGATCCCAAAGCTGTCGGTAAAGAAGTCGTACTCCTTGGCCGCCGTCTGCGCCAATTCGTTTGCCGATGCCTGGTGGGCCACCGTCAGGTAGACCTTCACGTTGCCGGGACCGGCAGAAACCGGGGGCAAGAAGCGGCCCGCAATCACTGTTCCGGGAAATCCCGGCTTGTTCCATTTGAAGTCGTACTGGTCGCCGGGCTTGCCGTTGGCCAGCGTTACCGGCTTCGACTTTCCGTCGCTGCCACTAGCGAACACGCGCATTCCCTGCGGCACCCTGATGTGCATCTCCGCGGTAAAGCGGTCGNNAGCTTCAGCCCCTCGATTGGACCGTCCTCATTACCGGTGATCACGCCTTCATACACAAAGGTCCAGTGCGATACCTGCCCTTTGGTAAACGGCGCGCCCGGTGTCACGCGAATCGTGCCGTCCGCCGACCGCTCCCCGGTGAGCAGCTTGCCGGTTTCGTCGGTAATTTTGGTTACTTTCAGCGCGGGGTGGAAGCCGAAGCTCACCAGCTCCAGGGTCTCGGGAGCAGTAAAGCTCACCGTCGCCGTGGCCGCAATATGGTGCGTGGCCGTGTCCAGCTCGGCGTCGATACCGTATCCGGTTATATTCAGCGCAGACCGCTCCGGCCTCTGCGCAAACGCGGAAGGCGCCATCAGCAGGCCAATCGCCAAAAAGCCAGCCAGCCCACCCAACAGCCCTTTCAGGGGAAGGACCAGTCCAAATCCACGCCGCAAATTCCGCTCGAGTGTTCCCATAGCAGTCATCATCGCATCGCAGCCGATCTTGTGGAAATCCCAGTCTCCAGCCCGGTTTTGGCTGGAAGTCAGGATCGCACGGTTTCTGGTGTTCTGGCTGGGGAAGCCGCTCGAACCTGGGCCAAAGTCAGGGCCGCCACTCGATCGATGGCGCCGCCGCTTTCCCGGTTGCCGCCGGCCGGCCGGGCGCTCAGCAACTCCCGAATTCCCCGCAGTTCCTTCATCATGGACTCACGGCCCACCCCGTCCGGTAGCAGCCGCTTGATCTGTTCGACGATATTTTCCGCCTTAAAGTCATGCTGAATCAGCTCCGGGACCACGCGTTTGCCCGCAATCAGGTTGGCCATGGCCACATGCGGCACCGTTACCACCCGCTTGGCAATGGCGTAGGTCAGCGGCGAAACCCGGTAAACGACGACAAACGGATTGCCGATCAGCGCCGCCTCCACCGTAGCCGTGCCGCTGGCGACGACTGAAGCCCGCGCATGAAACAGCGCCGCCCGCGCGTCCTCCACCAGGTGAACAGGCAGCCGGGGAACGGCCGGGCCCGCCGCATGGATCTCCACCATCCGCCGCACCTGGTCTCGTTGGGCTGCATTCAGCGTCGGAGCCAGCGGGATCAGGAACTCATGGCCGCCGGCTTTGTCTTGCGGAGACAGAGTTTGCGCCGCCCGCAGCATCTCCGGCAGGTTGTCGCGAATCTCTTTGGGCCGGCTGCCCGGCAGCAAACCAATCCAGGTTCGCTCCGGGTCGAGGCCGTTTTGCTGGGCAAACTGCTGGCGGCTGATCGAGGGCAGCGGCAGCTCCGCCAGCGGATGCCCGACAAACTCCGCCGCTACGCCACGTTCGCGGTAGAACTGTTCCTCGAAGGGGAATATCACCAGCATCTTGTCGATGTACTTGCGCACCAGCTTGATGCGGTGTTTCTTCCACGCCCACAACTGCGGGCTGACGAAGAAGATCACGGGAACGCCCAGGCGGTGAAACTCCTCGGCCAGCTTGAAGTGAATGTCGGGAAAGTCGATGAGCACGGCCACATCCGGACGGCGGTCGCGGACTGCCTGTTTGAGCCTGCGAAACTCGCGATAGATGCGCGGCAGGTGGCGAACCACCTCGGTAATGCCCATCACCGCCATGTCTTCCGAGCGGACCACGCGCTCCAGTCCTGCCGCGACCATGCGCTCGCCGCCCATGCCGAAGAACTGGCCTGTCTCGCCGCCGTCGGCAAGCTGCTTCTTCAGCGCGTCAATCAGCAGAGCGCCATAGTGCTCGCCGCTTGCCTCGCCTGCCGATATGAAGAAAGTGGGATCCATGAAAAACGCCTGCGGCGCCGGGTGCAGGGCCGTAGCCATCATAGCGGTTGCGGCGGTTTGAGTTTGTCACGGCAATTTCGCCGATCTAAATCGAGAACCTTCCATCCGCCAGATCCCGGCCTGCTTCAACGATGCTCTCCGGACGGCCGAGATCGCGCCAATAGGCATCATCCGCGAGAAAGCTCACGATCTTCTCGCCCTCTGCCGCGAGACGCAGGTACGCATCAATGATGGAGAACGCGCCGTCTTCCTTGA
The DNA here is from genome assembly GCA_003159975.1 of Acidobacteriaceae bacterium. GTDB lineage: Bacteria > Acidobacteriota > Terriglobia > Terriglobales > Acidobacteriaceae > Telmatobacter. The sequence goes on from PLPU01000504.1 coordinate 9,784, forward strand.
ACTCGGCAAAAATGCGGGGCGACAGAACATGAATCCCGGAAAAGGCAAGCTCCTGAGCATGCTCAACCGGCCGCGCCCATTCGGTATGGCCGTCTCGCCCACTACGACGCCCGCAAAGCTGGCCCTGCTCGTCGAACAGCAGCACCCGCGAAGTTTCCCGCTGCTGAACCGCGAGAGTGGCCAGCGCTTGCTGCTCCGCATGAAACTGCACCATGCCCGCCAGATCGATGGTGCTGATCACGTCCACGTTATGCAGGATGAACGGCTCCTGCGCACTGGCGACCTCCTCAAGAAAAAACCAGGCTGCCTTCTTTAATCCGCCGCCAGTGTCGAGCAGCGTTTCCTCGCGTGAGACTTCAATGCGCATTCCGAAGTTTTCATTGGCGCGCAGGTAGTCGACCACCATGTCCGCGAAATGATGCACGTTGACGATTACCTCGCGCACACCGAAGCCGCGCAGCCCCGCCAATGCAATCTCCAGCAGCGTGTGTCCCGCCACGGTCACCAGCGCCTTGGGGCGGTCGCCGGTGAGCGGACGCAATCGCGTGCCCAGGCCCGCGGCCAGAATCATTGCCTTCATGCGCCCAACTTCTCAGCATTGAGGGCCGGCTCGGCTTTTTCGCTGTTCATCTTTTCAAGCTCGATGTGCCGCACCACCACTTCCACACCGGCGGTGCCGCGCAGATGCTTCGCCAACTGCTCGGCGAAATAAACCGATCGGTGCTGCCCGCCCGTACAGCCAAACGAGACCATCAGGCTCTTGAATCCGCGGCGTTGATACGTTGTCACGGTGCTGTCGACCAGCGAAACAACATTGGCAAAAAATTGGTGTACGCTCGCCTGGCTGTTCAGGTAGTCAATCACCGGCGCGTCCTTGCCGGTGAGCGTTTTGAACTGTTCTTCGCGCCCCGGATTGGGAATACTGCGCGCGTCAAAGACAAATCCGCCGCCGTTGCCGGACTCATCCACAGGCATTTCGCGGTGAAACGAAAAACTGAAAACGCGCACCGCCAGGCCTTCGGCAGACGAGGCCAGACTCTGCAGCTTTTCCGACGCCAGCATGCCCTGAAACGCGTCCATCAACGCAGGCAACGCGATGGGCAGCTCGACATGATGAGCCAGCCAGCGCAGATTCTTGAGCGCGAACGGAACGCTCTGCAAAAAATGCGGCTTGCGCTCAAAGAAGCCGCGAAACCCATACGCGCCCAGCGCCTGCATGATGCGCACATACACATAGGCGTAATAGTGCTCCATGAAGACTTCGCGCTTCAGGTCAATGAACCCGCCCAGGCAATCGAGATAGTGGTCGAGCAACTCCTGGCGCAGCTCCGGCGGCAGATCGGCCTTGCCGTCGTAGAGCAGCGAAGCAATGTCGTATTGCAGCGCGCCCTTGCGCCCGCCCTGGTAGTCAAGAAAATACGGCTGCCCATCGCGCAGCATCACGTTGCGCGACTGAAAATCCCGATAGAGAAAATAATCGTGACTCGCGCTCAGCAGAAACTTTGTCAAGCGACTGAAGTCCTGCTCCAGAGCCTGCTCGTTGAAGGGCACACCGGCCAGGCGCAGAAAATAATACTTGAAGTAGTTCAGATCCCACGCAATGGACTGACGATCGAAGCTCGCGCGCGGATAGCAGACCTTGTAATTCAAATCGCGGCCTGCCTCGACTTGGAAACGCGGCAGCACGGCCACCACCTTGCGATAGGCTTCGATCGCTTCGGGACCGATCGCGGCGCCAACACGATTTGCGGAGAGAAACTCGAAGAGGGTAGTGTCGCCCAGGTCTTCTTCGAGATATGCGTTCTCATTCAAATTCTCCGCATAAATCTCAGGCACCGGCAATCCACGCCGCCGAAAATGCTTTGAGAATCCGAGGAAGGCAATATTCTCTTCCCGCACCGGGTAGACAATTCCGATGGCGCTGATTCCCTCACCGGTAAGGCGCAGAATCGCGCGTCCTGAGCCGCCAAGCTGGCCCTGAAGCGGCTGCACGTGTTCGGCCGGCAACTTGTAATGCTGCTCGAAGAGCCGCTTCAGTACGTCCATGAATCTCTTTCCGACAACCGCGCAGGAGGCTTCGCCCAATTGCTGAGTTAGGATACTCAGCCAGGCTAGGCGCGCGCAACGCGCTCGACCCAGCGGTTAAGCCATTTTGGATGAAAGCGTTTCGTCGCGCGCATCCGTGTTTCCGTGCCGCGTGCGTCGACGATCGGAAACTCGGCAAAAAAAATAACAACTTAAATCGCAGATTCGGGTTTAACTTGAAACCGGGAGGTCACGCGATGAGATTCCTTTCAGGATCTTCCCACCTCGGGAAGGTCTTCCCCACCTTCATGTCCGCCGTGCTCGCTTTTGCCGCCTTGGTTTTCGCAGCGCTGATTCCGGCGACTTTGCCCGCATCAGCACAGGACCCCGCGCCGGCACAGGCCCAGCTCGAACCGCCTCCACCCCCGCCGGTTGCTTTTCAGAACACCATCCCCAGCGACCAACTCACGTTTCTCAGCGCGTACGCAGGCAGGCCGGTAAAGGAATTGCTCAAAGACAAGCAGTTCCGCGCCCTGATGAAGCGGGTGACGCCCAACTCCGAGTATCACTACGGCCGCGACATGCCCCTCGCCGATGCCAGAGACGAGATGCTCGACGGATCGCTGCGCATGGTAGATGTGCGCGATGGGCGCTACGTGATGGTTCCCGGCAATAAAGGGCCATATCTGCATGGCCGCGGCTTCATGTGGTTCGACCTGAAAGATGGGATCGCGCTGGGCGGCGTGTACTTCCATCCCACCAACGGCGAACCAACTCCTACGCTGGCCATCTTTTCCCGGCAGTTGAAGGTCACCACCCTGACCATGACTCAACTGCCTCTGGACTTTGCCTCGGATGTGATTCAGTGGGCCACACAGGAGGGCATTCCGCCGGTGACGACGCGCTACTTCATTCCCGACAACGGCAGGAAATATGTGCTGATGCACGATGAGGACTACTGCGATCACCCGGCCGATCAGCCCCCGCCGCCCCAGGACGTTTGCCAGCAATTGAATGCCGACGCCGCGGATGCCGACCTGAACGCCGCCGACTTCATGGAGCAAACCCACAATGCTGCAAATGCCACGGCCTGGAACCTAAGTCCCGCGCAGGTGACGTGGATCGGCATCAGGAATCAAAGTTGCGGCGCAGGGCCGGGAGTTGCAGTGTGCCGCGTCCGGCTGACTCGGCAGCGGGTGCGGGTTATCGCCGGCCAGCAGCATTGAGAAGGCAGTTGTAAGTTGTAAGTTTTCAGTTTTCAGTTGTCAGTCGCCTTGCGCGGACGGCTGCGGCCAACTCGGTCAGCAGCGTGTGAGTTTCTGCCCAGTCGATGCAGCCGTCCGTGATGCTCTGGCCGTATACCAGAGGTTGGCCAGGAATGAGCTTCTGCGAACCCGCTACCAGGTTGCTCTCAATCATCACGCCGAGAATGTTTCGATTCCCAGACGCAATCTGTCCCGCCACATCGTGGCACACAATGGACTGGCGCCGGTAGTCCTTGTTGCTGTTGGCGTGGCTGCAGTCGATCATGATGCGGGGCGGAACGCCGGCCTTTTCCATCTGCGCCGCAGTCTCTGCCACGGACTCCGCGGTATAGTTCACCATCTTGCGCCCGCCGCGCAGGATGATGTGGCAATCGGAATTGCCCGTGGTGACGAAGATCGCGGATTGCCCATGCTTGGTGTGGCCCAGAAACGTGTGCGAGTGCGCGGCCGACTGGATTGCGTCGATGGCCACCTGAACGTCGCCTGAGGTGGCATTCTTGAAGCCCACCGGGCAGGAAGTGCCGGAAACAAGCTGGCGATGCACCTGGCTCTCCGTGGTGCGCGCACCAATCGCGCCCCAGCCCACCAGTCCGGCGATGTACTGCGGCGAAATCATGTCAAGAAACTCCGTCCCGCTTGCCACCCCCATCTCCGCAAGGTCCAGCAACAGGTTGCGCGCCTTGCGCAGCCCGTCGTTGATCTTGTACGACTGATCGAGCCACGGATCGTTGATCAGGCCCTTCCAACCCACCGTAGTGCGCGGCTTCTCAAAGTACACGCGCATCACGATGCGCAGATCGCAAGAGAACTCGGCAATCGCGTCTTTCAGAAGTGCGGCATAGTCGCGCGCGGCCTTGGTATCGTGAATGGAGCATGGGCCGACCAGAACCAGCAGGCGTGGATCGCGACCGGCAAGAATCTCGGTGATGTCTTGCCGCGCGTCGTAGATGGTTGCCGACGCGGCTTCGGTGACCGGCCGTTCTTCCTCAAGAAACACGGGAGGGAGAACCACCTTGGTCCATTGAATGCGAATATCTTCAGTGGTGTGAAACATGGCTCGCTTTCCTGTGGTGCACACAGGTTCCGTCTGCAGGAAACTGCACACCCTATTTCAAAACTATCAGCCCATGGCGGGAAGGGGCCGCACCGAACACTCAATGCGCGCTCAATGCGAGTAGCGCTCTTCGCCGGCCTCAATCGCCACAGGCAGCCTGTTTTGCTCCGGAGGCAACGGGCATGTCGCGTACGGAGTGTAGGCGCAGGGCGGATTCTCCAGTCGATTGAAGTCCAGAATCAGCGGCCCACTCTTATCGAGCCCCGCCGGCGGCAGGGGTGTATGGAGAAACCGCGCCGCCTGGTAGGTGGTGGTTTTGCTGGTTTCGTCGCGCAGAATGAAGAACAGCACGCCTGGTTCCTCTGGCTCCGTGACCGGCTCCAACCGCAAGGTCTTGCCGTCGAGAGTGAACTCGGCGACGCCGGGCGCAGGCAGGTTCAGCGAAGAGCCAAGCACCGTGGGAATCTTCTCAATGTGCGGCGGCCTGAACGGAATCCAGTGCGCGATCACGCGGAAGTGCGCGTCTGGCGGATACCAGTTGAGGCCGTGGAAACCGGTGCGCGTGGGCGAGTTCGCGTCCTTGATGCGCAGGGCGTAGCGGCCACCGCGCAGCAGCACCACCAGCGTCAATCCGTGCCAGGCAATCGTCGACGGCTTGCTGTCGCTGATTCTCAGCGGACCGTCGCGGGCCGGCGCTCCGTCGACTGTCAGGCCGGCCGGGAATCCGCCCGCCGGCGCCAGCAACTGAATCAAACTGGTCGCCGGTGTCTTTCCGCTCACCGTGAACAGTCCGATGTGTTCCGGAGCCTGCGCATGAATCCTGATCTGGTTATCTTCCGCTGTGCCCACGGAGTTCACTCCCGGCTTGAGCCACTCGAGGCCCACCAGCGTCAGCCAACTGTCGGGAGCGGCCAAATCGTGTTCCCGTTCGGCGCGCCAGGCGGCCAGGTGCTGCGGCCATTGGGGATCGCCAACCACGGCTGTTTCCTGCGCAGCCGCTGGCCGGTCCGCTACAAGGCCCCAGCCGGCTCCCAGAAGCGCCAAAGTCAACATCAATTTGCAGGCCAATTGCCTAACCATCAATCACAATTCCTCGTCATACTCCAGTTACCCTATTATGCTCGTATGCGCTGCCAGATTCGACCCGCGCCGCGGGTTTCGTTGGAGGCTTTTGCGAGAATGAGTGTCATGAGCCCATCACGAAGCGTCTGCTTATCTCTCTTCCTATGCCTTGCTACCGCATTTGGATTGGCACAGCAAAGCGCCGATCCAGCCATTCAGCCTCCGTCGCGGGAACCTGCGCTCACCCCGCGCCCATCAGGCACGCCCACGCCCAACGCCGCGGAAGGCCGCATTCACCTTGACGTGGTCGTCAACGATAAGGCCGGCAACCCGGTCTCGGGCCTCGATCTCAATGACTTTACGCTGCTCGACAACAACCAGCCCAGCAAGATTCGCTCCTTCCACGCCGTTGGTGGCCCGGATCAAAAACCCGGCCAGGTCGTTCAGGCCATCCTGGTGCTCGATGCCGCCAATGCAGCCGTCACAGGCGTGGCCCGCGAGCGCGAAGAGATCGACATATTTCTCCGGCGGGATAGCGGACACCTCCCGCTTCCGATCTCGATCTTTCTGTTTACCGATGCAGGTATGAGGATTCTGGCGCAGCCTTCGATGGATGGCAACGCGCTGGCTGCGCAACTCGATCAGGCCGAACCGGGGCTGCGCGCCATCACCCGGGCAACCGGCAGCAATGGCGCAATTGAACGTCTTCAGTTGTCTCTCAATGCACTCACCTCGCTTGTAACCGCGGAGAGCCGTAAACCCGGCAGGAAGCTTCTGATCTGGGTCGGCGCCGGCTGGCCGCTGCTCAACGGGCCCAACATTCAGTCCTCCCCCAAAGGTTACGACGAGATGTTCAACGCGATCGTTCATTTGTCTGGCAGCCTGCGCGAGGCGCGAATCGCTCTCTACAACGTCTCGTTGGGGCTGCCTGGTGCGCGCACCTTTCTCTATGAGGATTTTCTGAAAGGCGCGAAATCCGCGCGCCAAGTCAGTCTCGGCGACCTGTCTGAGAAAGTATTTGCCATCGAAAGCGGTGGCCGTGTCCTCGGCCCCAGCAACGACCTTGCGGGCGAACTTGCGACCTGCGTCCGGGACGCCTTCCCCTACTACACCCTAACCTTTGATCCGCCGCGTCCCGAAAAGCCAGACGAATATCACGATCTGAAAGTGCAGATCGGCAAGGCGAGGCTGACGGCTCGCACCAGCACCGGGTATTACGATCAACCCTAAAGGCGTTCCAGAAGATCTCGATCGACCGCGTCGCTTCGGAGAAACAGTTCGCGCCGCATGCCCGCATGTATCTCGATGGGTTCGTCACCGATCAGGCGGAGGGGCCAGCTTCCAACCCGCTCCAAAGTGCACCAGACTCAAAACAAATCTTCCGGCCAGTTGCCTAACCATCGATCACAATTCCTCGTCATAACTGCGGTTGCCCTATTATTCACGTAGACGCTGCCAGACTCGATCGGCGCCGCGGGTTTCGTTGGAAGCTTCTCCGAAAGTGAGTGCCATGAGCCCATCCCGAAGCATCTTCTTGTCTCTCTTCCTATGCCTTGCTCCCACGTTTGGAGCCGCACAGCAAAGCGCCGCTCCAGCCGCTCAGGCTCCGCCGCGGGAACCTGCGCTCGCCCCGCGTCCCACAGCCACTCCTGCGCCCGGAGCCCCGGAGGGCCGCATTCATCTCGATGTGGTCGTCGACGATAAGGCCGGAAACCCCGTCTCCGGTCTTGAACGCAACGATTTCACGCTGCTTGACGACAATCAGCCGGCAAAGATTCTTTCCTTTCACGCCGTCGACTCACTCGCTGAAAAGCCCGCTGAGCTCGTTCAGGCTATCCTGGTGCTCGATGCAGCCAATTTGGATTTTTCCGCGATCGGCCGCGAACGTGAGGAGGTCGATAAGTTTCTGCGGGCCAACGGTGGGCGCCTGACCTTGCCGGTCTCGATCTTTCTGGTTTCCGATGACGGCGTGAAGATCCTCGTACAGCCATCGATCGACGGCAACGCCGTGGCTGCGCAATTGGATCGGGCCAGCTCGGGGCTGCGGTCAATCACCCGCGCGTCCGGCGCATACGGCGCGATTGAGCGCCTGGAATTGTCTGTCCGGTCGCTCAACTCGCTTGTAACCGTGGTGGGCAGTAAGCCCGGCCGGAAGCTCCTCATCTGGGTCGGCGACGGATGGCCGCTCCTCGATGGGCCAGACTTCACTTTCTCCTCCAAGGGCGAACAGCAGCTTTTCAGCGAAATCGTTCGGATGTCAGCCACCCTGCGCGAGGCGCGCATCAGTCTCTACAACGTCTCGGAGGGATTTCCCGGCCCACGCACGTTTCTTTATGAGGGTTATGTGAAAGGCGTGAAGTCATCGAAGCAAGCCAACCCCGCCAATCTGTCGGACAAGGTTTTTGCAGTGCAAAGCGGAGGGCGTGTGCTGAACCCCAGCAACGACCTTGCCGGCGAGTTCGACAAGTGCATTGAAGACGCCGCCCCGTACTACACGCTGTCCTTCGATCCGCCGCGCCCTGAGAAGCCCGACGAATATCACGACCTGAAAGTGCAGATCGCCAAACCGGGACTGACCGCCCGCACCAGCACCGGGTATTACGATCAACCGTAGAACTGTATGCAAGAGAGTTCGGCGGGAGTTTGATGGGTTTGAATCTTATCGAAGGGACAGTCCGAGCCGGATGCGCCGTTCTTCTTTGTCTGCCTGTTCTGGCATGCGCGCAGCAGCCGTCCACTCCGGCTCAACCTGACCTCGCAACACCGGAAGGCCGTATCCGTCTCGATGTTGTCGTAACCGATCAGGCGGGCAAGCCGGTTTCCGGTCTCAACCTGAAAGACTTCACGCTGCTCGACAACGATCAGCCGGCTAAGATCGTCTCGTTTCAGGCCGTCGACGGCTTCAAAGCCGATCCGCCGGTTGAGGTCATCCTGCTTTTCGACGCGCTCAACCTGGAGTCAAAGCAAGCCGCGGAGGCACAAAAGGCCGTCGATACGTTTCTCCATCGGGACAATGGCCGTCTGGCCCAACCGGTCTCCATCTATCGTCTCGCCGATGCAGGATTGTCAGTTACGCAGCAGCCCTCGACAGACGGCAACGCCCTGGCAGCGGAATTTCACAAGAAAAACGGAATGCGCCTGCTATGGAATCACCCGGAGAATTTTCGCCCCTCCGCGGATCAGCCCTTCCAGAATCTCTCCTATCGATTTTTGTCGTCCCTCGATGCGCTCGGCTCCATAGCAGTTGAAGAGCGACCCACGCCGGGCCGAAAGATTCTCATCTGGATTGGCAATGGCTGGCCCATGGTTTCGTCCTATGGACCGGTGTTCAATGAGATCGTTGAGCTTGCAACGCGCTTGCGTGAATCGCACATCGCTCTCTACCGGGTCACGTCGTGGCCGCCGGCGGATCGCGGCTTTCACTATCAGAGCTACCTGGCCGGCATAAAATCTTCCGCACAGGCAGAGCCGCGCAACCTCGCATTGGAAGTGCTTGCCGCGCAAAGCGGCGGTCTCGTTCTCGGCACCGATCTCGTTCTCAATCCCGAACTTGTTCTCGATCCCGGCAAGGAACTCGCCCGCCAGATTGCGCGATGCATCACCGACGCAAGCACGTTCTACTCGCTGTCGTTCGATCCGCCGCGCACCTCGACCATTGACGAGTATCACGATCTGCATGTAGAGCTCGGAATGCCGGGTCTCACTGCTCGTACCAGCACCGGTTACTACGATCAGCCCGCATACTACGACCAGCCCTATGTTGCTGCCAGGCATTTGACCGTCGAGCAATTGGAGCAGTTGCTCGGTTCGTCCCACAGCACTTCCGATTCCGAGCTGGCGCGGCGCCTTTCCGCCACGGAACTGACCGAGCGATTGACCAGCCCCCGGCTGGCCGCCTGGAAGGATCGCATGCCCGGCTCCAAATCCTGGGATGCGCTCGTGGCGCTGGCTGACGGTTCCGCCTTCCTGAATCCTCCAGAAGCGGAGACCCCTTCCATCGCGCCGCCGGATCTGACCGCTCAACGCCGGATCTTCATGAAGACCATTCAATATCTGAGGGAAACGCTTCCCAGGTTACCCAACTTCTTCGCCACCCGGACCACGGTGAGTTACGGCGAGCGACCGCCCAGGGGCGAGCTGATGACCAAGTCCGCTACGGGCGATCAAACCTTCCACCTTGAATCTGTGGCTGCCGGAACCGTGCTCTACCGCAATGGCAGGGAGGTGATGGATTCGGAGGAGGTGAAAGGAAAGAAGCCGAAGAAGGAAGTCGGCAGCCTGATCACCAGGGGAACGTTCGGGCCCATCCTCGCGATGGTTGTCCGCGATGCCGCCGGTGTCTCCGGAGCAGTTCACTGGAGCCGCTGGGAGGAGGACGCCGCCGGGCCTGAGGCGGTGTTTCGCTATGCCGTTCCCGGCGACAAATCGCATTTTGAAGTCACCCACTGCTGTCGCGCCGATGGAACCGACGATTTTCAGGAAGATGCCGGCTACCACGGGGAGATGGCCATCGATCCATCGACTGGAGCGATTCTTCGCCTCACCCTGGAAAGCGATCTTCAACCGGATGCAACGCTGGCTCGATCCGCGACCATGGTTGAGTACGGCTCTCAAGTGATTGCGGGCAAAACGTACATCTGTCCGCTGCGCAGTGTCTCCATTTCGCGGGGCCGGCGCATGATTCTGATTCATGAATGGGGTGAGGATGTGGGAGTTTCCGGGCCCTATGAAACGATTCTGAACGATGTTTCCTTCGGGGACTATCACATCTTTCGCTCGGACTCCCGAATCATCTTCGGCGATCCGCCCGCGCCGGATCAGCACTAGCGGCAACAGGAAAGGACAGGGACTAAGGGGCTAGGGACTAAGGGACTAAGGGACTAGGACGACTACATGGCGTACACTCCACTCCCCCTTATACTTTGGAGACAAGTTCCTTGTTTTCATGGGTATAGGGGATGGGTATCGCCTGATCTTCTTGATTTCAGGCGGCTTATAGTCAAGGTCTTTGAAGTCAATGCTTTCAAGGAGATTTCCCAGTCTCCCCAAGGCTGTGGAGGTGCCCTGAAATGATTGTGCGCCAAATGGGGTTAATTATCGGCAAACCGGCGTCGAGTTTGGCGTTTTTTTTACGACAATAGCGAGAGGCCCGCGGGGTGCACCGGCACATTGTTTGGGCACCCGCCCCGTCTCGTTGACAGCAGCAATTGGCACTCCCTACAATTAGATAGGACAACTTTCTTCTTTTTTCGCGTAAGCGCAAGAAAATCAAGCGCTTTACGTGCCTCTGCGGTCTTCGAATTCAGCCTGAACCGGGCTGAGATCGGCCCCGTGGCGTTTTTGAGGAATGGAGACAGAGAGCAGGGGACATGCCCGATCCGCGCGTCAGTCCGCGAGAGCGGCTGGTGCTTACGGCCATCATCGATCTCTACATCGCTACCGGCGAGCCTGTGGCTTCGCAAGCGGTTGCGCACTCCTTTGCCGACCGCGAGGGCCTCAGCTCGGCCACCGTACGCAACGTGATGGTTACGCTGGCGGAAGCAGGCCTGCTGGA
>PLPU01000125.1:0-2528 GCA_003159975.1 Acidobacteriaceae bacterium
TTGATCTCGCCGACTGAATTAGCGTGCTCCGTCTCCGAGTACTTAAGAAGGTAGCCAGGGAAAAAATGCTTATTGACGTTGATATAGATGTACTTGTTGATTGCAGCGGAGATGACAAAGCCACCGTGCTTGCGATAGTACGATGGAAGGTCGGTACCACCACCGCCAAGAGAGATGCGAAGAGGGGTTCGCGTGACAATCATCCTAATTCCTTTCCTTCCTTCGTCGGAGTCTTCGGTGCGTCCATCTCGGCAGCGTTCGGAACAAATGCTCGGAAGTCATCAATCCCGCCATGGGAGCCGACTTCGAAGAACCGCTCACTTACCTCGATNNGGCATCACCGCAAAGACCGAGTCCGTGAAGACATTGACCCCATAGTCAATGTACGTCATGGCTTCGTCCGCGTTCTTCTTGTCGTATCGCACAATGCAGCCGTTCCGATATTCGACATTGCTCTTGTCCCATTTATTTTCGTTCCGGAACACGGTCATCAGGGCAGCCTTGCCTGACGAAAGATAGGCAGAGTAGATCCGGCGATAGTCGGTGGGGCAGTAACTGTCGCCGTAGATCGTCATGAAAGTCGATCCCAGGATTGGAAGAGCCCGGCGAACAGCCCCGCCGGTTCCGAGCGGATTGTCACCATCATGACAATATCTGACCTTCAAGCCAAACTTCTGTCCGTCGCCAACAAACTGCTCGATCTGTTCGCCGAGATAGCCGCAGAGGAGGACGACATTGCGGAATCCCGCAGTTGCCAACAAGCGTAATTGCCATGCGATGAATGGTTCACCTGCAATCTCGATCATGGATTTCGGAATCTTCTCGGTAAGCGGCCACAAGCGCGTGGCCAGACCACCGCACAGCACCGCGATTGGAGGCAGCTTAACTTCAGTCCCTGATTCGTTCATCAGCCGATAGACCTTCCAGCGAGAGACGGAGCGCGGTCTTCGTATTGTGCTTGCAGCGCCAGCCAAGCGTCTGAATGCGATCCGTATTAAGCCGAACAACCGGGACGTCACCCTTCCAGCCCCGGTCTCCCCCGGTAAATTCATACGCCGGAGGTTCGCTTAGTTTCAAGACTTCCACTGCGAGGTCTGCAATCTCCCTTACAGTAATGTAGTCGCCGGTGGCAACATTGAAAACGCGAAAGATCTCTTTCTCGCGCTGATTTGCATGCAGGACTGCTGCGACAACATCGGATACATGAATGTAAGACTTGCTCTGCTGCCCGTCGCCCAGAATTCTCAGATGGGTAGGATCCTTTGTCAGTCGCCGTACGAAGTCAAAGCCCACTCCGTGCGTCTGGCGCGCACCGACAACATTGCCGAAGCGAAATGCGCACGCGGTCAGGCCGAACATGAAGCAGTAGCTGGCAATAAGCACCTCGCCCGAGAGCTTGCTGGCCCCGTAGGTGGAAACAGGGATAAGTGGGCCGAAGTCCTCGAACGCCTCAAACTCGCCCAGATCTCCGTACACGCCGGAGCCAGATGCGTAAAGCAGACGGGGCACACCGGCACGCCGCATCGCCTCTATAACGTTGTTGGTGAGCATAGTGCCCTGATAGAAATCGATCTCAGGCTCAGTGGCCGCCCGCGCGATGTCCGGATTAGACGCCAGGTGAATTACNNTGCCACTCCCGGCCGGAGCTGAAATTGTCGTAGAGAACCACCTCTTCGACCTCATTGTCGGCGAGCAAAGCATCCGTAAAATGACTACCAATAAAGCCGGCGCCGCCGACAATAAGAAACTTAGTGTCTTTTCGCATCCATCGAACTCCTGACGTTCGGGTGGACCCGCTCTCCTCCGCGAACTGAAGACATTTGCATCATGCCGCCCGGTTGAAGGAGGCGGCTCATCCGTGTCATTTCGGAACGACTTTGTCCCTCGGAATCAGCCAAAAGCCAGAACCGTGCCCTTGACGCGAGGTTGCGTTCCGCGTGCGTTGGCATCAACAATTTTCGCCACGCAGGACACAGTATAATTGATGATGATACGATCCGTGAAGCTGATCGCGATCCCCGGTTATTTATGTAACCAGAACTGCACCGTTCACCGGGAATTGGGTCACGGCGCTTCATCAGGTGTCGCCTGCAACCTATTACTGAGAAGTGATTCAGCAACCTCATTCACCCTCGGTTGCATGAGCCCCAAGCTCTTTATTGTCCAGGTTTCGTACAATTGCTCTCGGAATTGACAGTCTGACCGTTGTCCCTGCCAACGCGCAATAATCCTCGAGCTTTCTTGAGACCCTCAAAATGTCGAGGATGCATGGGGTGGAGGGGCGAGAGGAGGAGCGATGATCGCTTGCACTGCAAAGAACGATCGGGCAGGCCTTCTTTTCGATGAATTAAAGAATGTGCGGCCGGACATTGTGGATCTCGGATCCATCCGCTCATCCCGCGCCGTGAGATTGTTTGGAGCGATTTCGTCTATCTCCTTCAAGGCGTCGAATCTCCGGCACGACTTTCAGTTCTCTCCCATGGTCGCAAAAGATCTCGAACGAACTTCGGTCAGGCGGCTCAAGAGCG
>PLPU01000048.1:0-4595 GCA_003159975.1 Acidobacteriaceae bacterium
TTTGCAATCCAGACCGATGTTGAGAACGAATTGACGGTAAGAGACCAGAAAGCATGGTCGATGAGTGGCAATGATCCTGTGATGCGAAGGAGATTTATGAGGCAGCTCCAGGACCGCAAGGAGCGCCGCTGGTCCGCACTTCAGCACATCGAAGATGAAAATGAGTCGCTTTCCCTTAGTGACTCCGGCATCGCCGCGANNTGCGTCCCAACTGCGCACAGGTTTCGACAAGCCTACCGTGCGCGAATGAAACCCCACCTCGCCTGAGTACCTGCGCTCTCATCCTTACCTCGGCACTGAGCCAGTCTTGCTCCACTGGAGCGACCAGAGCGTGTTTCTGATACATCAACCGTTCGCCAGATTGCGAACACAATCGCACCCAATGAGCACACTCCGGAGCCATGAAGCTTCGGTCTGTGCTCGGTTGAATGCACATCCCTGCGGGTTGAGAAAGGAGTACACCAATGCCCAATGAATTCCCGAAGCCAGCGAAGTACCCACTGCTTGAAACTGTGCTCGCCTACAAAGGACTGCCAATGAAGGGTACCTTCACGGTTCAAGATGTCGCCGATCTCTTCAACGTGACGATGAGGACCATCCAGACCAGGATGAAGCGCGGAGGCCTTACCGCGAGAGATCTGCCAGGCCGCTCGAGGTTTCTGGCAATGGACCTCGAACAGCTTCTCCAAGGAAGCTCAGAACCAGCGCCTGAGGCTGTCTAGAGCTTCGCTATATTCCCGGTTGTTTCGCGAGAGCACCTGCTCCTGTTGATAGCTTCGCGGCTGATCGCGTTCCGGGCGTTTTTATCTGCGTATCCAGTATCCAAATCTATGTGGTTTCAGTAATGAAAGGACAGATATGATTTCGCAACGATTCGCAATTGGAACAGCAATTGCTAAACAACTTCCACTTCCTTCAGAGAACTGCGCGGTTCCGGGAACACCGCCAACGACTCTGAAGAAGCTCCTGGATATAATCGCCGCCCGCGGCGATGAGAACCTCGCCATGCTTCGGACGACAGCCGTGCGACTGTCTGAGTTCATGGACAAGTCGATCGGAGAGCTGTCTATCGATGCGCTGGTGGATGTCCGGTCGCCATTCAGCGATTACCTGAAGCAGCGCCGCTATAAGGCCAATACCGTGCGCACGTATCGGCAGAACACCCGGCGCCTCGTAAGATGGGCAGTGCAGCTCGGCTGGGTTTCCAGCAAGCAGTCGGTGGAGGAGGCTTGGAAGCCCCTCCTGGATGCACTCGCGGGCAATCCTCGGGCGTACACATGCATCATCTTTCACGCGATCCAGAACCAGCGGCCTCCATCAGCGTTCTCTGTCAGCGATCTTGACGACTGGGGCGAGTCAATGTTGAAGGCGGGCCGTCAGTACAGGACTGTCCGCTCGGGGAAATGGAACTTCCGCAGGGCGGTCACAAACGCAGGTCTCAATCGCCTCCTCCCCAAGCTCGAGCCCGCGCCGCGCAAAACTGCATACCGGGTGCGCGCAGATGAACTCCCCGAGCCGCTTCGCTCTGAGATTAGAGAATTGCTGGTCTGGAAACAGGCCAGGTTCGCGAAGGGTAGGCCACAGAAGACGAGGCATCGGCCAGCGAGCGCCAAGTTGTTGGAGAGCAACATTTGCAGGCTGTTTGGCTTCGCCTCGAAAATCGGCAATTTTAGTGATGTGACCTCCCTCAGATCACTGTTCACGGAGGAGGTAGTTTCTGCGTTCGTCGAGTGGGGTTTGAACGAGCGGGGGCTCACTCGAACCACACTTCTGCACCTTTCTCTGATCTATGGCGCAATGCGCTACCACCCGAAGTATAAGGATCAGGATTATGGATGGTTCAGCATCTTGCTCGACGAGGTCCCAGAGGATGATCCCTCAATCTTGCAGGAGAAGAAGGCCAAGAAGTCAGCGCCGTATCAAGATCTTTGCAAGATTCCGGCGATGATAAGGGCCGCGAGGATGAAGCTCTCTCCGGATGATGTCAAGACTTCGCGCCTCGCTCATGATGAACTCTTGATGCTGTGGCTCACGACACTTCCGTGGAGACAGCGGAACCTCCGCGAGTGTCGCCTCGGCGACCCTGCAGTTGCGAATTTGTTCTTCGCGCCGTTGCCTGCTCTCATCCACGTCGCGAAACCGAAGTGGGTGGAAGAGGCCTTGGCAAGCGACCCCAAGAAGGCCTTCTGGCAATTCTATTTCCGAGAGGACGAGACGAAGGTCGGTCAGAGGGTCCGCGGCATCTTGCCGCGACGGCTGATCCCTCTGCTGGAAGAATATCTGGCTGAGCATAGGCCAAGGCTGGTTGCCAAGATGGATCCGGGCACTCTGTTCGTGAATGAAGATGGCTGCGCAATTGATTATCAGATCATGACGTACCACATCTCTGAGCTTGTGTTGAAGTACATCGGGAGACGCACTACACCCCATTTGTTCCGCGACGCCTTCAGCTACGCCTATCTTGAAGCCCATCCCGAGGATTTTCTGACGTTGAGTAAGATCCTTTTTCACAAGAGCATTCGTTATACGCTTTCCGTCTACGGCAGGAACTTCGATGAGTCGAATGGAGTTCGCCGAGTCGACGAATGGCTCGGCGCCGCTGCTTAAGAATGCCAGTGCTTTGCCATCCACACCAACATGTTGAATCGCGCGTTGCCCGAGCAACGCCGACCCTGCGCACGAACCCCTACCGAGGCTAAGAAACCTATGCTGACCAACACACAATCAACCACGCAAGAATTTCCCACTCAAGCCCTGATGCGCCCTTATGCGGTGGCCAAACGTCTCGGCGTCTCCGAGCGCTGGGTGCGAGACCACGCTACCAGGCGATTTCCGAAGTTGCCCGTCGTCAAGCTCGGACCACTGCTCAGATTCCGATCAGCAGATGTTGATGAGTTTGTCGAACGCCAACGGGATGACCACTCTGGTACAAGACGCTCACATTAAACCCCACCTGATGGGCGCGACAGCATAGCCGTTGCGCCCTCCCATCTACAACCGCAAGGAAGCACGACAATGACCCTCGAATATCAACGCGGAACTGTGTTTGTTCAAGGCAAACGCCGCAAGATGTGGTATGGAAAGTACCGCGTCTGGCAGAAAGATCCTTCTACGGGCGTTTCATCCGCGAAACAAAAGACGAAGAAGATCGGTCCGAAATCAGAATTCACGAAGTTTGCGGCCGAGGAACGACTCCACCAAATGATCGCCGCGGACAATGCAAGCGCGCCTTCTCTGCCGGCGGGAACCGCGACCAAAGATCTTACCCTGGAGTGGTTTGTCACCAATCGCCATCTTCCAATGATGGCCTGCCGCGCAACGACGAAGAAGTGCACTGAATATGAGATCAAGCGCTATATTCTCCGGCAGTTTGGGAATGGACACTTGAAGGAGATCGGATTGTTCGACCTGCAAACTCACCTGAACAAGCTCGCTTTGAATTTCTCTGATTCCGTTGTGCGCCACACATACTCAAACATGCGGTCGATCTTCAACAGCGCGGTGGATCAGGACTTTATTGCAAAATCTCCGGCTCGCCGCCTCCAGATGCCCGACACTCGACCGCCCGACAAAACCGTCATTCCAGCTCCCACAATCATGCAGATCCTGGAAGGCCTCCCTGATCCTATGGATCGTTGCGCTTTTGCAATCGCAGTATTCTGCGCATTGAGAACATCAGAGGTTTTCGGCCTCACCTGGGGTTGCTGCCAAGAAGACCATCTTGCCATCAAACACACAGCGTTCGAAGGGCGGTTGCAGCCGAACAAAGTCAAGACAACCGATAGCCGTGCGCTCGTTCCGATTCCCGATCTTGTCAGGCCTTACATTGAGAGCTGGCGCGCCGCCAGTGAAGACACCAACCCAGACGCACTGATGTTTCCGACGAATGGCAAGCGGTCGCGTAGAGGGCAGAAGGTACCCTTCGACTCAACAAACTTCATGGAGCGCCGCATCTATCCAATCGCGGACAAGCTCAAAATCTCACGAAGCCTTTGCAGGTTCCAGGTTCTCCGTAGGACAGTCGGCACAGATCTTCAATCCCACGGAACAATGAAGGACGCACAGACAGCATTGAGGCATCAGAGCGTTAAGACGACCGCGAACATATATATGCAGCCGGTTCCTCAGAGCGTCACAGCCGCATTGAATGCTCGAACGAGAGCCGTATTCGGCACAGCGAATCCCAGTGATTCAGACCGATCAGCCGCAAGGAAAAAGGGCGACAAGTAGCTCGTCACGCCTACGTAGTATGACCTATTTGGCACTGAGAGCTTGTACCAGGCTCTCAGTGCATTGGAATCAATACAAGTTTCATTTGAAAAATGCTTTGGCATCGTTGACTCCCAACTCGAAGCCGGTTTATCGGGATTATTACTACACGGGTTGATCTTCCGGTTTGGCGCACCAGGAAGAAGTCCTGAATCAGTTCTCAATGAGTGACTCTGCCTGTTGGCGTAAACCCAGAATTCCACTTAGGCCGATTCGCGGGCGCTGGGCGCTCTTAAAGACCAACTATCCCGGCGGATACCCTGGTCTCGATTCATCTTCAGAACTACGCTGAGGGTGCCCCCGGTCCCTCGCTTTTGAGGACCGGG
>PLPU01000182.1:0-27370 GCA_003159975.1 Acidobacteriaceae bacterium
GTCGGCATACTGCCCTTGTTCGATCCGCCACGCGCGGATGCAAAGGAAACCATCGCCAACGCCGTACAAATGGGCGTAAAGATCAAGATGGTGACGGGCGATCAAATTGCCATCGCCCGTGAAACATCCAGGCAGTTGGGCCTGGGAACCAACATTCTGGACGCCAGCGCGCTTGGCGACACATCGGCGAAGGAGACGCCGAAGATTTCCGGGGAGATCGAAAAAGCGGACGGCTTCGCCCAGGTATTTCCCGAGCACAAATTTTACATCGTGAACTCGCTGCAGGAATCCAAGCACATTGTCGGCATGACCGGCGATGGGGTGAACGATGCGCCTGCGCTGAAGAAGGCAGACTGCGGCATTGCCGTCTCCGGCGCCACCGATGCAGCGCGAGCGGCAGCATCGATTGTCCTGCTCTCTTCCGGACTTTCCGTCATCATCGACGCCATCAAGGAGAGCCGCCGCATCTTCCAGCGCATGAACAGCTACGCCATCTACCGCATCGCGGAGACGCTGCGCGTGCTGTTCTTCATGACCCTGGCTATTCTGGTCTTCAACTTCTATCCCGTAACTGCAGTCATGATCGTGATGATCGCACTGCTTAACGATGGGGCGATTCTATCGATCGCCTATGACAACGTGTTGTATAGAAACAAGCCCGAAGCCTGGAATATGCGCCTAGTGCTGGCCATCTCCACCGTGCTGGGCGTGATTGGCGTTGTCGCCGCGTTTGGGCTGTTCTATCTCGCCGAGCGCGTCTTCCACTTCGACCGTCTGCACGCCCAGACACTGATCTATTTGAAGCTCTCCGTGGCCGGCCATCTCACCATCTTCCTGACGCGTACACGTGGTCCATTCTGGTCCATCCGGCCGGCGAAGATTCTTTGGATAGCCGTGCTGGGCACGCAGACTATAGCCACGCTGATTGCCGTCTATGGATTGTTCATGACGCCCCTGGGGTGGAAGTGGGCAGGCTTCGTCTGGGGCTACGCAATCGCCTGGGCACTGATCAACGATCGCATCAAGCTGCTCGCTTATAAGATTTTTGATCCCGTCAAGGCCGCGCCAAAGCCAGAGACCAAGGCTGAGCCAAAGTCCGAAGCAAAAGCTGACGCACCTACGCCTGCACCCAAAGCTGAGCAGCCGAAGCCTGAAACCAAGGCTGAGCCAAAGCCCGAAGCCAAACCTGACGCACCTACGCCCGAAGCCAAGCCTGACCAGCCCAAGCCCGAAGCCAAGGCTGACCAGTCGAAGCCTGAGGTCAAAGCTGACGCACCTACGCCTGAAGCCAAGCCCGATCAGCCCAAGCCCGAGGCCAAAGCTGAAGCACCTACGCCTGCACCCAAAGCTGAGCAGCCGAAACCTGAAGCCAAGGCTGATGCGCCGAAGCCTGAAACCAAAGCTGACCAGCCCAAGTCTGAGGTCAAAGCTGACGCACCTTCGCCTGCACCCAAAGCGGAGCAGCCGACGCCTGAAGCCAAGGCTGATGTGCCGAAGCCTGAAACCAAGACCGAATCGAAGTCGGAAGCTAAAACTGAGCCGGGGCCCAAAGTCAAAGCAGAGCCAGAGCCTGAGGCCAAGGCTGACGCACCTGGGCCTGAAGCTAAAGCTGACCAGCCAAAGCCTGAAGCCAAAGACAAGACACAGCCTGATGCGACGCCACAGCTCATCAAGCGGGTCCATGAACTCTACGAGGAACTAGGGCGCGCGGACGTTCAATCGGTTCAGGATTGGGAGAAAGCGCATCCGGAACTTGAGGAACATGAATCCCACAAATAGGCACAATCAAACAACGAGGCGGGCATGACTGACAAATTGGATATAAAAATCAGTTCAAAAGATTTCCGCGTGCCGCCAAACAAGAAAGTCGACCTCAGCAAATGGCCGACAGTTGTCGCCCCCTATGCGAAGTCGAAGAACCAGTACAAGAAACTTCTGGACCAACACATTGAGAAGTTGAGCGCCATGCAGCACCTTCACTACGCGTCTCATCGTTATGCGTTGCTGCTGATCTTCCAGGGCATGGATGGCGCCGGAAAAGATGGCGCTATTCGTCACGTCATGTCGGGCGTCAATCCTGAAGGCTGCGAAGTGTTCAGTTTCAAGCAGCCCAGCGCCGAAGAGCTCGACCATGATTTCCTCTGGCGCACCACGTGCCGCCTTCCCGAACGCGGTCGGATCGGCATCTTCAACCGTTCCTATTACGAGGAAGTGTTGGTTGTTCGAGTGCATCCGGAGATTCTCCGCAGCCAGGGGCTTCCTGAGGAGTTGCGCGACGAGAAGAACATGTGGAAGCAAAGGTATGACTCCATCGCGGATCTGGAGAAGCATCTTCATCGCAATGGAACGCAGATCGTCAAGATATTTCTCCACCTCTCCAACGACGAGCAACGAAAGCGGTTTCTTGCTCGCATCGATGAGCCGGATAAGAACTGGAAGTTCAGCACTTCCGACATTCACGAGCGGAAGTACTGGAAACACTATATGAAGGCCTACGAAGGCTGCTTTCAGGCAACCAGCACTCATCATGCGCCGTGGTACGTCGTCCCCGCCGACGACAAGGAGAACGCACGGCTGATCGTCTCGCAAATCGTGATGGATCAGCTGGGAGACCTCAAGATGGCGTATCCCAGAACCACGGTGAAGCGGCGTCTCGAGCTGCTCGCAATCAAGAAGGTGTTGGCGAAATGACTTCATCAGAGGACAATCGCAGGCCGGCCTGAGAAAACCGATGTCTGAGAACCCCCACCGAGCTGCTACCAATTGCGCAGAAATAGAAAGGAATTGTCAAAATGGCCACCAAGGAACTCCCCATCAACGCAGATCAGGATGGCATTCCGCAATCATTCAGCAAGAACTTCGATCAGTATGGCAATTCATCCGGGTTCATCTTCGACGTGAGCCTGTCGACCGCGGTTGCGGCCGACGGCAAGAATGAAGAGAGATCCCCACAACCCAAAGGACCGCTCTCGCCCGAGATGCTGGACAAGATGAATCGCTACTGGCGCGCGGCAAACTATCTTTGCATCGGCCAGATCTATTTATTTGAGAATCCACTGCTTCGCACGCCACTCAAGGCAGAACAGATCAAGCCGCGGTTGCTCGGACACTGGGGAACTTCGCCTGGACAGAACTTCATCTACATTCATTTGAACCGGCTGATCAAAGAGCATGACGCGGACATTATCTACATCTCCGGTCCGGGACACGGAGGCCCCTCGTTGAATGCCTGCTCTTATCTTGAGGGATCGTACACCGAGGTCCACCCGGAGATCACGCACGACGAAGACGGCCTGCGGCTCATGTTCCGCAAATTCTCCACTCCGGGCGGCGTTCCGAGCCACTGCGGGCCACACGTGCCGAATTCTATGCACGAAGGCGGAGAGCTTGGCTACTCGCTCGTTCATGCGTTCGGTGCTGCCTTCGATAATCCGGACCTGATCGTCGCCTGCGTCATCGGGGATGGGGAGTCCGAGACCTGCCCACTCGAAGGAAGCTGGAAATCGGTCAACTTCGTGAATCCGATACGCGACGGCGCAGTGCTGCCCATCCTTCACCTCAATGGATACAAAATCTCTGGACCGACCGCCCAGGGACGAACGAGCGACGCCGACTTAAATGCCCTTTATGTGGGTCGAGGTTACAAGCCCTACTTTGTCGAAGGTGACGACCCCGAAGTTGTGCATCAACTCTTGGCTCAAACCCTTGAGGATTGTTACGCCGAAATTCGTGGCATTCAGCAAGAAGCTCGCAAGAACGGATTCAAGAAGCAGCCCATCTGGCCCATGATTATCTTCCGCACACCGAAAGGATGGACCTGCCCGAAGGAAGTGGACGGTATCCCAATCGAAGGCACCTTCCGCGCGCATCAAGTCCCGCTCGCATCGGTTAAAGACAATCCTGAACATCTCAAGATCCTTGAAGCCTGGATGAAGAGTTACAAGCCTGAGGAGCTTTTCGGCGAGAAAGGCCAATTCATCGACGAACTCGCGGCTCTCTCGCCCGTTGGAAATCGCCGCATGGGAGGCAATCCCCACGTGAATGGTGGGCGCGAATTAATTACGCTCGCGCTGCCGGATTTCACCGACTATGCGCTTGAAATCCCCGGCCCCGGTCAGGTTCTGGCCGAAGCCCCGCGCAAACTTGGCGATTTCTTCCGCGATATCTTCAAAATGAATCCGAAAAACTTCCGCATGTTCTGCCCCGATGAATCGGACTCCAATCGACTGAACTCCATCTTCGAGGCGACAAAACGTTGCTCGATGGCCGAGATTGTTTCCATCGACGAGAAACTGGGCCCGGATGGTCGCGTCATGGAAGTGCTCAGCGAGCATCTCTGCCAGGGATGGCTTGAAGGCTACCTGCTCACGGGCCGCCATGGCATGTGGTCCTCATACGAAGCCTTCGCGCAGGTGGTTGACTCAATGACCACACAACACGCCAAGTGGCTTGAGCAATGTCGCGAATTCCTGTGGCGCCGGCCACTCGCATCTCTCAATGTTCTACTCACCAGTCACGCATGGCGCAACGACCACAATGGTTTCAGCCACCAGGCAACCGGATACGTAGTCAATGCATTGGAGCGCAGAAGCGAAGTGATCCGCGTGTATTATCCACCTGATTCCAATTGCCTCCTCAGCGTCTTCGACCATTGCATGCGCAGCCGCAATTATGTGAACGTCGTAACCTGCGGCAAGCAACCTCAACTCCAATGGCTCAATATGGACGAGGCTCTTGATCACTGCTCGAAAGGCGCATCCACGTGGAAATTTGCAACCAATGATGGAGGCGGTGAGCCGGATGTTGTGCTGGCCTGCGCCGGCGATGTGCCAACCATCGAAACTTGTGCGGCCTCGTGGCTCCTGCAGAAATACGTTCCTGGTATCAAGGTGCGCGTCGTCAATGTGGTCGACCTCATGACTCTGATGTTCCCTGACAAGCATGCGCACGGGATGGACGAAATGTCCTTCGACGCGCTCTTCACTGAGAACGCGCCTGTCATTTTCGCCTTCCACAACAATCGCTGGCTCATTCATACCCTTGTTCACGGGCGCTCCAATGAAAGCCGCTTCCATGTGCACGGCTATATGGATCATGGAACGACCACCACCCCCTTCGATATGGTTGTGTTGAACGAGATGAGCCGCTTTCACCTTGCGCTTGACGCATTGAAGCATATCCCTCGCCTTCGCTTGCAGGCTGAGGATGCAATCAACTTCTTCAACCAGGAATTGCAACGCCACTACAATTACATCCGTGAGCATCTCGAGGACATGCCGGAGATCAGAAACTGGCAGTGGACAAAGGATTTCAGCGATGCCACCGCACCAGCTCCAATGGCCAAGGGACATCCGCAGAAAGCCATGTTCACCGATAGTTAGGCTCGATCCGGCCGAAATCGAGACGGAGGCCGCCATCGCATGAGGATTGCGATAGCGGTCTCCGCTTCTTGGACTTGGTACGCAGGGGGAGATATTGAACGATCCGAAGGCACCATCTACTTGGTTAAAGGTTGATGGAATCGACGCGCTGGTCGAGTTGGCGCTCAATCTCCACTGGTCCTGGAACCACGCCTCGGACGAGTTGTGGGAAGCGCTCGACAAGGAACTCTGGGAAGCCACGCAAAACCCGTGGGTCATCTTGCGGACGGTCTCTCACGAAAAAATCAAGGCTGCGTTGGAGGCCGTAGATTTCCGTCACCGTCTCGACTCTCTCCTTCGGCATAATCGGGAGTCCTATCGGGCAGAAGCATGGTTCCAGCGTAAACATGCAGGCGCTCCGCTCACCACGGTCGCCTACTTTAGCATGGAGTTCATGCTGAGCGAAGCATTGCCCATCTATTCGGGCGGCCTGGGAAACGTAGCGGGCGACCAGATGAAAGCGGCCAGCGACCTGGGTGTTCCAGTCGTGGGAGTTGGACTTCTCTATGGTCAAGGATATTTCCGTCAGGATTTCGATTCCGAAGGCCGCCAACAGGCACTCTATCCGGTTAATGATCCTGGCCAATTGCCCATCAGGCCGCTGCGACAGAAGAATGGAGAGTGGTTGCGGCTGCAGATCCACCTGTCGGGCGCACTGATCTGGCTCCGCTGCTGGGAAGTCTCTGTTGGAAGGACAAAGCTCTACCTGCTCGACACAAACGACTTCGCCAATACCGCTGCACATCGGGGAATCACCAGTGAACTCTATGGTGGCGATGCGGAGATGCGGCTGAAGCAGGAGATCATTCTTGGGATCGGTGGATGGCGCCTGCTGCGGGCGCTTGGTTTGCAGCCCGAAGTATGCCATCTCAATGAAGGTCATGCGGCGTTTGCAGTGCTTGAAAGGGCGCATTGCTACATGGAGGATCAAGCAAAACCGTTCGATCTAGCTTTGGCCATTACGCGGGCTGGAAATGTCTTTACGACACACACCGCGGTCGCCGCAGGATTTGATCGCTTTGACCCACAACTCATCAGTCAATATCTCAGACACTATGCGCAGGATGAACTTTGCATCTCGCTTGACGATCTGCTGAAGATCGGAAGGCAGAACCCTGACGACAACGCCGAGCCATTCAATATGGCCTATCTTGCTCTGCGTGGAAGCGGAGGCGTGAATGGCGTGAGCAAACTTCACGGGGAAGTTAGCCGGCAGATATTCCAGCCACTTTTTCCGCATTGGCCCCAGGCCGAAGTCCCAATTGGCTCAGTCACCAATGGCATTCATGTACCGACCTGGGATTCCGTTGAGGCCGACACGCTTTGGACAACAGCTTGCGGCAAAAAGCGTTGGCGCGGAGATCGCGCTGTCGAAGATGACATTCGCCTCCTCACCGACGAACAAATCTGGCGGATGCGGTCCACGGAGCGTGAGACACTGATTGACCGATTGCGTAAACGGTATGCCCGTCAGCTCGCTTCGGAAGGCGGAGACCCATCGATTGCAAATAATATCTTCGACGGAAATACTCTGACTCTTGGATTTGCGCGGCGCTTTGCGACTTATAAACGTCCCGATCTTCTCCTGCTTGATTCTGAGCGGCTGGTTCGCCTTCTCGCCGACCCTCAACAGCCGGTCCAACTGATTCTTGCCGGTAAAGCACACCCTCAGGATTTGCCTGGACAGGCATTGATCAAGAAGTGGAAAGACTTCATCCGGCGTCCGGAAGTTCGTTCGAGAGTCATCTTTCTGAGCGACTACGACATGATGCTGGCGCAGCACCTGGTGCACGGAGTTGATTTATGGATCAATACACCACGCCGCCCGTGGGAGGCTTGCGGAACGAGTGGGATGAAGGTTCTTGTAAATGGTGGCTTGAATTTATCCGAGTTGGACGGATGGTGGGCTGAGGCTTACTCCTCCGAAGTGGGATGGGCCATCGGTGACGGCAAAGAGCATGGAGACGATCCTGCCTGGGATCGCACAGAGGCTGAAGCTGTGTATGCTGCATTGGAGAACGAAGTCATTCCTGAGTTCTACGAACGGAATGAACAGGGCCTTCCGCTGAAGTGGTTGAGACGTGTCCGCGAGAGTATGGCAAGGCTGACGTCCCAGTTTTCGGCTACGCGAGCCATTCGCGAATATACCGAGAGCCATTATCTGCCTGCCGCATCGGCCTATCGCGATCGTGCCGCAGACGATGGTGCGCTCGGCTTGAGTCTGCTCCGCTGGAAGCAGGATCTCGATCGGCATTGGAGTACGGTGGGTTTTGTTAGTGTTCGGATTAACACCCACGATGGGCAGCACTTCTTTCAAGCCGGCGTTGCTCCTGGATCGCTCACTCCCGATCACTTTAGAGTAGAGCTTTACGCGGATCCAGCTCACGAGAAGGGCGCGACTTTCCAAGTGATGAACGCATCCGGCCCCTGCGCTGATAAGCCTGGCGCGTTCAACTATTCGGCTCAGGTCTCCGCAACCCGCCCCGCGAGCGACTACACCGCGCGTATCGTCCCCCACCATCCCAANNGAACGGGCACGGAAACTCCTCGATGCAGCGGGTCGTCGCGCCTGGAACCAGGAGGTAAAGAACAGCCGAGCCACAGAAGCATCCAACACGAAGCGCAGTAGCGACACCGCGCAATCCATTCCTCAACCAATCTGGATGGAGACTGAGGCCCGAGTTACAGAGTGCCGTCATGAGCTTCCCAAAGTTAGGAAGTTGCCCCTGCGAGTCACCAGAGACCCTGACAATGTGATCGTTTCCTTCACCTGCTGCGCCCACGCACAGATCTACTACGACGACTTCAGATCGCCGGTTGCAAGACCGCAAGGTGAAGCCTTCCCTGTCTACTACAATGCCCTGAATCCGCGACGGAACACCCTCTCGCCATCTCAGTTCGTCAATCGGCGTCCGCGGTCAGATACCGCCATTCTCGGCTTCATACTCGTTTCGATCCTCTTCCTTGCCATGAGGTCCGGGTAAAACACGCGCTGAAGAGATTAGAGGTCGCGGCAACATTGAGCCGAGTCAGGTCAAATCCACAATCGACGGTAAAAGGAGGACAACATGGACCCGCTTCGGAACTCCGCCGACCATTGTGCTTCTGACATTTNNACGTCGACATCGTCTTCTTCGATCATCCCGACGCTCAACAACCGTCGAGAGTCATCAAGCTCAATCCAGTACTTAACCGCACATCTCATTATTGGCACATCTTTGTCCCTGGAATCGTGGCCGGGCAACTCTACGGATACCGCGTCGATGGTCCTGGTGAGGCGTCCGGCGGAAATCGCTTTGACTACCACAAAGTGCTGATTGATCCGTATGGCAAGAGCATTTCCATTGGCCAGCACTATGATCGGTCCGCTGCGAGTCGCCCCGGAGACAACACAGGGACCTCGATGAAGAGCGATGTTGCTGATTTGAGTACTTTCGACTGGGAAGGAGAACCTGCGTGGAGGCGGAGTTTACGATGCGGCGAAACCGGACGCAAAATGCAAATTGCACCCGGTGAAAGGCCCGGCGCGCGGACTGCGGCAAAGGGCGTGGAATCGGCGCTCGCGACTGTCCCGCCGGGCCAAGTGCCGGGGGCGGCGAGGATGGTCATTCGGGCTGCTGGAGCAGTTCGATTTCAGCCTGTTGCAAAGAAATGTCACCGGGAAGCGGCTGGAACCGCGAGAGCACGTCGTCGTCGTTCTGGGAAATGTTCTTGAAGAGTAGCGCGTGGCCCTGGATATGCACGTGGGTCTGGGTGATCTGCCAGACCGACTTGCCGGTTTCGCGGCGCTCGACATCGAAGGTACCGCCGGCCTTCAGATCGCCGAACACCCCGAAGACGAACTTGACGTCGTGAATGAGGCGGCCCTTGAGGCTGACGATGCGGTGCTGCGCGTTGTCGACCGTCATGTCCCCTTCCATGGCAGCGAAGACGCGGGTTTCCCAGTCGGGCGGTTGAAAATCGGGGTCCGGGCTGAAGTGCAGCGTAGTGTCGCTTGCGTTCCTGGCGGTGATGGTCCACACGAAGGCCTTGGGCAAGAGCCTCAGCATCTCCGCCGCCTGGTTGTCGTCATGATGGCCGGCTTTGCGCTGCCTGGCCTGCGTCTGCGCATCCTGGATAAAGCGATCCATGAGGCGATGCTGTGCGAGCGGGGAAAGGGGGCGGCCGTTCTGCCGGAGTACACGCCGCAGGTTGCCGTTGCTCGTTTCAGCCACCCACTGCGTGACCGAAGCGGAGGGGATCTCGTAATACAACCAGCGGGAGTGGTCGTCGCGGGCCGCGGTCAGCTCGGTCTGGACAGCCTGCCCGACGATTCCCTTCGCGTCCTGTCCTCTGGCGGCAACAGCGCAACCAGCCAGGATGGCCAACACCAGCCACTCTCCACGAACGCGCATGAGCTCACCTCCATTTTCCGAACCGATCCGAATTCTAGCCAAACATATTTGAAACCTGTCCCAACCCATCGTCTGTCCAATGATCTTGTTGTCAAGATGAGAACACTGGAGGNNGCGCGACTGGCCATTGAACGCTTTATACCTTTACTCCCGCCGCGTTGGCGACTGCATCCGTTGGTAGCTCGTCCGGAACGTCGAGGCGCGCTGCGCCAATCCGATTGTCAGCCATGCCATAGTAGACGTCGAAGCGATCGGGGGCGCCCAGATCGTCGCGCCGATCGATGCCGGTAGGGAACACAACATGGGCGACAGTCCCGTGGCATTCTTCCGGCAGTTCTGGAGTGAGCACCGGTTCGGCCGACCGATAACGGATCATTTGCGGATGCTCCTTCGAGAGCACCATCACGCCGGCCGAATAGCAAAGATGGTGTTCAGAGGCGTTCGGTTGCGGCCTCTCGCTGACGCCATGATAGAGAATCAGCCAACCGTGCCGGGTCATGATCGGGGGCGTGCCAGCGCCGATCTTGAGCCTTTCCCATGCCGACACTGGAATTGCCAGCCGGTGATGGGAGGTAAACCTGCCAAGACGATTGAGGTCATGTCCCTGCAGGGCCATTGGGCAATACGAAATCCAGATGCTCTCCCGATCGAGATCCACCTCGCGGGATGTCGGACAACAGGCAGTCTCCTCCGGTCGAGTGCCTGGGAACAGTGGCCGATGAAGCATCGCCAGTTCCGGATGCTCGGATGGATTTGGAATTGCGACTGGGAAGAAACTGGCATCTTTGTCATCCACGTTGCCCAATTCCGTGCCGTGCCAATGCGCATAGGTTGCGAGACCGAGACGCTCCCAATGAAAGAGATCCTCCGACATGGCCAGGGCTATGCGCGGACCCTGGGGCGAAAATGCAGTGTAAGACATGATGTAGTGTTGAAGTGGTTCCACATAAGTCACGCGCGGATCCTCGCAACCGCCGCCGCCGTTGGGCCGGCGCTCATAATCAGCTTCCGGCTCGAGCGCGATGCCGAGCCTTTCGACGCCTGTCGGATCGCCGGTTTCATTGAACCGCACTCGTGCAATGCCTATGCGCGAATAATTTCCCTTCGCGACCAGCCGAGGGAACAAGTAGAGCTGACCGTCGGGTCCGCGGGCGGCAGCCGGATTCAGCACGCCTTCCACTTCATGCGGATTACCTGGTTCCGGCTCCATCATCATCCCCAGTCGTTGCAGCTTGAATCCACTCATCGAATCTCCTCGCGAGCGCACGCTCACTTATCGCCTAAGCAAGCGATGATTGTTTTGATGACCAGGTTGGTATCGTCAGGCCCTTTTACAGGGATTGAAACAACCCCCGCCTGTTCCGCCGGATAATCGTTCCCGCCGGGGAACAAAGCATCTCCGATGTAGACCATCTCTTTCAATGAAAGGTGGAGAGTGTCTTTTAGCTTTCCTATCCCGTAGGCTTTGTCGATGCCCGGCTTGGTCACATCGATCGAGGTTGCACCGCCCATGCGGATAGAAAACTCCGGGATAAGAGTCTGCAGGATCGTTGTGATCTTCTTCCGTTTGGCAAAATCGGGATCCCACTTTTCCTTTTCTGCCAAAGGCGCTTGCTGACCTAACGCGGAAAATGTAACCTGGCTTCCCCGATCCTCAATCACCTTTCCCCAAACCTTCTCTGTGTGAAAACCCGATTCGCCCGCAGCTTTGTTCAGAGAGTCGATGATCTTCTTTCTTTGCTCCGCAGTCAGATCCTCTGAATAAAGCTCCGTCCACTTCCCTTCGTACTGGAAGAATTTTGTCCCACAAGTTGGAAGCAGGGACAAGTTCGCGAGGAGACTGCCTTGGGGAAGATCCGTGAGAAGCTGCTTTTCAAACTGGGTCCACGCGCCCCCGGAGATGACTGCTACTTTGATGATGCCTAGGAGGTCATGCACTAATGCGGCCGTCTCGGGAGCCAGGGACGACTTACTGGGCGCCAGGGTTCCGTCCAGATCGAACACAATGAGTTTTTTCATTCATCCCCACCTCAGAGGGTTCGCAAGATCAACTTCAGCTTTCGCACTTTGCAGCATCGCACTGCAGCTAATTCCGCACTATCCCCAATTCCTTACGANNCCTACGGCATAAGGAAGGTCGGCATGTTCAAGCTGTCCTGAACCTCCAATGCAAACCAACACACGCGGCTCTCCTATGGCTCCAACTGGGAAGGACGCTTGACCGAGTAATCGCCACAGCCGGAATGGTTCGCAATCAAAGAGTCTCTCACGCTCAACGGGCATCGTCGTTTCTATGCGGGGCGCGACCAGACCACCGTTGCTTTCTTCAAAATCTACGCAGGCAAACGCCTGATCGACTTGAAGCGGCCGTGGTTCTCCAGTCTTCGCGTCGACATGGCCCCAGTCGTAAAGGCGGAATGTCACGTCGCTGTTTTGCTGGACCTCAAAGACAACAATACCGTTGCCCAAAGTGTGAACAGTTCCCGCAGGAATAAATACGGAGTCGCCCGGCTTCGGGACAATGCCCACCAGGCAATCGGCAATCGCACCGCCAGCGATGGAGTGCCGCAGACCGTCGGCAGACGTGCCAGGTTTCAAGCCCGCATAGATCTGGCTTCCTTTTTCCGCCTCGATCACGACCCAAGCTTCGGTCTTCCCCGTCTCGCCGGGTGGGATCAGGTCTGGGTAGGCGTCGCTGGGATGAACCTGCACGGAGAGCATCTCGTGTGCGTCAAGAAATTTGAGGAGCAGGGGAAAGCGGCGGAAGCGAGGAGCAAATTTCCCCATCAGTTGTTCTCGAAATTGTTCCATCAATTGACCGATAGTCAGCCCTTGAAGCGTTCCGTTGGCGACCAGGCTTTGGTGGTCGGAACGGTCGCTCAGCACCCACGCTTCGCCTATAGGTTCATCGCCCGGAAGCGGCGCGGAGAGCAAACTGGCCAGTCGGCGGCCGCCCCACAGACGATATTGATAAATAGGCTCGAAGCGCAAGGGATACAAAGGCATTTGACCCATCGTTGGTCACCTCGTTCTTATTGCTGACGGCTGGCGTTTGATCGATTTCAACGGCGCAACCATAGTTGTTCGTACCGGTGGATTGCTGGCAGCAGGCTCCCCGACCTGGGAAATCTGAGTGAACCTCTTATCTTCCGGTCGCTGCTCACGCTGGCTATCGCGATTGGTGCCATGGAACCCACGCCAGATCGCCACTCAGAACATAGATGGCGAGCGCCGAGGCCATGAAGATTGCGCCTACCCAGAAGCGCCAGTCACGATGCATCCGTCTCCAGTAAGGACCGGGGTCCGGTTCTCTGTCTTCACCACTATTTCCCTCACGGTTGTGCTTGCTTCCAGTCATCTCTTCTCCATCGCTTGCGAGTATTCACCGCGCCGCGCCGCCTGATTGCAGCGTGCGCGGTGAACCAAAGCCTGCTGTGCCGCCGATACATTAGCCTCCTGCCCCTTCCAAATCTCCAAGGCAGGCTGCTGAATGGCGCGAGCAAACGAAAATGCCAACGCCCATGGTAACCGCGACTTGAATCTCACATTCATCGCATTCAAACGACCCGAGGCCAATTCCGCAGGTTGACCGCCCGACAGGAACGCTATCGCCGGCACAGCGGCGGGCACGGATCGCAGGAAGCAGTTCACGGTGGCGTCGGCTACCTCGTCCAATGTCGGCTCGCTNNACAACTCAACAAATACTGTGCGCAGCACTTCGTCGGTGACCTCGCAACACTCTTCCAACGTATGCTCTCCATCCATGATGACCTCAGGTTCGACAACAGGGACAAGACCCCCCTCTTGGCACAGTGCCGCATAGCGAGCTAGAGCATGGGCATTCGCTTCAATGCAGCCCCAACTCGGAAGCCCACGGCCGATGGCAATCACAGCGCGCCACTTGGCAAAGCGCGCGCCCATTTGAAAATACTCTTGAAGTCGATCGCGCAATCCGTCCAGGCCTTCGGTGACCTTCTCGCCCGGATGGCCAGCCAGTTCCTTGGCGCCGGTGTCCACTTTGATGCCGGGAATGATACCCGCCTCAATGAGGATTTTGACAAAGGGCGTTCCGTCGTTCCTCTCCTGGCGAATGGTTTCGTCGTAGAGGATTGCGCCACCTATCGACTCACCGAGCCCTGGAGTGGTCACAATTAATTCGCGGTAAGCTCTTCGAGCTTCCACGGTCTGCGGAATCCCCAGGCTGGCAAACCGTTTGTTGCAGGTCGGAGTGCTCTCATCCATCGCAAGCAGACCCTTGTGATCGGCAAAGAGCAACTTTGCGGTGTCTTTCAGCAATTGCAAATTCATTTGGACCTGCTCGCTTCCTGTTTCCGTTCAGGAGAGCTGAGTGTGCCCGATCATCGGCATTTCGCCTCGAGCGCCCAGTCTATTGTTGCGGATTAACTAAGATCTGTTTGAGTGCGTTGATTGCTTTCTGCGCCTCCGCAAGCTGGGCCTCAGCTTGATCCCGCGCCGCCTTCGACAGCGGCGCCTGCGCTCCCGCTTGCTTCCCGGCCAAAGGACCAGACTGTGCCGGTGCTGTCCCAAACAACGAGCCTAGCGCTTCGTCGAGTGTCGGTTCCATTACGACCTTATCGCCCGTCGCAACAATCACTCGTTTCAGTTGAGGAAAGCTCGTACCTTCAGCCTTCAGATACAGAGGAACGACGTAGAGGAACGAGTTTTCGATCGGAATGACGATGAGCTTGCCGCGAATGACTCCCGATCCCTTCTGATCCCAGAGAGTAAGCTGCTGCGAGATCGTCGTGCTCTGGTCGATCATCGCGCTGATCTGGTTCGGCCCAAAGATCAGTTTGTCTTTCGGAAGTTCATAGAACAGCATCCTCCCGTAATCGGGGAAATCGCAACGCGCGGCCAGCCACGCAATCATGTTGTCCCTCTTTTGCGGCGTGAAAGGAGTCATGATCAGGTACTCAAGCTGCTGGCTTCCTGGCAACTTCATCAGGATGTAGTACGGATCCATCGCGGCCACCGCGCCGTCATACTTTTCCTGTGGCGCAACCCAGAGATCCTCCCGGTTGTAGAACACCTGTGGATCGGTCATATGGAAGGTCTTATATTCATCCGCCTGAATCCCGAACATGTCTTCCGGATAGCGGAGATGACTCTTCAAGTCCGCGGAAAGCTCGTTCAGGTTCTTGAACACTCCAGGAAATGCGCGCTTGTACATCGCCAGCAGCGGATCGTTGGGGTCCATGATGTAGAACGATACCGTGCCGTTATACATATCCACGACAACTTTGACGGAGTTGCGGATGTAGTTCATCCCTTGTGCCGAACCATCCGTCTGCACATTGGAATACGGGTAGCGATCGGAAACTGTATATGCGTCCTGAATCCAGTACTGCCTTCCCTCGCTGAGCACGGCGTATGGTACCTTGTCCAAAAGCAAAAACGGTGCCACCTGCGCAACACGCTCCTGCACTCCTCTCCAGATCTGTATGCGGCTATCCGGTCTCAGATAACCGGTAAGCAGAATGTTGATGTCCTTCTGCGTCCATGCGAACAGAAGCCTTTTCCAAATGCTGTCGATTGGAATCCCGCCCGTTCCCTGGTAGCTCGCATACACGTTCTCATTGCCCTTGGGATAGTCGAATTCCTTGATTCCAGTGTTTACTATCTTGTACCCCGGAGCCACGTTTCCGAAGTAGATCGCAGGTTGTGTAATTGTCAGGCCGTATTGTGATTTGGCAGGCACATTTTCAAGCAGATACTGCGGAAGGCCTCCTCCGGTCGAACTCGACACGAAGTTCATCACCATTCCCTCGCCATGCGTGAACTCAAGATTCTCATTCACCCAGGTCTGCGCCTGAGCGGGTAATTGCGAGGCGAGTTCGCGAGGTGAGAGCATCACCTGATGGAAACCATCCGCCAGATGGTATCGGTCCACATTCACGTTGTAAAACTCGTAGTAAAGACGAATCGCCTGGGTCTGCTGATAAGTCTGAAGCAACGGCCGCGTGTCCCAAAGTCGGATGTTCTGGATCGTATCCTCATTCCTTGCGATCACGTCGGGAGTCAGATCTGCGAGAGCGGGATAAGCTGTTTCCTGAATGCCGTCCAGCTTATAAGCCCTGCGTGTGTAGTCGATGTAATGGTTCAGATAAGGCGTCTCAAGGCTTAACTCATTAGGCTTTACCACGAATGTTTGAAAGAGGAATGGCAGCGCCAGCACCGCAACAACATACAGCCCTGCGTAAGTCACAATTCCGGCGACAATGTACTTGGTGCGCGCGCGGAAGAAGCTAATCGCCAGGAGTACGCACGCCAGCGCCGAAGCGCCGGTCATAACCCAGAGCGCGACTCTCGTGACGTGCGCTGCCGCATAGCCGGCTCCATGGACCACGCCGAGGGTCGAATAGACCAGTTCATAGTGGTCCAGAACGAAACCCCAACCTAAGTTGGCCACGAGGATGAAAAGAAGCACCATAAAGTGTTTGCGGGCGCCGTCGGGCACTGTGATCTTTCCGCTGGACTTCGACTGGCTAACTCCGAAAATCGAACAAAAGGTGAGAATCGCGAGCGCCGACACGGTTAGCACAGTAATGCTTCCCTGGACCAATTCATAGAATGGAAGGCGGAAAACGTAAAACCCCAGGTCGATGCCGAAGAGCGGGTCCGCAACTCCGAACGACCCGCCGTAGCGAAAGCGGAGGTATGTGTCCCATTGGCTCGATACGCTCATCGCAAAGATCAGCGAGAGAACCACAATTGCGAAATCGATCGCAAATACCAGCAGTTGCGGGCTAACGACGACGTTGATTGTCCTGCTGGCGTCTACAGGATGTTTGAAGGCCTTGTTGAAGAAGCTTTCTCCATCCACCAGGTCGATATTCTTTGCCGCAAAGCGAAGATTAAGCCATAGATACAGAACTGAAATGATCAAGGTGACGCCGAAGATTCCCCACTTGACCGAGAGAATCGTCCAGAATATGCCAACATAGTCGAGTTGCCGCATCCAGAGCCACTTTTGGACAAGGCCCAGAACAACCGAAAGGACGATGCCAATCCCAACCAGCGCAAAGAAACCCCACTTTACGAGAAACACGGTAGATGGTGGAAGAATCCGGTGTACGTCGTCGGATGGCTCAGTCTCCGGCTGTTTAATTCTCTCTACGGCTGTTGCGTTCATAGTCCACTCCTCAGCACGCCCAGACGTGGCAGGTATCGCAGGGCTGCCATGAGTACTATCCAAGAGAACGCGACGGGGAGTCCGGTCAATTGTGAACAGATTCTGACCTCGCCCGCTGCCTAGGATTCCGTTGTAACGAGATTGGGCTTGGATGAAGACCGCCTTGTTTCCTGGCTCTTGACCGGCAACAGAAGTGCGCGCAATCGGCTTTTAGTCTCCAGGTCAGCTTCGCCTGGACGTCGGCGCACGGTACATATGCGCTGCAACCCATTCGGCAATCGCGCCGAGGAGTTCTTGCAGGCATGTTGCGAATCGGACCAGCTCAAACTCAATCTCTACATCGAAAGAGGAGGATTCTATGCTGAAACGCGTTCTGATCTTCTCAACACTTGTTCTGTTTGCGGCTCAAGTCGCGATCGCTTCCGACCGCGAGGACGATACCACCCGAACCCGCAAGGCTGCCCAGGTCTTCAAGGAGATTATGGATACGCCGGATCAGGGCATTCCACATGACCTGCTGCAATCGGCAAAGTGTATTGCCATCATCCCAGGGGATGTGAAGTTTGCCTTCATTTTTGGGGGTAACTACGGTCGCGGAGTGGCAACCTGCCGTACCTCGAACGGTTGGAGCGCTCCGATGTTCATCGCCATCGACGGTGGGAGCGTGGGATACCAGATCGGGGGCTCTTCAACGGACCTCGTCATGCTCTTTATGAACGAGCACGCATTGCATAGCCTTCTCAGCGACAAGTTCAAATTGGGAGCTGACGCCTCAGTGGCTGCAGGGCCTGTCGGGCGGAAGGCTGCGGCCTCAACGGACCTGAAGCTGAACGCGGAGATCTTGTCGTATTCGCGCAGCAAGGGCATTTTTGCCGGAGTAAGCCTTGACGGCGCCGTCGTTCAGGCTGACAAGAGTGGCGATAAAGCAGCGTACGGAGACAATGTGAACAGGCACGACATATTGGACGGCAATGTCCCGGTTCCGGATTCTGCCAGGCGCCTGATTCACGAACTGCGCGAGTACAACACCTAGAACAAGCGGCATCGATGTGCATTCTTACGGAGTCGCGCCGGCGATCCCATGCCGATCTGAATCGGAATGTTCGGTTCAGATCGGAAACTGAAGCAGTGCCAACCATGTGAGCAAACTCTCCAGCGGCCGTGCGCGACGCCATCGAGCACGGCCCCGCGAAGGCGCGGCTTGCCGTAGAGAAGTTTACCTGGACCATCGCCAAGTGGATCGGCGGTTACGTGGCCGAGTTAGGCGGCCCGGACATGCTGGCCTTCACCGGCGCCATCGGCGAAAATGACATCGCATCCCGTGAGGAGATCTGTACGGGAATTGGCAAGCTGGGCATCACGCTCGACGCGGCGCGCAACAACGTTCATGGCCCGGCGGCGCTTTCGGCGGAACACTTCGCAGTGATCGTACGCCTCATTCCTCCCGCCGAGGATCTGATGATTGTTAACCATGTGCTGCGGTTGCTGGCGGCGTGATCTGCCACAATGCTGCGCGGATCCACGGCCCACGGAACCTTGCCCGATAAACGCAACGATTCCTAAGTCTCTTTTGGCTGTGGCTGGCTGAATCCAGGGAGACACCCCTACTTCACATTTGCATCCCGCAGCAGCTTGGCCCGCCGTTCCTCGTACTCCTCGCTGGTGATCTCTCCGGCGGCATATCTCCTTTTCAGGAGCTGCAGAGGCGATTGCATTTCCCTGTATGTAGTTCGGCGCACGGGCGTCATGAACGAAAAGAACACCATCCAAAGGAGTATCCAGAAGACCCACCAAATCCAATGCATTCCCCCAAAATAGTAGTACATAGCCTAACTCCCATAGTGTGCGGTTCATCGTTTCTCGCCTGGTGCCAGTGAGTTACGAAATGTCTTCACCGGATAGCGCGAGCCTGCTGCCAACACCTCCAATCACGAGTTGCCTTCCAACCGACCGGCTGCTGATAGGTTCGCGGCAACGCGACACCGAGTGAGGCGACTCTACGGCTGGCAGCCATGATTTGGCTGTACAGAATTGAACATGTTTCGCGAGTACAGTGCGGCGAATTCTAAAACGCATTGGGGCTCTGCGATTCCCCTCTGGGCCCTCTTCTTATCCTCCATCCGCATTGTCGTTTTGGACGCAAGGTCAGCTCGGCAGGGATGTATACGATTGCTCAGCGTCTTCAAATGCAAAGTGGAAAACTGCAGATGTAAGAGACACAACGCTTCCTGAAGATGGTGAACACAATGCCCCAGAGCGAATATGACACCGCGGCGGACCTGCATATCTACGCAGCCCACGCTCACACTGCCGCTGCGGCCGCGCACCACCGAGGCGATCACGAAGCCGCGGAAGAGCTGAGTTCAAGGGCTCAGGACTATTCAATGGCAGCTTCTGAGAAATCCCTTGAGATCGCGAAGCAAATCCACGCCCCTATAAGGGCTTAGATTGCTTTCAATCACCGCCCGACGATCATGGGAGACCCGCGAAATGGCCGCTCCGAGTAGCACTTTCAATCCGCAATCAAACCGTCTCATCTACCCCGACAGCCGGCACAGGATATTCGGGGTCGATTCAGCTTCCTCTCTTCAGTTGGCGCCTCGCGCACAACGCCCGATCAGGATAGCGGTGGTTGGGAACCACCTTCCGAGGCAGTGTGGAATTGCGACTTTCACGACAGATTTATGTAACGCGATCGCTGCCGAATACGGAGCCGCCCAACTAACGGTCGTTGCGGTCAACGACGGGCAATCATCCTACCTATACCCCGAGCGGGTGCGATTTGAGATCGGCGAAGGCGATCTCGCGTCCTACAGAGCGGCCGCCGGCTTTTTGAATGCGAGCAACGTCGATCTGGTGTGCTTGCAGCATGAATATGGAATCTTCGGGGGCAAATCCGGAAATCACATCATGGAGTTGCTGAAGAATCTTCAGATGCCGGTAATCTCAACTCTGCATACGGTGCTTCGTGAGCCGAATCTGGATCAACGCGCTGTGATGCACAGGATTGCCGTACGCTCCGAACGCCTTATCGTGATGAGCCAATATTCCTCGCACGTTTTGCAGGAGGTGTTCAGCGTTCCGGCCGAGAAAATAGACCTGATTCCTCATGGCATTCCCGACCTGCCTTTTGAGAAGCCGGACCTGTATAAGAATCGCTTCTCTTGCCAGGGAAAGAGTGTCCTTCTCACGTTTGGGCTGCTTTCTCAAAACAAAGGGTTCGAAAGCGTAATCCAGGCCATGCCGCGCATCCTGGCCAGTCACAGCAATGCGGTCTACATGATTGCAGGCGCCACTCACCCGCACGTCCGGGCCCGTGAAGGGGATCGCTACAGGCTCGAGTTACAGGCCTTGGCAAAGAAGCTTGGAGTGGAGCGGCAGGTCCTGTTCATCAACCGGTTTGTCAGTCCTGAAGAGATGGCTGCGCTGGTCGGCTTGGCCGACATTTACATCACGCCCTACTGTCATGAAGCGCAAGCTGTATCGGGAACCCTGGCGTATGCCATGGGCGTTGGGAAGGCCATTATCTCCACTCCATACTGGCACGCTGCGGAGTTGCTGGACCAGGGACGCGGAGTGCTTGTGCCTTTTGAAAACCCAGCCGCTATCGCAACAGCAACAATCGCACTCCTGGCCAACGATGAGGCGCGCCAGGCAATGCGCGAACGTGCCTACCTCTATGCTCGGCCTATGATCTGGAGCCGGGTAGCGCAGTCCTATATGGCCGCTTTCCTGCGGGCTCGTGTCGATCGCGCGAAACAGGTTCACATGAGGTTTGCCATCCAGGCTAGTGCGGGAGATGCCGATCAGCGTGTTGTTAACGCCTGAGCGACTCCAGGACGTAAATTCTTTCGCAATCCTCAAATTGTGAGCAATTCTGAACAGACACGCCCCCGGCGAGTCTTGGAATATGGTGCTGTTAGCGTTGCGGGACGCTCCGGCAAAGAGCATTCAAGTCGCTCGAGTCCTCGTTTGCGAGTGCTGGGGCTCTCAGTGAAAGACACGCTCTTACCCTCCCAGACTTGCGTCGATCGCGGTGCGTCCGCAAGAGTCCTGGGGACGGTCAATGTCCGCGAGCAAGACGGCCAGAAATCACTCAAGGTAAAGGCAATCGCGGCTAATCACGCCCGTGGGGGAGAACTCTACTTGAGCCAGGTTTGGAGGTGGCTATGCATATCACAGTCGTCCTCGCAGTTGGCCTCGATTCATGGCGACTGACCTCGCAAGGTTCGGATTTGAGATCCGCTGGATATGTCGTTATATCGGCAGGTTCGATCCGAGACGCGATCGAGCAGTTCAAGGTAGGCGATTTCGATCTGGTGCTGCTGGGCCGCTCCATTTCTACCGAACATAAGGAGAGACTCACCAGCCTCATTCGAACTGCCGGCTCACACACGCCCGTGGTTTGCATTCCGAACTCCTCCGGTGGCAGCAATTCGTTCGGGGATGGGACCCTCCAGGACGACGCAAGCGCGCTCCTGACGGGCATTGAAGAGATCTTGGCGAAGACGCCGGGAGCGCGGGCAGTGCGGGAAATCCTGTACGGCGATATGGCTGATGTGGCCGCACATCGCTGAGATTGCGGTGCCGAGCGCTGAATCCATGCTTGGCGTTCACGTTTTCATGCCACCTTCACACAGCGGCGGATTCCCCTTGGTCTAATCAAGGGCAGGTGCAGTCCAGAAAGAGGCGATCACGATGACTCACACCGAGATTTTCTCGATCGACGGAAAACCGAGATTCGACCTTGCTCACTTTCTTTCATGCGCCGGGGCAGGC
Source organism: Acidobacteriaceae bacterium (assembly GCA_003159975.1). Taxonomy (GTDB): domain Bacteria; phylum Acidobacteriota; class Terriglobia; order Terriglobales; family Acidobacteriaceae; genus Telmatobacter. The sequence goes on from PLPU01000182.1 coordinate 21,747, forward strand.
AGAAGAATTGTCCACTGCGATCCAAAAGGCGCCTTGTTCTCCCAGGGGGACTCGGCCGATTCTGTCTTCTATCTCCAGAGCGGCCGATTGAAAGTCACTGTTGTTTCGGCCACCGGTAAGGAAGCCGCGATTGCACTCCTCTTCGCCGGCGACTTTATTGGGGAGGATTCGCTTGCCGGAACGGCCAGACACCGATCGGCCACAGTCACTGCAATCACGCCGTCGTATGCGATGAAGATCGCTCGAAGTGAGATGATCCGGGTGATGCATGATGAGCACGCACTCTCCGATCTGTTCTTGTCGCGCCTCTTGGCTCGCAGCATTCGGACCCAGGCGGATCTTGTCGATCAGCTCTTCAACTCCAGCGAAAAGCGCCTGGCAAGGCTCCTCCTTTCGATGGCCGAATACGGTGAGCTTGGAGATCCGGCGAAGTTCATTCCTCCCATAACTCAGGAGGCCCTGGCAGAGATGGTCGGCACCACCCGCTCACGCGTCAGCTTCTTCATGAACCGCTTTCGCAAACTCGGGTTCATTGACTACAACGGCCGCATCCAGGTTCACAAATCGCTCCTCAAAACAGTCCTCCTCGATCACCTTCCTGAGCACGTCTCTCACGCACCTCGCGTTGCCAACAAATCGGCAGTCTCTTCTGACCGCTCCATGCCGACGCTTTGTGCCTGAGGACGTGTCCAGACGCCTGCCTGGGTACCCGCTCCTTTGCAGTGAAAGCCGGCCCATGATGAAGGACCTATGGGTCCCGGATGGCTTCTGCGCCGTTTCAGGAATGAGTTTCAGAAGCCGCACGAATCAGTCCCGGCTGTTCGTTCGCAGCAAGGGCCAGGAGAATGAGTGCGGCGCCCGCATACGCAAGTGGATCGCGAGCCTGGCCAATGGCGACACCGGTCGCCCCCGTCTCTGGGCCGTCTCTTCCCTCTGCGACTAGGCGGAAGCAACGCCTCAATACAAAACACCCGACAGTTGAAAGAAACAGATCCCACACGATTGCTCCGTATNNGTTGGAAGTGGGCCCTCATCTCAATGACGTATGCGCGCGAAGCGGCGCGAAACCTCATCTCCCGACTGAAAACGAATCGGAAATCGGCAGTGCCCATCGGTGAGGTAGATCAATGTCGGATTGAACCCGAGACCCGCGAAGTGTCCACTATTGAGCAGATCGAATCCCACAGACCGTGTTAACTGCATTTCAGCTCGTGTTTGAGGTTACCGGGCGCAACCACCGGCGGAAAGGCCAGGACAAGAGTATGGAAGAGCATCGATGCAGAATGGTGGCAATGGAGGTCGAAGACTTTCGTTGCAAGAGTCTGCTCGACAGCGCACTGATTGTGACGCGGGACCCCAGGTATAAAAGCCTGCACCGCGGAGTGGATGTCGAGGTAGAGGATAGCAGGTGCAGCAGCGTTGCAATCGAGATGGAAGACCCGCGCTGCAAGGGCCTTTCATTGAAGTGGTGATTGAGACTCCTGCTTGTCTTGGTGCAATTCCGTCCTTGAACAGTTCCCAATGAAAGAGCGGCGCATCCACACCTGTTGCGGCACCCGGCGAAGGGCGATGAAGTATGGAAGGCTTGACTGAGTCAGGCCTCCCATAGGCGCAGCCATTTTAACCGTACGGTCCCATCCAGTTGAATTTGGGTCGAAGATTCGCGAGGCATAAGCACTCTCGCCCTTCCCGCGACAACAACACCAAAGCCACGGCCACCAAGAGAAATGGGTCCGCCTTCAGGCGAACCCGCTCCAGAGGCATTAAAGAAGGGCAAGAGTGCGGGGGTGTGATATCAGGAGTTTAGGAGGGATGCTGGAAACTCTTTACAGCGCGGAGTTGTTTGAGGATGCCTCTTTGGTCCAACGGTACCGGAGTGCCCGCTCCTGATACTGTGCAGTAATGCTCACAATCGCCTCCGGAATTCAACTTCCTGAATGAAAACTCGAGCCACGCTCAATGAACCTCTGGCCATCGGCCTCACCCAAAACAAGAAAGATGAAACTCGCGGAGGATCTACTATCTTGGGTTGTTTTCAATTGCTTGCTCCATTGCGCGCAGTGGAAACGGCGGTCCATTGTGACCATACACGGAGGCCGCGATTCTAGGATGATGCCTACGGAAGACTTGTGTCACAGACATCGCAGAGACCGATCCAGATCCCTGCAATGCTCGATGAATTTGGGGAATGGATCGCGCATGCAAGTGAGGAGCTCAACGCAAATACTGCCGTCTCTCAGTTCAGAAAATGACGGAACTCAGAAGACTGCTGAAAAGATTCAAGAGTCGGCCGGTAAGATTGAAACAGCCCTCGAAGAATAGACAAATCATGATCGAACTCAAGGAAGAGAGAGGTTAACATCCAATGGAGCAATCGGTATTCGAACACATAGGCCAACAGATTGACGATACAACGCACAAGGCTACCCGTGCGGCATCCGCTGTTGCCGGCGCGCTTGAAGACAGTGTCATCGCAGCTCGCCGCGCGGCCAGAGATGGCGCCGACGCCGCTACGGAACTTCTTTACAACACAAAGAGGCGCTTGCAGCGGCACCCGCTCGAAACTACCGCATTGACATTTGCGGCTGGCATCGCTGCTGGAGCGGCGATCGTCTGGATGATGAAACGGGAAAACTTGCAACAACGGAGCGAATAACCTGGGTTGGACTATGCGGTCATCCTGTCGACTGCGATCCCGGCAGGTTTCGTCGGCGCCATCTTGTATCTCAGCTCGGAGTTCAGAGCCTGATCCGGGAAGGGATCTAAGAGGATGGGGACACTCGATTCGAATCACGCCGTCGAGAATGCTGAAGCAAAGGTGACCTCCGGCGCTCTCAGCGCTACGGCAACTCCTCCCGCCCCGGATAACTCTCAAATCCCCCCTAAGGCAAAGCAACATAACATTCGCGTCTCCCCTGCTGTCCTCGATGCGGCGGGGAAAGACGGGGATGACCTGCTTCGATCCTTGCACACGACTTCCACAGGCCTCACACAAAGCGAGGCCGACTCCAGAGCGCGCACGGTGGGGCCGAATGAGGTTGCGCAAGAGCGGCAGCGCGGCTGGTTTATCAGTCTCCTGGTCATCCTTCGAAACCCTCTTGTCATTTTGCTGGCGGTTCTATCGTCGATCTCCTTTGCTACGGGCGATCCGCGCGCCGGAAGCGTCATGGCGGGCATGATCGTGCTGAGCGTCTCGCTCCGATTCCTGCAGGAAGCTCGTGCCGGCGCCGCCGCGGCGAAGCTCAAGGCGATGATCCACGTAACCGCCACCGTGGTCCGCGATGGCAAGCCCCAGGAGATTCCCCTTCGCGATCTCGTTCCCGGAGACATCATCAATTTATCGGCTGGAGACATGATCCCAGGCGATGTGCGGATTCTGTCCGCGAAGGATCTGTTCGTGAGCCAGGGTACGCTGACCGGAGAGTCGCTCCCGGTCGAGAAGTTTCACGATGCCGACCCACACGCCGCAAGTTCTCCTGTCGAACTCAAGAACATATGCTTCATGGGTACCAGCGTTCAAAGCGGCACAGCGACCGCGGTCGTCGTCGTTACGGGAGTTAATACCTATCTCGGCACCATGGCGAGTTCCATCACGCAGGAAGGATCGCCAACAAGCTTTGACCAGGGCCTGAGCCGTTTCACATGGCTCATGATTCAGCTCATGGCGGTCATGGTGCCCCTGGTCTTCTTCATCAATGGATTTACCAAGCACGATTGGAGGGGAGCATTCTTCTTCGCGATGGCCGTCGCTGTTGGCCTGACCCCGGAGATGCTGCCCATGATTGTCTCCGTCTGCCTCGCCAAGGGCGCGCTCGCCATGAGCCGCAAGAAAGTGATCGTAAAGCGTCTCAACGCTATTCAGAACTTCGGCGGAATGGACGTGCTCTGCACCGATAAGACCGGCACGCTCACCGAAGATCGGGTTGTCCTGCAACGGCATTGCAATGTCGCCGGCCAGGAAACGGATGAAGTGCTCCGGGATGGGTACCTCATCAGCCATTTTCAGACCGGTCTGAAGAACCTGCTCGATACAGCGATCCTGAATAGCTCCGATTTCCACGAGCAAGCCCTGATTCAGAAGTACAGGAAACTCGACGAGATCCCGTTCGACTTTACGCGGCGCATGATGTCCGTACTTGTCCAGAATCCTGAGGGCAACGCCATCCTCCTGACCAAGGGCGCTCCGGAAGAGATCTTCCATCAATGCTCTCGATTTGAGCTTGATGGGAAGTTGTCACCCATGGACCCCACACTGATGAAAGGATTGAAGGACGAGTACGCAAATCTGAGCAACGATGGATTCCGGGTTTTGGCTGTTGCGGTAAAGGAGTTGCCCGGAAAGACGTCCTGTGCGAAAGAAGATGAACACGATCTTGTGCTGAAGGGATATGTCGCATTCCTCGATCCGCCCAAGCCCACCGCTGCAACCGCAATTGAAGCGCTGCACAAACATGGTGTAGCCGTAAATATACTTACCGGCGACAACGACCTGATTAGCCGCAAAGTGTGCCGTGACGTCGGACTTCTCGCCGACCCGATGCTGTTAGGCGATGAAGTCGAGAAAATGTCCGACTCCGAATTGGCCGAGGCGGCAGAGAAGACAACACTCTTCGCCCGCCTCTCTCCCGCGCACAAGCAACGAATCGTTCGTGTCCTGCGCGGCAAAGGTCACGTTGTGGGATTCCTGGGCGATGGCATCAACGATGCTCCCGCATTGCGTGCCGCGGACATTGGCATTTCGGTGGATACTGCGGCCGACATCGCAAAAGAATCGGCCGATCTGATTCTGCTGCAGAAGGATCTGATGGTGCTCGAAGGCGGCGTCATCGAGGGACGAAAGGTCTTCGCTAACATCATCAAGTACATCCGCATGGGAGCCAGCTCCAACTTTGGAAACATGTTCAGCGTGTTGGGGGCCAGTGCCTTTCTGCCGTTCCTTCCCATGGCCCCTATCCAAATCTTGACCAACAACATGCTCTACGACTTCTCTCAGGTCCCGATCCCCAACGATGCTGTGGACGACGAACAGGTCGCGCGTCCGCGGCCCTGGAATATCGGAGAGATCAGGCGGTTTATCCTCTGCATCGGCCCCATCAGCTCGATCTTCGACTACACGACTTTCTTTGTCATGCTCTATCTATTCAAGTGCTGGGATCCATCCCGCGCCCCGCTCTTTCAGACGGGCTGGTTCGTTGAATCCATCATGACCCAGACTCTCATCATTCATATCATTCGCACGAATAAGATTCCATTCTTCCAGAGCCGTGCAAGTTGGCCGTTGCTGATCACTACATTCACCATCATGGCCTTCGGAGCGTGGCTGCCGTATTCTCCGTTTGGTTCTTCGCTGGGCCTCACTCACCTGCCCGCAATGTATTGGCCGATCCTCCTGCTGACGCTCCTTGCCTACACAGGCCTTACACAAGGCGTCAAGCTTTGGCTGCTGAGGATGAAATGGATCTAGTACTACAGTTGTACTTCGGAGATTCCGGAGGAAGCAGGAGGTTTTAACCCCATGAAAGAGAGCAGACTAACGCGGCCTTTAGGCCCGGGCATTTGCCGGCCCTCCTGCAATTAAGCCAATTACAACTGTAGTACTAATGTACTGGACAGTGCCAAGTTCT
>PLPU01000497.1:0-2722 GCA_003159975.1 Acidobacteriaceae bacterium
GAGCAGATCGACACCGAGACGCCGACAGGCCGGGCCATGTGGCAGATGATCGGCGTACTGGCCGAGCTGGAGCGCAGCCTCATCAGCGAACGGACCCGCGCCGGAGTGAAGGCCGCGCAGCTCCGGGGCGTGAAATTCGGCTGTAAGCCGAAATTGACCCCGCAGCAGATCGCCCACGCTCGGAAGCTGATCGACCAGAGCGAGGACCAGCAGAAGGTTGCCACCCTTTTCAAAGTCGGGCGGAAGACCCATTACCGGGCGGTTGCAACGTTTTATGCTCCCCAGACCCAGGTCACAATGTATGGAGCGATGAAGTAAACCCTAGCCCCACAACGCAGAAGGCCCGCCATCTGGCGGGCCTTCTGCTACTCCTTTGACGATGAGGGGGAGCTTACGCCCGCATTCTCAAAGCCGATATGAATAATATATGATTTTCCTAGTCAAAAGTCAACTTTTATATGCTTCAAACCCGCCAGTTGAAAAGAGGTTTCAGACTTGCCATTCACGCCAGACGAACTTCGTGACCTTCCCTATGTCATTTCCGCACCACGGTTTGCCACCTACTTGCAGGCCGTGGGTAACGACCGGGACCGGGCGCTTGCCCTCTATGAGTGGAACTTGACCCTTTCAGCGGCTTTTATAGTGCCGCTACAGGTTTGCGAGGTAGCGTTGCGGAACGGCGTTGCGGAAGCCATTGAGCAGGTTCATGGTGCAACATGGCCATGGTCTAATGGTTTCCTCCGCAGCCTCCCGCGACCAAAACGGGTTACCGATTACAACCCTGAGTCGGATTTACGCGGCGTTGCTGCTCGACAACCGACGACGGGAAAGGTTGTCGCGGAACTGAAATTGGCCTTTTGGGAAAATCTATTTACGGTTGGGCAGGACAGCCGGATATGGAATGCTCATTTCAGAACCTTCTTTCCAGGTGCTCCGGCCACTATGACTGTCGCGCAAGCGCGGACTATCGCCCATAACGACCTGAGAGCGATTCGTCTTTTGCGGAACCGGATCGCGCATCATGAGCCTATTTTCGCCCGCAATATAGCTGACGAATACAAACGGGTTTATGAAATGATCGGTTGGCGGAGCCGAGTAGCGGCGGCGTGGATGGGCCGCAAGCAAGGCGTAACCGCCTTAATTCCTCTCAAGCCGTAGAGACTAACTATCGACCGACGACCAGAGTACAGCCTTGCAGCTCGCTGCTTTGAAGCGGGCCGGATGCAAGACGTTTTTCAAGGACCAGGGCTTGTCAGGAGCCACGACCAAGCGCCCTGCCCTGCTCCGTTGCCTCAAGGCTATGCGCGCCCTCGCCCGACTTGAAGCTGGCCAACCGTGAACTCGGGACCGTGGAGGGCATTGGCCAGGATGGACGGATGAGTTTGAAGATGGACGGAGGCCACCCAGAAGACCGTGTGGTCGAGCTCTATCCGGCGACGCATCCGCACCTCGATCATGGCTACGCGGTCACAAGTCATTCCAGCCAGGGACAGATCGCCGAGGCAATTCCGTGCATAAGCCACAAAACCGGAAAATTTACAGATTGTTCCACACAGTTCCTGCACAGGACAAAAGTGGCCTATTATCTGCTTTTGAAAGAGTTTGATGCGTAATTCTTCTCACCCGCTCAGGATGACAGCTCATTTCTAATACGAACTTTTGAGACACCACGCTATGCTGCGTTCGTCTCGTTCTTCGGGGACGAACGGCCCATGGCAGCGGCGGTCTCGTTTCTAGTAGCGATGAAGACGACTTGAGGCGTGTCGCGAGACGTGTCGCGCCGGCGCGGGACAGACCACGGATGGCGGCCGATCCAGTGAAGCGCAATCCGGTTGGCCAGGTTGGGTGTGTTGAAGGCGTAAAGTGTAACCTGATTTTCAAAGGCATTTGACGCGAGCGAATCGGCGGAAATACCAGCCAGCGAACGACGAATCGCAGGAACGACGAATCCCAGGTAAGACGAATTGAGGCCCCCTTGCCGACCCAGGCTGAAAAAGCTCTCCAGTTCAAGGCGCTGCACGAGGGCGTCGAACCGTTTGTCATTGGCAATCCGTGGGATGCGGGGACGGCGCGCATTCTGACTGGTCTCGGCTATGCGGGCAGGTGGCCCCGACCCAGAGGGTTCCCCGGTACCTCGCCGTGCCTTTTCAAAGCTTGCTTTTGGGAAAGCTTCTAGGAACCTGCCGGCACGGCTCTCTCCGTGATCAGGATCGGAATGCCATCGACAATCGGGTAGACGCGGGCGCAGGCCTGGCAGACAAGACTTCCTTCAACGAGGGCAAGGCCGCCGTGGCAGGCAGGGCAGGCCAAACTCGCGAGTACCGATGGATCGAATGAGACGGCATGGCGGGATCTGGCAGGCATCGCGGGCGATCTTCGCAATTCCTTAGTGGATGGTTGCATCGGGCTCCGCGGGCGAATCGGCGGAAAGCTCGACCTTGGCGCGTGCCGGTGCGGCTGGTTTGGCGAGGCCCGCAAATTCCCGCTCGATGCTGGCGTTGGTGCCCGCCTTGGCAAATTCATAAGCCACGCGAATGCCGTTGTAAATGGCGCGGTCGTTGGACGAGCCATGGCCGATGATGCAGACGCCGCGCACGCCGAGCAGGGGCGCGCCGCCGTACTCGCGATAGTCGAGGCGGTGGCGAAACTCGTTGAAGGCTTTGCGCGAGAGCAGCGCGCCGACTTGCGCGGTGACGGTGCGGGTGAGCGATTCGCGGAGCAC
>PLPU01000497.1:2732-7144 GCA_003159975.1 Acidobacteriaceae bacterium
AGGGCCTTGAGCAGCGGAAAGGCTTCATGGGTAAGATCGTTGCCCTTGGTCTCTTCCTCGCCGATGGAGAGCAGGCCCACGCGCGGCTCGTCGATCTTGAGGACGGTGCGGGCATAAATCTCGCCCATCACCGCAAACTGCTGGAGGTTGTGCGGCTTGCAGTCCACGTTGGCGCCTACGTCGAGCAGGACGCAGGGATTGCCGGTGGAGCTTGGCATGGGAGTGGCGAGGGCAGGGCGGTCGACGCCCGGCATGGTGCCCAGCACCATTTTGGCGGTGACCATGGCGGCGCCGGTGTTGCCCGCGGTGACAAAGCCGGCGGCCTTGCCTTCGCGCACCAGTTTCAGCCCGACGCGCATGGAGCTGTTCTTCTTTTTGAGCGCCGCATGCGCGGCCTTTTCCTCCATGCCGATGCGCTCAGCNNCTCCGCCTCCGGCCCGATGAGATGGACACGCACAGGCAAAGCGCGGCAGGCGAGAATCGCCCCGCGGATCTCAGGCTCAGGAGCTTTGTCGGAACCGAAGGCGTCGAGCGCAATGTCGATGAGCATGGAGGCTCCGACTACTTGGCTGTTTCCTTGATGTCGAGCACCAACCGCTTTTTGTAGATGCCGCACTTGGGGCATGCCTGATGGGGCAGCTTCTTTTCGTGACAGTTGGGGCAGTCGGAGAGGCCGGTGGCAGTCAGAAAGTCGTGAGAGCGGCGTAGTGCGGTGCGGCGCGTTGAATGGCGCCTTTTCGGATTAGGCATGACAAGAATTCCTTTCGTCTCTCCACCGGCTGGCGAAGCCGGGCAGGCTTAGCAGGGCTGGCGGAATGCCCCCAAAATCTGGGGAGCGGCTGATATCTCAGGACTTAATCCGGTCGCGGAGCCCAGACAGCGCTTCCCAGCGGGGGTCGCTCGGACCCTCATCGCAGTGGCACGGCTGGGTGTTGCGGTTCTGGCCGCAACGCGGGCAAAGTCCCTTGCAGTCCGGCTTGCACAAGGTTCTGACCGGCAGGGACAAAAGCACCTGCTCGCGCAGCACATCTTCAAGCAAAAGACCGTCCCCTTGATAATACCCGATTTCCGTTTCCGGCGCAGTAATCGATCGTTCTAGGGGCTCGGAATCGGCTTCCGCCGGACGGAAGATCAGGTCGTAATCGGCGGCCAGGGGAATCTCGACCGGCTCGACGCAGCGGGCGCAGGGGACCTGAAACCTGCCCGAAAAGCTGCCCTTGAGCCGGATGTCGGCCACAATGTCCTTTGGTCCGCGGTGCTCGTGGAGCACCTCGGCCTGCCCTTCGGCAGCCAGTTGGCCAACCTGCTCGGCTTCTTCGCCCAGTTCAACCGCTCCAGGAGCCATTTCCAGGTCGAAATCGATCGGCTCCCGCTCCAGCTCGCTTACCTTGAATTCCATGCTATGAGCCTACGGCGCGGACCGCGGCGCGTCAATGCGTTCCGGCACCTTGGGACCACGAAGGACCCTCCCGCGGGCGGCACTAAAATGGGGGACTGAGGGACAACAAGCGGTTCATTTGCCGTGCGGGAAAATATGACTGCAAATACAGAATCAAGTTTTCGCTCTACGGCCCAGATCCGCGTGGCGGCGGAAAACGATGCGCCGCGCATGATTCCGCTGATCAATGCGGCGTATTCCGTGGAGACCTTTATAGATGGCACGCGCACGGATGAAGACCGCCTGGCGGCCATGATGAACAAGGGCACCATCCTTTTGGCCGAAGACCGCTCCGGCCAGCTTCTTGGCTGCGTGTACACAGAGGTGCGCGGCACGCGGGGCTATCTGGGCCAGCTTGCCGTCGATCCCGCGCGTCAGGGTGAGGGGCTGGGGCGGCGGATGGTTGAAGCGGCGGAAGAGCACCTGCGCCGGCGGGGATGCGAGGTTTTGGACATCACGGTGCTGAGCCTGCGGCCGGAGCTGCCGCCGCTCTATCGCCGCCTGGGGTTTGTGGAAACCGGCACGGAGGAGTTCGTCCATCCCATCCCGCTTAAGCCGGGATTTGAATGCCATTGCATTGTGATGTCGAAGAAGTTATAGATTTGTACCGCCGTTGTTGCAGGAAATGAGACGCGACAGAAGGATGGGGTGGAGAATGTCTGCGAGGTGCGATCTCGCATCTTCAAAAGGCATGGATGGCCTCGCGCACGGCCCGCGTGCGCACAGCCTCTTTCATCGAGTTCACCAGAGATAGATCGACTCTCACTCCGAGCAGGTCGCTTAGCCGATTCTCCAACCGCGCCATGCCGACGAGCGAAAGGCGCTTGGACCGATCGAGGTCGGCCATGAGGTCAACATCGGACTGAGCNNGCCTTCAGCTCCGGCTCGTGTTTACGCAGCGTCTCGATCACATAACCCTTGTCCATACTGGAACTTTGACACAATCGGCAATCCAAATTCAATAGGCCGCCTTGAGGAAAGATCGACCGGAACATTTTCAACACCTCTGCAATCGGTGGTCGAATCCCCGGCAAAGCCGACGGACGCGTGCGCAGAGCGGCTGGCGAGGGTGATGGACAGCGGCCAGTTCCGGACTGGCGAGTTGGTGCGGCCGGTGGTGGATTCGTGGCGGCCATGCGGCCCAAAGCCCGGTGAGCGAATCCCCCAGTCGCCTTCAATTTCCAAACCAACGCACTCAAGTTGCACCCCGCTCTGCCGATGAGGACTGGAGAATCGCTTGAGAAGAGGCTGCTCGCATGTCAATGGTTCGCAATCTTCCTATTGCCCGCAAATTCGCGTTTGCTTTCGGCATTGTTTGCTGCCTCTGCATCGTGCTGGGAATCTACACGTTCTTCACATTTCGGGACATCGCCCAAAAGAACTCGGATGTGAGCGAAACCAGCTTCCCTGCCCTTGTGCAAGCGTCCAGCATGAGCAGCGCCATGCTCCAGGTACGGCGCGAAGAACTGAATGTGCTGCTTTGCCCTACGCCGGCCTGTTTGGCGGTACACGCTGCGAAGCGCCAAAAGCAGCTCAACCTCTTCAAACAGGCTGCCGCAGCCTACGAACCGCTGATCCGCACCCCGCAGGACCGTGCTTCCTTTCAAGAACTGTCGGAGTCGTTCTCAAAGTATGAGGAGGACAATGACCGGGCCATGGGAATGCTCGCCGCGGGCAAGAAAAACGATGCGGTCGATCTTATGCAATCCGATCATAACGGGGCCAAGATCAACGCGGCGACCACGGCCGCGAATCAAGCCACGGAAGAGTACGCAACGAACGGCAGTGCGGATGCAAGAGATGCCACGAGTGCCAGCAACCGCGCCGCCTGGATCAGCGCCGGAATTACCCTGCTCATCGTTCTGCTCTCGGCAATTGTCGGCGTGATGCTGACCCGTGAAATCGCGCCTCGGTTAGCCCACCTGAAGGACGCTATGGAAGCGATGGCAGCCAAGGACCTGACGACGAGCATCAGAATTACCGGCACGGATGAGATTGGGCGCTTCGGCGAGGCTATTAACGCCACGGTTGCTGAAATGCGCTCTGTGCTGCGATCGGTGGCCCAGGGTGCGGATACGCTCTCCGCCGCGAGCGCCGAGATCAGCGCCGCATCTGTCCAGAGCGCCGGCAACGCGCACACCCAATCCGCCAAGACGAACCAGATTGCCGCAGCGGCGCAGGAGATGACGGCCACCATCGGCGAGATCAGTCACAACGCGGAAAGCGCGGCTGCCGCCAGCCGCGTCTCGGCTGAAACCGCCAACCAGGGCGGGGCCGTGATGCACGCCGCCGCCGCCACCATGGAGAAGATCGCCGCCGCCACCAGTTCTGTCTCGGAGAAAATGAACTCACTTGCGCGCAGTTCCGAGGAGATCGGCAAGGTGGTCAACGTGATTCAGGAGATCAGCGAGCAGACCAACCTGCTGGCCTTGAATGCGGCGATTGAAGCTGCGCGCGCCGGCGAACATGGCCGCGGCTTTGCAGTCGTTGCCGGCGAGGTTCGCCGCCTTGCTGAGCGCACAAAGGGCGCGACCGAGGAGATCGCCGGCACGATTCGCAGCATTCAGGAGGAGACAAAGGCCACGCTCGAATTGATGCGGAGCAGCCGGACAGCCGTTGAAACCGGCATGGGTGAGACTGCCCGCGCCAGCACCAGCCTTGAAGCCATCATCGAGTCTTCAAGAGAGGTGGAGCAACAGATTCATCTCATCGCTACGGCCGCCACCGAGCAGACCGCTGCTTCCAGCGAAATCTCCGAGTCCGCCGGCCATATCTCGCAGCTATCGGTTGATAACGCGCAGGGCGCCGAAGAGGCGGTAGCAGCGCTCAAGAATCTTTCCGCGCTGGCTGGCGAACTCGACGGCATGATCCGGCAATTCCGCCTGGAAGAAGACAAGCAGTCCGGCGGAACGTTGTCCGGCAAGGCGCAGCCAGCCTTTACAAAGGGCCTGCGCCCCGCGCACAGTTGAGAGCG
>PLPU01000497.1:7165-7451 GCA_003159975.1 Acidobacteriaceae bacterium
CCGGGGATCAAAGATGGCGGCAGGCCTGAACCTCCCTGGGTCTGCGCCCCAGCTTCCTCGAATGGAAGCTGGGACCTGGCCTGCCGCCGCCTTCTTCACTTGCGCAGAGAATTCCTGCGCTATCCCCGTATCATCCTCACAATTCACACAAACTGCCTTTCTCCGGCAGCCCCGCGCTATGGTAGCCTCCGGTTGAGGACTTGTTGCCGCATCCCGTGGAAGCTGCAAGCCGACCTCTCCGCATCGAACCCTGGAGTGACCTCGCATGAGCGCCGTGAAATATGAC
>PLPU01000497.1:7457-10924 GCA_003159975.1 Acidobacteriaceae bacterium
ATGCGGGAAGCCGTGATGCATCTTTCGGGCTACAACTACAAGTCGGTCTACGGCATGAACTACCGGGTGAAAGAAAAGATCACCATGGCCGACCTCGCCTTCCGCGTGCAGGCAGTGATCAAGACCGAGGTCGACGTGACCGAGGCTCAGCTTTCGCGCAACGGCATCGACGTTGTTCACGGCATCGCCCGCTTCGCCGGCCCAAACCAGGTTCGCGTCGAGGGCATTCAGACCGACACCACCCTCGACGCCGACCGAATTATTGTGGCTGTCGGCACCAAACCCGCATCCTCGGCCAAAGTCCCGATCAACGGTCGCACCATCATCAACAGCGACCAGGTGCTCGATTTGCCGGTACTGCCTCGGACCCTCATTGTGGTGGGCGGCGGCGTGATCGGTGTTGAATACGCCTGCATGTTCGCCGTACTCGGCGTTCGCGTCACGCTGATTGAAAAGCGCGATCGGTTGCTGGAGTTTGCCGACCGCGAGATCGTCGAGGCGCTCAGTTACCACCTTCGCGATGCGCGAGTCACGCTGCGACTCGGCGAAGAGGTGGAGAGTGTCGAGGAGTTGCCGGACGGCACCGTCGTGGCTAACCTGCAGAGCAAGAAAAAAGTATCGGGCGACGCCCTGCTTTACGCCATTGGGCGCCAGGGCGCGGTTGACGACCTCAACCTGGCCGCCGCCGGATTGCAGGCCGACAATCGCGGCCGCATTCCCGTCGACGAGCATTACCAGACCAGCGTTCCGAACATCTTTGCTGTCGGCGACGTGGTCGGCTTCCCCTCGCTCGCCTCAGTCTCGATGGAGCAGGGGCGGATCGCCGCCGCACGGGCCTTTGACGACCATGCCACCAGCTCCAATCCAAGTTTTTATCCTTACGGGATCTACACCATCCCCGAGATTAGTTTCATCGGCAAGACGGAGGAGCAGTTGACCGATGAAGACGTTCCTTACGAAGTGGGCATGGCTTACTACCGCGAGACCGCCCGAGGACAGATTCGCGGAGACGCCACGGGAAGATTGAAGCTGGTCTTTCACCGCGACACGCGCAAGGTGCTCGGCGTGCACATTATCGGCGAAGGCGCCGCCGAACTGGTTCACATCGGGCAGGCCGTGATGGTCTTTGGCGGCACAGTGGATTACTTCATCGAGACCGTCTTCAACTACCCTACGCTCGCCGAGTGTTACAAGGTGGCGGCCTTCAACGGAATCGGCAGGCTCAACCGCTATCAGGCGGGGTGATTGACATGGCGGATAAACGCATCCAAACAAGAAGGATTCAAGGCAGTGTCAATCTACCTGCCGATTGCATTGAACGAGCTGAAAGCTGGAGGCTGGAAGCTGACAGCCAGCCCGGAGGGCCAGCATGACCACCGCCATCGGCGTCGTAATGACGGAACACATCGTGGCCGGAAGGCTTGAAGACCAGCGGCTCAAGGGCGCGCTGTTGCGCTATCCCAGTGAAACCGACGAAGTGGATGCCTTGATCGCACTTCCTACCAGTGAGTTGGTCGAGTTGCTTGCCATCCAGGTGTCCACGCTCGCGGCGCAGGGCGCTGTGGACGCGGTCGGTGTTGCTGTTCCCGGCATAGTGCGCTCGGGGGTTATCGAGGATTCGCCGAACCTGACCCAGCTCAAGGGAATGCACCTTTCAGAGGAGCTGACCAAGGCGCTGGTTGCGCGCGGCATCATGGCCCCTGTCCACATTGCCAACGATGCCGACGCCATCGCCGCGGGCGTGGCCGCCACACGCGGCCAACTGAACAAGCTGACACGCGTCTGGACCCTGGGCAACGGCATCGGCTACGGCCGCTGGCCTTACGTTGAAGGTGTCTGGGAGGGCGGCCACGTGACGGTAAGCCTCGATCCCAAAGAAAAATATTGCGGCTGCGGCGGCGTCGGCCATCTTGAAGGAATCATGGGGTACCGCGCCATGCGCATGCGCTTCCTCGACCTCGAACCTGAAGAGGTTTTCGCTCACGCCAAAGATGGCGACCAACGCTGCCGCGAGTTTGTCGATCTATGGCACCGCGCCCTGGCCGCAGCGACTGCTTCCTTCATTCACCTCGCCGGGCCGGGGCGCTTCTACTTCACCGGCCACAACGCGCACTTTCTCGATTTGCCAGTGCTTCGCGCTCACCTGGAGTCCATGGTCAAGATGAGCACGCTGCAGAATTTCTCACTGGAAGTGCTTCCTCCCGACGACAGCACCGCACTGCTGGGCGCGGGAGTGTCGGCGGTTCGCGCGCTGGCGTCCTGAGCGATGGAGCCCATCAACCGATGAGCTCGGCGATTATGCGCGGTCGATCTTTTGCAGTTTCGCTGGCGCTCATCGGCGTGACCATGGTTGCGGGCGTTGCGATTCGATTTGTTCCGCTTGGCCTGCCGCATGTCGTCGTCAAATACGGCGGCTCGATGCTTTGGGCAGTCATGATCTACTGGATCGTCTCGGCGCTTCTTCCCACGCGGACTCCGTTTGCCGTCGCCTTTCTCGCGGCAGGTGTTGCGACAGCCGTCGAGTTCCTCAAGCTCTTCCACACACCCGCGTTCGATGCCTTTCGCCTCACTCTTCCAGGCATCCTGGTGCTCGGCCGCTTCTTCTCTGTCTGGGATATCGTTGCGTACTGGCTGGCCATCGCCGTTGCAGCCGTCATTGACTTTCGCATTCGCGACCTCCCGGTTGAAGAACCGGGCCACGCATCTCTATAAGCCGCATCCGCTCATTGAATGATTGTCAGCGCCGGCTCTTGCGCTTCGCGTCAACTTTTGGCCAGTAGGGAAACTCATCCGCGTACAGTTCCCCGCTGAGATCGGCTACGCGTTGCTGCAAACGCGCCTGTGCATCGGCGATGGCATGGTTGTAGATGGCAGGGCCGATCTCCTCCACAAAAAAATTCAGCAACAGTCCGGCCGGCAGGTCGCCGATGGGTTCAGACATGTTCTCTTCGAAATAGCGTTGCAGCGAGGCGATTGCGTCGGTACGTGTCCGCTTGGAGAGTTCAAAAGTTTTCATCTGCGCAATACTCCAGGATCGTGCGCTCTTGCACGGGTAAATCCTCCACGCCTTCCATGAACTGCTCGGAGGCAGTCGGGGCAGAGTCCAGGTAGACAGTCCAGTCGCCGGGCCACGCCGCTGGGGTCACGTCGTCACCTTGCTTGCGGATCAAGACCTCGGCGGTCGAGGATTGGAAACTGTTGGGCAACCGAACGGCGGAGCTCCGGTCTTTCATGAACATTTTGGCTGTGCGGCGCATCTGGCCCTCCTCGAGAATTCGTCTGGTCTATACAGAGGTATATGCCAAGAAGCAGCACGAGACAACCGGGCGAGCGTTTCCCACCCTATCGGCAAAAACAAAGACGCCGTGCCCCGACCCAGAGGGTACCCCGGCGCCCAGGTGGGTCACCCAGCTTTGTTGGAGTGTTGAGAGCGGGATGGTCGAGCTTTGTGGCTTCCCACCCTTCGC
>PLPU01000461.1:0-6213 GCA_003159975.1 Acidobacteriaceae bacterium
TTTATCGTTAAAAAGGGGCCTACACAGGGCAAGGGGGTGGGGTCAGGTGAATTTCCTATATTGTGGGACAATCATCGTCTACATCCCGCTCTTCATCGTTCTTTCATTGTGCGATGTTAGCGATGAATTATACGCAAACGATTGCGGCGTGGAGGAGGATTAGTATTGCACGGTGAGGGATGGAGCGGCTGGCCGCGATCGGATCAATAATCGTCGTGTGGGTTCGTGGTTTCCCAGCTCCGAAAATCGGATCTGGGGCGCCAGGCGAACTGAGATTTATTTGTGAGCAGATCGGTGAACGCTGGCCGAAATTTGAGGACCTATCCGATTTCAGTCCGCGCTTCGGCGATCATGCGTCAAACGAGACTTAACTCGATGCGATCGTTAGGTCTGCTGCGGCTAGAGCTGCTTGCTAGAGCTGTGCGGAATAGACGTAACGACGCGCAAAGGCGGTTATGCGCGCGGGAAGCCGTAGCTGGCGGGGAAGGGCGCAGCTTCAATCGAGATGAGGTGCGCGCTCCTCCACGAGCACATTCATCAGTGGTGGGCGTGGGCTGTCTCTCCGCCAAATGGACTGGTATCCGGGTTTGCCGGATCGACAATGCGGATGTTCTGCATCATTCCCTCGTCCTCGTGGTCCAGAATGTGGCAGTGGAGAACAAAGTCGCCCGCGAAATCCTCATAGTGCGTCCGCACGATGACGTGGTACCCCTTCTTGATCAGAATCGTGTCCCGGAACACGCCGATCTGATCACAGTACTGCGGGTCGGGGTTCGGCTTGGCTTCGGTCTTCTTCAGTTCCGTGCAATTTCCCTGTTCATCGAAAATGCTTTTGCCATCGAGGCCGTAGATAGCGATGATCTGGAACGGATTTACATGAATATGGTAAGGATGGTTTCCCAGTTTCGAACTGATGTCCCACTCCTCTACTTTGCCCAGGGTGAGTTTCTTGTACTGATCGGGCTCATAGGCATGGCCGTCCACTTCAAAGGTGTCTTTCGTCACAGCGGGCGGAACTTCGATATCGAAGACGGTCGACGTGTGGTCCACGTCCGTGATTCCGCGCAGGTCCGGCATGGGACTGAATTCCGCCGTATTTAACGCCCGCAGCTGCGATCGCACTGGCTCCGGCAGTTCCGGATTGCCGTTATAAAGTTCCGTGCCCAGATACTCGCGCAGGTGCGCCTGATCGACGGTGTTGTCGCCCGTTACCTCGATCAGTGCCAGCAGGCGCGGCTCTCTGGGGATGAACTGGTGGTTCTTCAACGCTTCCGGCGTAAGTTCCTGCGGGTTGATTACGCCTTCCGGGTTGAAGACGTCGTTTGTCACGCAATAGAGGCCCTTGTGCGGAAAGACCACCAGCACATCGCTGCGGTAACCAGGCTGAATCACGTTGATCGGCTTTTCAAACATCGCGGTGCGCGTCAGGCC
The DNA here is from genome assembly GCA_003159975.1 of Acidobacteriaceae bacterium. Classification (GTDB taxonomy): domain Bacteria; phylum Acidobacteriota; class Terriglobia; order Terriglobales; family Acidobacteriaceae; genus Telmatobacter. The sequence goes on from PLPU01000461.1 coordinate 1,432, forward strand.
GTCGGCGGCAATTTCGAACTGCGGCACCGTCGCCTTCATGTTGCAGTGGTCGTCGATCCACTTTGGCGCAGCTGTTGCGCCGACCCCCGCGCTGAGCGTCGCGGCCAGCAGATTGCCGCGCGGTCCTGTTTTGGCGGCCGTGATGTGCAACCCGATCGAGTCACGCACGCCGCCGTGAACCAGCCGGAAGCGATAAATGTCGCCGGCAACGGCCGAGACCGTTGGCTGAACGGCGCCATTGATTGTTGTGTAGCGCCCTGAATCGAACCACGTCGTGAAACCGAACTGATTTGCGCTGTAGTCCTCGATCATGCCCACGCGCGGCTTGCCGTCGTCTGTGGCGCCGCAGTCCCAGGTAAATGTCCCGTCGGGTTCGCGGCAGGAATACTGCACCTGCTGGAAAAGCGCGACGTGGTCCACAACTTTGCGTCCGCCCGCCTGCTTCAGCACGGTGTCGATATCGGCCAGCCCGCCATGCGCCTGCTTGTCGGCATAGGTGCGGTGGCCCTCGACGATCAGTGCGCCCTCCATGCCGCTCGAGACCTGCAGGGCGGTCGAGCCATGCCGATGCGAGTGGTACCAGAAGGTCCCGGCAGGATGGTTCGACGGCAGTTCGACCTTGTATTCCTGTGACCCGCCTGGTTCGATATCGATGAACACGTTATCGCTGATGCCCTTTGGCGAAACATGCAGTCCATGCGTATGCAGATTGGTGGTGTTGAAGCAGTGCGGAACGTTGTGATCCGGACCGTCGGCACACCCCAGGAGGTTGTGCGGGAGGTTATTGCGGACAATACCATGCAGCGTGTCTCCGGGAAGCACGCGCATCGTCGGGCCCACGGCATTCCCGTTGTAGGTTCTCAGCCTGGCTGCATCGGTCTTGCCGGTCGCGGGATTGTAAGTATGGACCAGCGTGTACGCGACGTCCAGATTGAATTCCACCTGTTTACCGGCCCGCGTTTCAGGCAAGTCGGCCGGATCGTTGAACGGCCGCGGCACCGTCGTCGACGATTGCGCCCCAACCTGCGCGGCGGCAAAAGAAAGTGAGGCGAGAGCAAGCAGAGAGATTTTCATGAACGTTCACCCTTCCTGAATCGAAATGTGGAGGACAGACACTCCGCAGCCGTGCAGGCCCTGGGCCGAATTGCAAAAGGTGACAGCGCCAAGGCTGGATGAGGCCGGTACCCCTCCGGATCTTTTTTGAAATCGACACACCGATGAAGATCGCTCAGACGGCGGTCGATTGCCTGATTTTGAAAGCGACCCGATCGACACCTGTAACCATCTGCATTGCAAACTGATCGGATCGATAGTCTTCCTTTTGGTCACCTTTCATCCATTTCACCAGCTCTTTGATATCGAGAACTGAACTGTCTTCGCGGCAAGGAATATGGTCCAGCTTCTCGTCGGTCTCCTCTCCATTGGCGCGCCTCTTCTTCTTCACCGCTCCCGAAGGATCGTCTTTCGGGAAGAAGCCGAAATGCACGCATTCCGACGGCTGGTGAAGTTCCACGGAGTCGACAACATGATCGAACAGGCAGATGAGGATGGGCCCAATCATCTGCTGCCGTAGAGTGGTGGCAGCGGTATCGCCCACTTTACCCTCCACTTCCATATCCGGCCATTGAGCGACTGCCTCGGAACGCAGCAGGAAGCCTGAGAGCGGCTTCAGCATGGGCAGCTCGTTCTGCCGGGCGAGCAGTCGCCGGGTTTGAGGCCGAGCCACCGCGGTCGCGCGCTGTGCGGTCGCTGCGACCAGCGGGCTGAAGGCGATATCGTGGCTCACATCGGTGTCTGTCACTCGGCCGATGCTGAGGGCGCCGTCGTGAAATGCTTCAAGCCAGGAGAGGTCGACTTGAAAAAAACGGATTGAATCGGTTGGGAGCATCCGTTCACTGGGAATAAGGTAGTGGATCGGCATGTTCTTGAAGAGAGCGACATCGCCGAGCCACCTGGCAATGATGGCGTCGGGTGTCGATGGTTCGGGGTCATCCCAGGCGCCTGCTTCCAGCAGGCTGACCTCCTCCCCAACGTGGTGCAATTCGGCGATCGTTTCATCTCGCGTGAGGGCATTCCGCACATACTGTGTGCGTTCGGCAGCGGAGAGCATTGCCTGTGCGCGCCGAGGTTTTGAACTCTTTGTCAGCGTCTTTGCCGCAGCTTCCTGACTCTTGACGCCGCCAAGTTCAGTCAGAGCCGACAGCAGAGATTGCGACAGGTCATCGTCAACTTCATTGTGGCGCGCTGTGGAGACGGAACCTTTCGCTGCCAGCTTTCCCCAGGCAATCCGGAACCGCGCACGCTCAATGGTGCCGCGAACCTTCTCGCGCTTCGACTTATACAGAGTCGTGGCGAAGGACGTATCGTTCAGTGCCATCAGGCGGCCCAGAGCCCATGCCGAGGAACAGGACACGTCCATCATCCCGAGTTCGGGGTCGTAGAACGTCACGCCGTCGGCCCACAGAATCGGCTTTCGGCTGTCGTTCTTAATCCGGCGCCTGGTTCCGTAGGGAGTCAAGGGGCCGCGATACCACGACCAGGTTTGACCCCCAACCCGAAGGTCGTGGGACACCGGGGCGTAGCCCATCGACAGTGGGACGGAAGCCGGACCCGCTCCGTCGCGCGGGAGGCTGAGGCCAACCGCATGATCCAGCCCGTGGATCACCGAGCCAAAACTGCGAGCCTGCGCAATTGCGAAGAAGCGCCAGGAATGAAGCACCACTAACTCGATGGTCTCGGGAAGCAATTGCCTCATGCTGTCGTGAGTGACGGGCAATTGCTTTTCGAGACCCTCCAGCGAAACGAGAAAGGCATGGCAAGCGTTTCCTGCGGGGGGAAGGCGATTGCCCATCACCAGCCCGAACTCGAGCTCCTCTTTCGAATTGTCGTTCTTGAGCGTCGTAACTACCCGGCGGACATGGGCGAGAAACCGCAGCTCTTGAAACGTGGGTGCGATCTTCGACCAGAGCTTGCCCGATATCTTCAGTAAGTCGCAGGGAATTTGAACGCCGTGGTCGTCTCTTGACCCCGGTTTCGTCGGCTGGGTCACGTCCAGGTCTTCGCTCTTGAGCTCCTCTTCGGTCAGGAGCAGGATCGACATCCAGGGCACGTGAGCCGCCTCGTTGTCTGAGACCGTTCGCGACCACGGGAGCGTGTGCCGGTTCAAAACCACGTGCGGCAGGCTCCGGCTGAAATCCCCATTTTCGTTCTCCGGCGGATAGACCGAGTCCACTGTGCCCGGGGAGATAGCAAACCGGTCGCCCGCAACTCTCAAATACTTGTCGGCCGCGTAGACCTCCAGTTCCGGGAAGGCGGATGCGGCGATGTTCTTCACGGAGAGCTCGGCATGGACGTGCTAATCGCCGGCCTTCAGGCCAGGATCCTGAAACTCGACAAATACAATCTCTTCGGTGTTTGTCATCGTTGGGGTCCTTTATGCGGCCGTTTCAGCCGTACCAAGGCTGCAAAGAACAGGGTCAACCATAAAGCACGGCTGCTCCTCTCTCACGTTGCGGACATCGATCGATTCAGCCGCGTCCTGGGGGATGAGACTGCACCTGGACAAGTCGTCCAGCATCTCTTTGCGTGCACTCCTTACCGCCGGTTCGTTGATGGTCTTGAAGGGGTTAAAGTCCTCCCAGTCGAAAATGTGCTGGGGAATTTGCACCGGCTCCCATTCGAGACCCTTCGTGGAAATCACACGGAACAGCAGAATCTCGATCTTGACGGGGAGGGACTTGCCAGGCGGGACGACCTCAGGGACGAGCGAAATGTGCGTGATGCCAGGGACCGTTTCATTGCTGCCCGACAAATCGTCCGGCTTATCCGGGTCCTGGTGCTCTCCCCACAACGCCGCCGGCACCGCGCCGATGTGGGCTGTCCATTGCATCGGGAACAGATTGCCGGATGCGCGGTCAATCTTCCCAAGAGCGCCGACCCTTTCCAGCTTGACGGTGAGCGCCGGGGCAATGTGCGGCGATCCTTCCAGCGGTTGTGCATGGATGGCGGATCCAAGAGGAAATCCGAGCTTATCGTTGAAGCGCGCGACTTCCGCGGGAATCGCCGTCGTGATATTCAATTCGAACCGCTGGGGATCTGCGATCCAGTTGATGACACGACCGCCGGACAGAGTGAGGCCAGGCGCCGGTGAGATGCCGTTGAGCGGCACGAAATCAAGCGGCGACGGATTCTCGGGCTCATTGAGGGCAAGCTGCTCCTGCTGCGGATTCGGCTTCGGAACAGGAGTGACAAACGCGTTGACGAACTCTTTCCATTGCGGCTTGGGCGGTGGGTTTACGCGCGCCTTGCCGAATTCCACGGTGAACGAGACGAAACACAAACGGATGACCGCAATTCCGGAGAACGGCTCTCCCCACATCTGGAGGTCCGCGGAGATATCGACCGACAGCGTGGTGGAACAGAACAGCAGATCGATGCGGAACGAAACGCCGACATCGACTCTGAGTCGGACATAGTAGGAAAAGGGACTCCAGCAGATCAGGAAGTGAGCTTCAACGTGAAGCCAGGCGCGCAGCGGGCCCACTTCATAAACAAGGTCAAGTCCTCCACCCAGCTGGATGCTCTTTTGGGTGAGAGCAAAGTACGCGTAGCCGCTTATACGGAGCGGAGTCGAGTATTTCCAAATAAATCCGAGTCGCGGCACAGCTGGATAATGGTCCGGCGCACGGTAAGCGGGGTTATAGCCGCCGAGGCTCAGGACGAAATCGCCCGCATGCTCGCCGCTGAACCAGGTCCGCACCGAAAAGCCGCCCGTCAGCCTGC
>PLPU01000387.1:0-11206 GCA_003159975.1 Acidobacteriaceae bacterium
GCGCAGTCGTGCCCTTTCGCACAAAGTCCAAATCCATTTGCGGGTCAGGCTCAACTGTCGTTGCGGTAGAGCATGTCGCGGATGGTGCGGCGGCGGGCTTCGTTCATCTCGGCTTCGGCCTTGAGTTCGTCGGCGCTGAGGTGGTGTTTCTCGCCTGAATCCATGGCTTCAGGGGTGCTGCATTCCGGACAGCGATTGGCGAAGCCGGGCTTGTCGGGCCGCAACTCAAATTCCTCACCGCAGACGACACAGGTTTTGATCGGAAAAGGCATTGCAGATTCATCATAACGCGGCCTGATACTCAAAAATGAGACGGCGCTGTGGAAGAGTTCCGAGTCGAATCTGCCCGCCTGCGGGTGCGGGCGGGCAGATGGAATACTTCGGTTGGCCTGCCTACTTCTTACCGGATTTCTTCTTCACAGGCTTGCTCTTCTTTGCCGGCGCAGCCTTTTTCGCCGTCGTGGCTTTCTTCTTTGCCGGGGCAGTTTTCTTTACAGGACCGGCTTTCCTCACTGTCCTGGCAGGCTTCTTGCCCTTCACCGTCTTGGCCGCCTTCTTCGGCTTTTTGGCCGCTGTGGCGCTTGGGGCGGCGAGCAGAGGGATCAGCTTGGCGGCGTTTGGCGAACCGAGGCCGGTGCAGGCGTCCCAGCCGGGGCCGGCTGAAAATGCGCCGTTATTGCCCACGGTGATGTCGTTGAACGTGGCGGCCGGCTTGGCCGTGTAAATGATCGGGTTGAGGTAACCCACCTGCGTGCCGAGTTGCTGGTTGGCGATGGCCACGAGGCCGGCCCATAACGGAGCGACGGCGCTGGTTCCTCCGAGGACGGTCGGCGAGCCGTCATAGCGAACCTGATAGCCGGTGGTGGGGTCGGCGTTGCCGGCTACGTCGGGAACACCGCGTCCGCCGGTTTTGCCGCTGGGCGCGGGCACCTTGGCGTTGGCCTGCCAACTCGGCAGCGCGAAGAAGTTGCTCACGCCACCGCCAGTGGCGCCGTCTTTGAGGGCCAGCTCGTTCCACACGACTTCAGAAACGATGGTCGAGCCGCTGGCGTCAAGCTTGGTGCCTCCACAGGCAAGCACATGCGGGCTGGATGCGGGGAAGTCGACATTGGCGCCCTTGATGCCGTCGGACGAGCCGTTGTCGCCGGCGGCAACGGTGATGGTGACGCCGAGAGCCGCGGCGCTCTGGCAGGCCGCATCCATCGCGGTCATGGCTTGCGCGGTCCAGGTTGATTCCGGGCCGCCCCAACTGATGGAGATGACGCTGGGTTTGTTTGTAGTGTCGTGGATTGCGGTGGTGATGGCGTCGGCGAATCCCTGATCGGTGTTGGGCGTGAAGTACATGACGATCTTNNGGCGCGTTCTTGCCGCCATTCACGCTGACCGTGGTGATGGCCGGGGCGGGAAGGCTCAGCGATTTGAAGTAGGCGTTGAGATCGGCCTGGCTGTAGCCGCCGCCCAGCTCGATGATGCCGATGGTCTGGCCGGCTCCGCTGGCATTTGCGGGCCACTTGTAGGCCTGGGCTATTTGCGGCGGGGTGTAGCTGGTGGGCGCGGTGGTGGCGGCGCGCCGGCGGGTGCGGACACGAAAGTGCGGCTGTGCCTGGGGACGGTTATCGAGCCCCAGCACAGCCTCCACAACTCCGGTGAGCGAAGCGGGCAGGTGAATGCCGCCTTCGCGAACACGATACTCGACGCCGCCGATCTTCTTCTGATCAAGCGAAACGCCAAAGGCCTTCTGGATGTCGGCCGCGGTTCCGGTGAGCTTGATGGTTCGCCGCGCGGTCTGGGTTGGATCGTCTTCGACCTTGAGATTGAATTCTTTGGCAAACGCCTTGACCAGCTTGATGGCGGAGGGGTCGGCCGCATGATGCTTCATGTATTCAGCGCGCGTCACGCGCACGGGGCCGCTCGAGCGCCCGACCCGCTGGTTGATCTTCAGCGGCTCCTTGCGCTTCACAATCACTGAGACGGTGATCTTCGACTTGGAAGGTGTTGCCTTGACGTGGACTGCTTTGGGGGCTGGAGACTTTTCGCTGCCTGGGAGCAGGACACGCGCCCGCAGGGCTGGCGACTTGACGCCATCGCCGACAGGTTCGGGCGGTTTGACGGACTTGGGTTTGGCCGCAACGACGTTCGGTTCAGGCGGCTTGACGGACTTGGGTTTAGCCGCAGCAACGTTCGGTTCAGGCGGTTTGACGGACCTGGGTTTGGCCGCAGCGACGTTTGGCTCGGGCGGTTTGACGGACCTGGGTTTGAGTTGGCGCGGCTTGGCAGAGCCTATGGGCTCGGGTGGTTTTACTGAGAGAGCGCTGACACCATCGCCGGTGGGTTCAGGCGGCTTCACGGACGCGGGCTCGAATGCTCTGGCGCTGTCGCCGGTGGGCTCCGGAGGCTTCACAGATTCGGGTTCGAATGCCCTGGCGCTGCCGCCGGTGGGCTCGGGCGGCTTCACGGAAAGGGGCTGCGGCGGCTTGAGGGATTCGGCATTGCTTTCGGGAGGTTTGACAGACTCGGACTTAATGCGGGGGGACTTTGCCATAACTGACCTCTTTCCTGTTCCGATCTCGCGGTTTCATCTCGAGCTACGGAACTCATGCATCCGAATCATAGACGAACTTCGCGCAATCGTCTCCAGAATCTTGTGTTAGGGCAAGATTCAAGAAAATCCACCCCTCAAGAATTTTGGCTTATCGACTGGATACCGCAAATGAAGTGTGCGAGGATAACCGAACGATGGCGAAGAGTGGGTCTTCATCCCTAGCGGAACACGGGCTGCAACGGCAACTGGGGCTGCGCGACCTGGTGCTGGCGCAGGTGCTCTGCGTGGTGGGAAGCAGTTGGGTTGGAGTGGCGGCGGGGCTGGGGCGCGGGCAGGCACTGACGTGGATTGCGGCGATGCTGCTCTTCTACTTTCCCATGGCGGCGGTGGTGATCGGGCTCAACCGGATCATGCCGCTCGAAGGAGGCCTGTATGTCTGGGCGCACCAGGCATTCGGAGATCTGGGCGGTTTTCTTACGGCGTGGAATCTCTGGGCGTATTCGATAGCGGCCACGGCGGAGATTCTGTATGCGATTCCGACCGAACTGTCTTATCTGATCGGCCCCAGTGCCGCGTGGCTGCCGGAGAGCCATGCGGCTTCGCTGGGAATTATTGCGAGCATTGTTGCGGTGCTTACAGTCACCGGTATTCGAGGCCTGGAGTGGGGCAAGTGGATCCATAACGTTGGCGGCGTGGCGATCATCGCGGTGTTTGCGGGGCTGATACTGCTGCCGGCGTGGGTAGTGTGGCGCCATCATGCGGGAATGAGGCCTGCGCTGGAGTTTCCGTTCGCTCTGCCGGTGCGTAGCATGCGCTCGCTGGCGATGTTTGGTCAGATGATGGTTGGGGGCTTGAGCGGAATTGAGTACATTGCCATTTTTGCCGGAGAGAGCCGGCAACCGGCGAAGAGCATTACGCGCTCGGTGTGGATCGCTTCGCCGATTATCTGCGCCATGTTCATCCTGGGAACGGGAGCGGTGGTGGCCTTCGCGACGCCGGGACACATTGATTTTGTGGCGCCGATTCCGCAGACGCTGCGGCTGGCGCTGGGAAATTCAGGCCTGAGCAGCATGGTGGCGATGGGCGCGATTCTGCTGCTGCAACTGAGGCTGCTGGGGGCGGCGAGCTATCTGTTCACCGGCGTGACGCGGCTGCCGATGGCGGTGGGTTGGGACCACCTGCTGCCGGTCTGGTTTACGCGATTGCATGTCAAGTGGAAGACGCCGGTGAACTCGATCCTGTGCACGGCGGGGCTGGTGATGCTGCTGATCTTGATGGCCAGCGTGGGGGTTCATGCGCAGGAATCGTTTCAGGTGCTGCTCAATGCCAGCGTGACGCACTACGCGTTGGCGTACATGGCGATGTTTGCGGTTCCGATGATGGGAGCGACGGCCCTGCGAAAACGGCTGCCCGGATGGCTGAAGTGGGTTTCGATGGCGGGGTTTTGCGCTTCGCTGATCAGCTTTCTGATCTCGGTTTATCCGATTGTGGATGTGGTGAATCCGGTGGGATATGCGGCGAAGATTGCGGGGACGGTGGTGGTGAGCAATGCGGTTGCGATTGGGTTTTACACGGTGCGGAATCGGGGAAGTGTGCGGCTGAATAAGCCTTCTGATCTACACTAATAGACGTTATGGCTACCGCATCCCTTTCTACGCAGATTCAGCCGCGCACGCCCCAGGGCGTGTTTGCGAACGAGCCGTTCGTCAACTTCAAGTCTCCTGAAACCGCCCGCGCGATGCAGGCGGCGCTTGACCTGGTGGGCGGGCAACTGGGCCGCGAATATCACCTGGTCATCGGCGGCGAGCGGTTCAAGACAGAAGGCAAGATCAAGTCACTGAACCCGGCAAAGCCCGCGCAGGTGGTGGGCGTGCACCAAAAGGCCGGCGCGGAGCATGCGGAACAAGCCATGGCCGCTGCGCTGAANNTATGAAGTGGGCAAGAACTGGGCCGAGGCTGACGCCGACGTGGCGGAGACCATCGATTTTCTGGAGTTCTATGCGCGCGAGGCGTTGCGGCTGGCAGCGGCGACCACGCCGATCCAGTATCCCGGCGAGCGCAATCGGCTGCTGTATATTCCGCTGGGCGTGGGCGCGGTGATTCCGCCGTGGAACTTNNTGAAGCCGTCGAGCGATTCGCCGACGATTGCGGCCAAGTTCGTTGAAGTGCTGGAAGAGGCGGGAATGCCGCCGGGCGTGGTGAATTTCTGCCCGGGGTCCGGCGCTACGTTTGGCAATGCGATTGTCGAGCATCCCAAGACGCGGTTCATTGCGTTTACCGGGTCAAAGGCTGTGGGGCTCGACATTCACGAGCGCGCGGCACGGCCAAAGGCGGGGCAGATCTGGATCAAGCGGACCATTCTGGAGATGGGCGGGAAAGACTCGATCCTGGTGTGCGCCGACGCCGACCTGGACGCGGCCGTGGATGGGGTGGTGGCTTCGGCGTTTGGGTTTAGCGGGCAGAAGTGCTCGGCGTGTTCGCGCGCAATTATTGAAGCGCCGATTTATGACGTGTTTGTGGAGCGGGTGCGGGAACGGGTGGCGCAGCTTACTGTGGGCGATCCTACGGGCAATCCTAACCTGGGGCCAGTGGTCAACAAGACCGCGCTCGACTCCATGCTGGGCTACATTGAGACGGGCAAGAAAGAGGGACGGCTGATTGCCGGGGGAAACGCGCCGGAAACCGCGGAGGGAGGCTACTTCCTCGAGCCTACGGTGTTTGCCGACATCGCGCCGGACGCTGTGCTTTCACAGGAAGAGATTTTTGGGCCGGTACTGGCGATTATCAAGGTGGAAAGCTTCGAAGAGGGCCTGGCCGTGGCCAACAACACGGAATACGGGCTGACCGGCTCGATCTATTCGTCGGACCGCGCGCAGCTCGAGCATGCGGCACGGGAGTTTCATGTGGGGAATCTGTATTTCAATCGCAAATGCACTGGCGCCATGGTCGGAGCGCACCCGTTTGGCGGGTTCAATATGAGCGGGACGGACTCGAAGGCGGGCGGACCGGATTATCTCTATCTGTTTACGCAGGCCAAGAGCGTGGCTGAAAAGCTGTAGGGCACCTGCGGTGAAGCAGACGCTCGCGGGAGGCTCGCACGGGCTTTGTTTCGTTAGCGAAGAAGCTCCGTAATGACAATGACATTACAATGTGCTATGATTGTGTCTGGTGAAGAGATTCCGATGCCTACAATGCAATCCAAGACGAGCGGGCGCGACGCCTTAAACCTGCGGATCAAGCCAGAATTGCGCGGACTGATTGATCGCGCTGCTGCGGCTACGGGCAAGAATCGCACTGATTTTGTATTGAGTGCTGCTCGTCACGCCGCCGAGGATGCGCTTTTGGACAGGACCATTTTTGCCGTCAGTTCGCAGGCCTACGCCGAGTTTCTGGCCCGGCTCGATAGGCCGCCTCAGCCAAATCCCCGACTGCGCCGCACTCTTGAGACTCCGGCTCCATGGGAGAAGTGAGTCAGCTTAAGCCCGTTGAGATCCTCACAGAGGCGCATGAGTGTGGCGACTTCTGCTCTGGAGGGAATTCGCTGGACCAATGGCTCAGGCGTCGCGCGCGTGCGAATCAAATGAGCGGAGCATCGCGCACTTATGTTGTCTGTGATGGCACACGGGTAATCGCCTACTACGCGGTGGCTTCGGGAGCAATCACGATTGAATGCGCTCCGGGGCGATTCAAGCGCAATATGCCTGATCCGATTCCTGTGGTTGTGCTTGGGCGGCTTGCCGTGGATCGAGACTGGCAAGGCAGGGGCATCGGCCGAGCGCTTTTTCGTGACGCAGCCAGACGGGTGGCCGGGGCGGCGGATGCGATTGGAATCCGCGGGATCGTAGTTCATGCTATTTCAGAGGAAGCGAAAAAGTTCTATCTAGCGCTGGGCTTCGACCCAAGCCCGCTCGAGCCAATGACGCTCATGGTCACACTCGGCGACATTCTGGTGGTTCTTTCTTAAGACTCGCGGTCAGTTTACTGACTATCGTCTCTACGCGACGGCGGTGGGGGCGGCTTGTTCCGCTTGCTCTTCGAGGTCGAGTTTGCCGCCCATTTCAGCGGCGGCTTGCGCCAGCACGCGGTGGTGGATGGTGAAGAGCGCGAGTTCCAAACGGTCGCTGACGCCGGTCTTGTCGTAGATGGACCGCAGATAGTTTTTGATGACCTGCTCAGTGGTCTTGAGGCGGCTGGCGATTTCGCGATTTTTGCAACCCTGGACGATGAGGGCCACGATCCGCATCTCTTTTGGAGTGAGTCGATCGCGCACGCGCATGCCCACCATGTCGTCTTCCGGCGAGTCGGCCAGGATAAGCTGCGGAGGAAGCCAGGTTTCGCCCGCGGCCACACGGCGGACACACTCCACGAGGGCCGGTCCGGTGACGCCGCGGAAGACCACGCCGCGAAATCCCTGTTGCATATAGGTTCCAGCCGCCTCGTTATTCTCGGCGATCACGATGCCCCGGCTGCCCGAGGACTCGAGCAAAAGGCGCAATCGGATCAGATCGGGGCGCAGCGAAGCGGCAAATACGACAATCGACCCCGGAAAGGTGTTGATGGCATGGTTCATCCGGTCGAGATCGGCGCATTGGGCGATGATGCGCAGATCTTCGTCCGTGGCCAGCACCTTGGCGGTGCCCGCCCGAAAAATCGCCTGCGAATCGGCAAGGATGATCTTAATCATTTTGCGAGCCCCATCTGGCTGATAACCCCAACGAAACGATGTACAAGCCTTACCAAACTCCCCGCTCCTGGAATTCCGGAAAGGGAATTCTGGAAACCGCTTGAGGCCCTTCAACCTGCCCGGCCCCAAACGACTCTATCGGCAGACCCGCTCAACATCCCGGAATTGTCTGCATTTGAGACACTCCGCACGGGCACACGTTCCATTCGTAACCAAACTCAAGTGCAAAAATAGTGCACTTTAGTAATTTTACTACGAATGAGGTTACGCGGGTTGAATTTCGCGGTCACGAAAATTCGCACTTCGCGGACAAGAGGGTGTAAGCCACAAAGGTACGGGAAGGCCGTAGACTGGGAATTATGGCGAGGCCAATTCTGCTGGCGGTGGATGACGACGTAAGTGTGCTGGAAGCGGTGGTGCAGGATCTGCGCCGGCACTATGGGGCCACCTACCGCGTGATGCGCGCGGCCAGCGGACAGGCGGCGCTCGATACAATGGCGCAATTGAAGAAGCGCCAGGAACCGGTGGCTTTGCTGCTGAGCGACCAGCGCATGCCGGGGATGACCGGCGTTGAGTTTCTGGAGAAGGCGCGGGAGCTTTATCCAGAGGCGAAACGGGTGCTGCTGACCGCGTACGCGGACACCGAAGCGGCCATCCGGGCCATCAACACCGCCCGCATTCACTACTACCTGAACAAGCCGTGGGATCCGCCTGAAGAAAAACTCTATCCAGTGCTGACCGATCTGCTTGAGGATTGGCTGGCCGGTTACCAGCCGCCTTTTGAAGGCGTGCGCGTGATTGGGCACCGGTGGTCGCTGCAGGATCACAAGGTGAGGACGTTTCTATCGCGCAACCATGTGCCTTACCGCTGGCTGGACATTGCCGGCGACGAGAGCGCGCTCAATCTGCTGAAGGAGCGGCAACTGGATCCGGCGCATTTGCCGGTGGTGCTGTTTTCCGATGGGACCTTCCTTGTGGACCCCGAGCCGGAAGAGTTGGCGGCCAGGGTGGGACTGAGCATCCAGGCCTCGCAGGATTTCTATGACATGGTGGTGGTGGGCGCCGGGCCGGCGGGGCTGGCGGCGGCGGTGTACGGAGCGAGCGAAGGACTGCGCACGCTGGTGGTGGAGCCGGACGCGCCCGGCGGGCAGGCGGGTTCCAGTTCGAGGATCGAGAACTACCTGGGATTCCCTTCCGGCATCACCGGCGCGGACCTGGGGCGGCGCGCGCTGACCCAGGCATCGCGTTTTGGGGCGGAGTTCCTGACGCAGAGGGCCAACGGTCTGCGGATCGACGGGCAATACCGGTTTGTGCAACTGGCCGATGGGCGCGAAGTGCCAAGTCATGTGGTGCTGCTGGCGCCCGGGGTGCAGTACCGCAAGCTGACGATTCCCGGCGCGGAGCGGCTGACCGGGCGGGGCATTTATTATGGCGCGGCGCTGGTGGAGGCCGTGGCGTGCAAGGGCGAAGAGGTGTATGTGGTGGGCGGCGCGAACTCCGCCGGACAGGCGGCACTGCACTTTGCCAAGTTTGCCCGGAAGGTGATCATGCTGATTCGGGGGAACGGACTTTCGGCCACCATGTCGAAATACTTGATCGATGAGATCGAACGCACATCCAATATTGTGTTGGAGTCGAAGACGCAGGTGCTGGAAGCCATTGGCGAAGAGCGGCTGGAAGGACTGAAGCTGCTTGGGCCGGCAGGAGAGCGGATGGAGCCGGCTTCGTCGCTGTTTGTGTTTATTGGCGCGGCGCCGGGGACGGGCTGGTTGCCGCCCTCAATTTTGAGGGACGACAAGGGTTTTGTGCTGGCCGGGCCGGATCTGCGCAGCCAGGGAAAGCTGCCCGAGAGTTGGCGGGAGCAGCGCGAGCCTTTTCTTCTTGAGTCCAGCGTGCCGGGGGTTTTTGTGGCCGGCGACGTGCGGCACGGGTCGGTGAAACGCGTGGCCTCGGCGGTCGGCGAAGGGTCGATTGCGGTGCAGTTTGCGCACCAGTATCTGGCCGGGTTCTAGGGCTGGATTTCAGGGGCACGGGTTCAGGGGAATGGCTTGAGGATTGGGGAGAGCGTGAAACAGGGATGAGCGAGGGCGGACAACCAATCGAAATTGAAGCAGTTCCCTTGCGGGAAGTTGCCGAGGCGCTCGCGAAGACGCGTCCGTTTGCCCTGACGGACCCGCAGAAGTTTATCGACGCGCTGCACGGAGTTGGCCTGGTGGAACGAATCACAGCCAAGGCCGGCGCGGTGCTGGTGCAACCAGAGCTGCCACGGCACGGGTACTGCCTGGTGGTGAAAGGCGAGCTTCGCGCGGAACGGGCGGAACCGGATGGCGCGCGCATCACGATGGGAATGGCGCGCGAAGGGGACGGTTTTGGCGAGGTGCCGATGCTGCTGGGCAAAGCGCCGGCGCCGGCCTTTATCGTCGCGACGCAGGATTCGATCCTGCTGCGGTTCAGCGAGGACCAGTTTTGGACGCTGCTGGCATGTTGCCCTGAGGTGCGCAAGGTGGTGCTGGCCGATATGTCGGTGCGGCTGCAGGCCTACCAGGTGGAGGCGCTGCACCGGGAGAAGCTGGTGTCGCTGGGAACGCTGGCGGCGGGTTTGATGCACGAGTTGCACAACCCTGGGTCGGCGGCCAAGCGCGCCAGTTCGCAACTGCGGGAGAACCTGATGCGGCTGCAGGAGCTCAGCCTGCGCAGCGCGGCCAAACCGAAGACCGCGGAGCAACTGGAGTGCATGCACAGCCTTCTGATGCACGCGGTTGGCAGTTGCGATCACACTCCCGCAATGAGCACGCTTGAGCAGTCGGATGCGGAAGAAGAGCTTTCGGAATGGCTGCAATCGGCTGGAGTGGAAAACGCATTCACGATAGGGCCGGCGCTGGTGGCGATTGGGTTTGACCGGCAGGAACTGGCTTGCGCGAAAGAAGCATTTGTGAATGGCGGCTTCTCCGACGCGCTGAACTGGCTGGAGGCGCTGGTGTCGAGCGTTTCGCTGGTGTGCGCGATCGAGGAGAGCATCTCGCGCATCTCCGAGCTGGTGATGGCGGTGAAGAAGTTCGCTTACGACGAGCGCTCGCAGGCCAGGGAGCTGGACGTGCACGACAGCCTGCAGAGCACGCTCACCATTCTGGGGCACAAGCTGCGGCTGAAGCAGATTGGCGTGGAGAAACTGTTCGCGGCGTCGCCATCGACGATTCAGACGCGCGGGTCGGCGCTGAGCCAGGTGTGGACCAACCTGATTGACAATGCCCTGGATGCGTCGCCGCCGAACGCGCGGATTGAGATCTCGACGTGGACGGAAGCCAGCGCAGGGACCGAACCCGGCTGGCTGGCGGTGAGCATTGCGGATCACGGGACGGGAATTTCGGCCGATGCGCTTCCTCACATTTTCGAAGCGTTTTTCACAACCAAGCCGGCGGGGTCGGGCACGGGGCTGGGCCTTGAGATCGTTCACCGCATCGTGACGCAGAAGTTTGGTGGAACGATTCAGGTGGAGTCGAAGCCGGGGGAGACGCGGTTCATTGTGCGACTGCCGCTGCGCGGGCCGGCAGCGGTTGAAGCGTCGAGCCAGCACCCGGCTGTCTGATTCAGCGATACGGGCGTCTCGCGCCCTTGAATTCGCTTTCTTTGGAAAAATCCAATCTCCATTGTTTTTTTAAGAAGGATCGAATCTCCATCCTTGCTTTCAAAGGCGATGAAGTTGCGGTGCGCTCTGCCGATGAACGCAATGAAGAGGCGGGGATGACCGATCGCACAGAATTGCTCGAGGCTGCGCTGGACAGTCTTACGGAAGGGATTGCATTGGCTGGTCCGGAGCGGCGGGTGGTCTTCTGGAACCTGGCTGCGGAGGCGATCACGGGCCATGCGGGCGCCGACCTGCTGGGGCGGCCTGTCCACGAAGCCCTGGAGACGCTGATTGTTGGTGGAGCGCGGCAGTGGACCAGCCAGACCGGCGCGGATGTTCCGGCGGGTCGAGGCTC
>PLPU01000387.1:11211-23013 GCA_003159975.1 Acidobacteriaceae bacterium
GCCGAGAGCCTGGACGCGCTGCCGCACGGAGAATGCGGCGAAGGGGCGGGCGTCGAAGCCAACCAGGAACGTCTTCAGGACCGGCTGCAAACCGAGTTTGAGGACTTCCTGCGCGGACAGCTTCCATTCGGCGTGCTGTGGATTACGGTCGATCAGGCGCATGAACTGCGCAAGACACACGGCGCCAACGCCTGTGAAGCGATGCTCAGGAAAGTGGAATATGCGCTGTCCAACGGGTTGCGGCCGGGCGAGGAGGTGGGGCGCTGGGGCGAGGACGAGTTCCTGGTGGTATCGCATGAGCGAACACCGGAGATGCTGGCGATTCACGCGCAGAGCCTGGCAGGCTTCGCGCGCACGGCGGAGTTCCGCTGGTGGGGCGACCGAGTTTCGCTGACAGTGAGTATTGGCGCGGCGCAGGCCGACCTTGGCGAGACGCTGGCGCAACTGCTGGAACGGGCGCAGAGCGCAATGTCCAAGAGCATTCATGCGGGTGGAAATCAAATAACGCCCGCGCCGGGGAGGCTGGCATGTTTGCCATCGTAGGCATTGTTATCGTGTTCGGGGCGGTCATCGGCGGCTTTCTCATGGAAAAGGGGCACATAGCGGTGCTGGTCCAGCCGGCAGAATTGCTGATTCTTGTCGGTGCGGCGATCGGCACGCTGCTGGTGGCGAATCCGATCCACATCATCAAGGGTGTGGCGAGCGGGTTGGTGGGGGTGCTGAAGGGCTCACCGTTCGGCAAGGCGCGCTACCTGAGCACGCTCAAGATGATGTACCAGTTCCTGAACAAGGTGAGGAAGGAGGGATTGCTGAGCGTGGAGATGGATGTGGAGAAACCGAAGGAGAGCTCCATTTTCAAGAACTATCCCGAGTTTCTGAGCGACCATCACGCGCGGGACTTTCTCTGCGACACGTTGCGGACAGCCATTACCGGCGGCGTGGAGCCCTTCGACATGGACCAGATGATGGAGCTGGACATGGAGGTGCATCACCACGAGGCGACCGAGCCGGTGAGCGCATTGACCACCGTGGCGGATGCGCTGCCGGGGCTGGGCATTGTGGCCGCGGTGCTGGGGGTGGTGATCACCATGGGTTCGCTGGGCGGACCGCCGGAGGAGATCGGCGAAAANNCTGCACGTACTGCGGGTGCTGCTGCTGTCGTTCCTGAAGGGCGCTGCGCCGATGATCGCGATCGAGATGGGACGGCGCGCGATTCCGGCGCATGTGCGGCCCAGTTTCGACGAGATGGAGAAGAACTGCAAGGGCGGCGGAGGAGTTGAGGCGGCTGCTGCTTAGAGTCGTGAGTCCGAAGTTCCTCGCAGAATGGGCGGAAGAACAAAAGCAGATCCTTCGACTCACCACCCCCAAACTGAAAAGCGTTTGGGGCCCCTTTCGCTCAGGATGACAGGTCAGTTTATGGGATGGATTTTAGACTCGGGACACCAGGTTTAGTAACCCGTTCGAGAAGAAGCTGAGGATCATGGCGGCAACCAAGGGTCAACCGATCATTGTGATCAAGAAGAAGGGCGGGCACGGCGGCCATCACGGAGGGGCGTGGAAGGTTGCCTATGCGGACTTTGTCACGGCGATGATGTCGCTGTTCATTGTGCTGTGGCTGATGGGTTCGAGCGAGAAGGTGAAGAAAGCTGTCGCGGGCTACTTCAACGATCCCAAGGGAACGGCAAGCCTGTTGGGAACCACGATGTCCGGCACCGGAGAAAGTATCAAAGAGGCCAGCAGCGACGACCTGCAGAAGTTGAAGGACAAACTGGAGCAGGAGATCAAGGCCAGAAAGGATTTGGAAAAGCTTTCCAAACAAATTGAGATCACCATCACGCCCGAGGGGTTGCGGATTGAACTGCTGGAGGGCAAGGACGGAACCTTTTACGAGATTGGGAGCCCAAAACTGAGCAACAGCGGGCAGGAGTTGCTGGCGCTGTTGGCCTCGGAGTTGAAGACGCTGCCCAATTCCCTGCTGCTCGAGGGCCACACCGACTCGACGCCATATTCGAACGATGGCGGCTACAGCAACTGGGATCTTTCGGCGGACCGTGCCAACTCCGCGCGGCGCCTGCTGCAACAGGACGGTGTTCGCACCGATCAGGTGACGCAGGTGCGCGGCTATGCCGACCAGATGCTGCGGGTGAAGAGCAATCCCACCGACCCGTCGAACCGGAGGGTCTCCATCCTGGTGAAGAATGACAACGAGACGGTGCCGGAGGTGTCTGCCGCCAAGATTGTGGACGGAAGCATGCCCTTGCCGGGAGCGGCGCCAAAGCCGGGGGTAAAACAGGATCTCGGTGCGCAGAAGGGAGCATCAGCGGATGCGGAGGCTGGTGCGAAGCGGGACGGCAAGACACAGCCAAAGACATCCGGTCAGGCGTCAGGTCAGGCAACCGGCGGGGCCAAGCCTTCCGCGGCAACTCCGGCCGCCAAACCCGGACTCTTGGACAGGCTGAGAGGTATGCTGCCGGTTGGCAAGAAATAGCTGCGTGTTATGAAGGATTTTCAAGCGATTTGGGAACGAATGGTGTAGTCTGGTTGGCGTACAAGAAAGCGTTTACTGGAGCGCTCTTCCATGACCATTGTCGCCGGTGTTGATTTTGGCACACTCAGCGTTCGCGTCACTCTTGTGGACAGCCTGAAAGGCCCGATCGGAACCGCATCGGCCTCGTATCCCCTTCACCGCCGCCGCGAAGACCCGGATTTTGCCACACAGGCCCACGCCGACCAGATGACAGCCCTGGCGGCCGCGACGCGNNGAGGGACTGGAACCGCTGGATGAGTATTACCTGTGGTGCGACCATCGCGCCTTTGCCGAGGCCGAGGAGATTACCGCCAAGGCTCACGCGGTGGGTTTTGAGGGGATCGAGTGGTGCGGGGGGGTGTACTCCCACGAGTGGGGATTTGCCAAGCTGCTGCACTGGCTGCGTCACAACCCGGAGAAGCGCGGCAAGTTTGTGACCGCGCTTGAGCATTGCGACATGGCGGCGGCGACTCTGAGCGGCATTACGACTGTGAGCGATCTCAAGCGCAGCGTCTGCGCGATGGGCCACAAGTGGATGTGGAACCCGAAATGGGGAGGGCTGCCGCCGGAAGAGTTTCTGGTGGCNNACCAGCGATCACATTGCCGGGCACCTGTCACCAAAATGGGCTGAGGCGCTGGGACTGCGGGCCGGAATCCCCATCCCCGTAGGCGCATTCGACGCGCACTGGGACGCGATCGGGTCGAACTGCCGCGAGGGCGATGTGGTCAACGTCGTCGGCACGTCGACGTGCATTATCGCCATGGCGCGGGAGGCGCAACTGGTGCCGGGCGTTTGCGGGGTGGTGCCGGGGAGCGTGCATCCGGACTACACGGGGATTGAGGCCGGGCTGTCGGCTACGGGGGACATCTTTGAAGCCGTGGCGCGGCGCGCGGGGACTACCGTTTCGGCGCTTTCGGAGGGCTTGGATGCCTACAAGGCGGGGCAGACGGGGCTGCTGCGGCTGAGCTGGGATAACGGCGACCGGACGGTGCTGGTCAACCCCGAACTGGGCGGCGTGACGCTGGGGTGGAACCTGGTNNCGCATCATCCTGGAGCGGATGGCTGAGTACGGCGTGCGCGTGGACCGGGTGATCAACGCGGGCGGGATCCCGCAGAGGAGCGAAGTGCTGAACCGCATCTATGCCAATGTGTTGAACAAGCCGGTGCTGGTTCCGGCGGGCGTTCCAACCAGCCTGGGATCGGGGATTTTCGCGTTGCTGGCTGCGGGGGCCTACAAGACGATTGAAGAGGCGCAGGCCGCGGTATGTCTGCCGTTGCGCACGATCGAGCCGGACCCGAAGGCGGCGGCGGTGTATGAGCAGCTCTATTCGCTTTATCGCGATGTGTATTTTGCTTTGGGGCGGCGGAATGCGGAGCCTGCGGCATTGGGACGCGTTTTGCCGGAGCTGAGACGGATTGCGGCTGAAGTGCGGAAGGCGGGTTGAGATCTGAGGTATCCCAGGTCCCAAAAGCGGGACCTGGTGCACCCGGCACCCCGCTTTTGTTGGGACGGTTGAGAGTGGACTGGTCCAGGTTTGTGGCTTCCCACCCTTCGCCAGGAAAAAAGCGAAGGATGGGGCACCCGCCTTTATCCGGGTTGGCTAGAAAAAAGCGCTAGGATGGGGCAACCGGCGTTACTTTCATGCAAAATAGAAGCGCCGGAGAAGGGTTGGCTTCTCCGGCGCTTTTTGGTGTTTGGTGGGTCGAGGGGTTAGAAGTCGTAGCGGAGGCTGAACTGCATGCGGCGCCCGGTGGAGAGCAGGCTGGTGGCGATGCCGATGTTGCCGCTGGTTAACTGCGATCCGATGGAAGAGGGATCGAAGCGGACGGTGTTGGTGACGTTGTAGACCTCCCAGGCGAACTTGAGTGTGCCCAGTTCGGCGATCTTCCAGTTCTTGCTCAAGCCGTCGTCGAGGTCGAAGTAGCCATCGCCACGGAAGTAATTACGCTCGCCGGCTTCGCCCGGATACGGGAGGCGAATTGGAGTTCCGGTGGCGACACCGTTGTTGAGGGCATTGGGATCGACGAAGTACTGCGGGTTGCCGTTGGCGTCGAAATGGCGCTTCATCGGCACCTTACCTGTTACTACAGCGTAGCTGCTGTAGGTCCAGTTGGTGGTGTATCCGGGCTCATAGAACGAGAACGGGAGACCGCTGGTTGAACGCAGGATACCGGACAACTGCCAGCCGCCGACGAAGACATCTGTCAGCTTGTTGATGTTACCCAACAAGGCCTTTCCACGCCCGAAGGGAAGTTGATAGACATAGTCGACCGTGACGAGATGGCGGGTGTCGAAGTCGGAGGAGGCCCGATTGAGACCTGGATTCCAAGTGTTGAAGATGATACTGAAATTGGTAGCGGACAGCGCGGGCGCTCTTTCGGTGTCGGAGCCCTCATCGATGGAGTGCGAGTAGGTGTAGCTCACGTCCGCTTGCAGGCCGTGGCTCATGGGATGGCGGAGAGTGATCTGGCCGGCGTTGTAGTAGCTCATGCCCATGGTGGAGAGGGAGAAGAGCGAGGCGAACTGATACTGCCAGAAACGGGAAACCTCGTTCCCAGGGCAGTTATAACCGCCGTAGTTGCCGGTGTAGGGATTGGGGTAGGAGGTTCCGCAGTACTCATCCAGATCGATGAGGGCTGTGGTGGCGCCGAGGTTGGCGCGGGAGGGAGCCCACTCGTCAGAGTAGATGGCCTGGGTGGCGCTCTCACCCGGATAGTCGTTGTTGGCCATCCAGGGAAAGACATCTTCAAAATACGGAATGGCGGGAACCTGGGCGAGTTGATTTCCCGCGTTCTGGTCGACTTCTTTGTACAACTGGGTGCCTGCGCTGAAGTAGTCACCGCCGCCGCCTGGGTCGACGTAGTCGGTTGGGTCGGCAAGGTCAAGGCTCTGCAGCAGGTGGCGGCCGAGGCGGCCGACGTAGGTGGCTTCGAGGGTGAATCCGCCAGGGAGTTCACGCTGGACCGAGAGGTCGAAGGACTCGGAGTAGGGGGTCTTCATCCTGCTGTCGAGGCCAGTGCTGATGAGCGCGTTGTAATCGCCCGGGGCATATGGAAATGTCTCAGTGGGAGCGCCGATACCGTCATTGAAGGGCAGCGTATGCCGGTCAACAAACCGGGGTGCGGTTTCGGCCTGATAGTGCGATGCGGGATTGGTGATTGAGCTGCTGATTCCGAACTGGCCATTTTGAGAGAAGTTGTTGACCAGGGCCTCGCCGAAGTGATCGTAGTAGATGCCGGCGCCGACGCGGATGGAGGTCCTGGTATCGGGCGAGTAGGCGATTGCGAAGCGTGGCGCAAAGTTATCTTTGGATTTGGGATAGTAGCCCGGCTTGCCATAAAACGGCCCGGTGGGCGAGAAGGAGAGGTCGGGCTGGTTGATCTGGCCCTGCTGTGCTGCTGTTTCGCGCTCCAGGTACCATGCATGGGTGTCGACGGTGGGGGTGATTTCCTGACCGGTGGTTTCCCAGGGTGTTTGCAGGAGGGAGTGGCGGACGCCAAAGGTGAGCGTGAGGTTGGGCATGACGCGCCAGGCATCCTGCGCATACCACTCGAACTCGTTGGCCTTGAATTTTTTGGTGAGCGGAACGCCGTCGGCAAGCAAGGTGGCGGAGGTAGCGCTGCTGACGTAGTAGTTATACACGTCGGTGACCGAAGGAATGGCGCCAACCAGGTTGGCAAAGGCGATATTGTAGGAGTTCTCGAAGCCGGGGTTGAGCGGAGCCTCAGTCCCGCCAGGAGTTGGAGCGCCGCCGCCCAGCCAGTAGGGATTGGTGCTGCCGCTATTGAAGGAATTTGAGTCAGTGAAGAAGTTCTGGTCGATGCGCCGCCAGTTGCCGCCAATCTGGATGCTGTGCCTGCCTTTGGTCCAGGTGAAGTTGTCAACAATGTTATTGACGGGGACACTGTTGACGGAGGTGCGGGTTTCGGCTGTGGGAGTTGAGAGGAAGCGGAAGTCGACGTAGTCTCCCGCGCCGATGCCACGATTGCTGAAACCCTGGCGGATGTAGCCGTAGCGAACGTCGTTGACCTTGTTGGAAGAGATGGCCCAGGTTTCGCCGGCGGTTATGCCCTTGGTGTTGTCCTCATCGGTGCGCTGGGGAGGCTGTCCAGGAAACTGCACGGTTTCCGCAGTGGTGTCCTTTTGGAAGTTGCCGCGGACGAAGAGGTGATGCTTGTCAGAGGGGATGTAATCGAGTTTGGCGATGGATGTATTGAGGCTGATGGGATTGGGCGAGGCGAATGAGTATGAGCCTTCGTTGATGCCGTCACCCTCGTTGGTTCCGTTGGCTACGGGCATGGAGGTGAAGTAGCCGAGCGCGTTGGGATTGGGGCCGGGCGGGTGGGGATAAGAAGCCGTATTGCAATAGACGCAAGCCTGATCGAGGCCAGCGACCTGGCTCGGGGACAGGGTATCGTAGTTTCCGCTCGCGTCCTCATAAACCAGGTTTCCGGACTGATAGGACGCGGTGGCGACCGTCTGTGTGACCTCGGCGCTCTCTGCCAGGCGGCTGGCCTCGTAGTTGCCGAAGATGAAGAGCTTGTCTTTGACGATGGGGCCGCCGGCGGCCGCGCCGAAGATGTTGCGGATCAGCTTGCCGGGAACGTTGGGCAGGTTGCTGTCAACTTCACCCTGCTTGTTGAACCAGTTGTTGGCGACGGTCAGAGTGGGGCGGTTGTATTCATAGGCCGCGCCGTGAAGCTTGTTGGTTCCTGACTTGGTGACCATGCTGACCTGCGCGCCGGAGGATCGGCCCTGATCGGCATTTGAGTTGCCGGTGGTGACGCGGAATTCTTCGATGGCGTCCTGAGTTTCGCGGAGGACGCCCTGGAAGGCGAAACCGTTGACCTGGTTATTGTCGTCGACGCCGTCGAGGGTGACGTTGCCCTGATCGGAGCGTCCGCCGTTCACGACGCCGCTGCGGCTGTCGGAGGTGGTGGGCAGATAGAGGACGCCGGGCTGGAGCGAGAGCAGATCGGGCACGTTGCGGGTTTCGCTTGGCAGCGCCTGGATGAGCGCGTTGTCAGCGGAACTGCCGAGCGAGGCATCGGAAGTATTGAGCGTCTGAGCCTCGGCGGAGACGTCGACGGTAACGGTGCTGGACTGGATGTTGAGCGTGACGTCGATGGTTGCGGGCTGATCGACGAGCAACTCAGCGGTCTCGGTGGTGGCGCCGAAGCCCGAAGCGGTAACGGTGATGGTGTATTTGGCGGGTGGAATCTGCAGGAATTGATACTGGCCGGTGTTGCCCGCGCTAGCAGTCAGCGTCTGCCCGTTGGCCTTATCGACAAGGGTAACTTTTGCGCCTGGGATGAGAGCGCCGCTGGGGTCCTTTACGGTGCCGCGCAGCGAAGTGTTTGCGTTCTGGCTGAATGCGAGGGTGGTGCAGGAAAGGATACAACATAGTATCCATCCCCAATGGGAAGTTTTCACGTTTGCTCCTCCAGAATGGCTTGCGTTTTGTTTTCTTTGATGGCGCCGTCGTGAGGTTGGGGGGAGATCGCGGATGCGGCTTTCTGTGAGCCGCTTCTGGATGAAACTTTCCCCTGGGAAGCCCAGCTACGCTGTGGTTTCCACTTTGACTGGTGAGCAGAGAGCGTTTCTTCAGATGACGGCAGGGGACCGCCGCAGATGATGGTGATTTCTATCTTGTCCGATATTAACCGAGGATTCAACAAAAATCTGACGCAGCGGACAAAAAGTTTTCCGAACCGCCTGATGAGAATCGGAGCAAGTTATTGTTGCTGCTGCATTTGCTGCAAATCGATGAAGGGAATGGCAGGCTCGGGTGGCTGCTGGGCGCGCTCGACCAGGACTGACCACTCTTCTGGGATGGGGAGCTTGCGATCGAGGGCGGGCGGCTTTTCGCTGGCTTCAACCTGGACGGCGACGTAGAGTTCGCTATCGGTTTTGCCGCGGAAGACGCCGTGGGTGGGAGGGACGTCGGCGTAATCGCGGCCGACGGCGGTGCGTATGTGGCGATGGTGGGCGATGAGGTTGTTGGTGGGATCGAAGCCTACCCAGCCGAGATGGGGCAGGAGGACATCGACCCAGGCGTGGGTGGCGTCGGGCGTGGAGCGGTCGTGGTCTTCGCGGCCGCGGTAGAGATAGCCGGAGACGTAGCGGGCGGGAATGCGCACGTGGCGCAGGAGGGCGATCATGGTGTGCGCGAAATCCTGGCAGACGCCTTTGCCGCTGACGATGGCTTCGTCGATGGGCGAGTCGACGCGGGTGTGGCTGGGAACGTATTCAAAGTATTCGAAGAGGCGCCGATTGAGTTCATGGACGAGCATGAGGGGGTCGTCGCGGCGGGTGACGCCAAGCTGCTTGGCGAGGAGAACGACGGCGGGGGTTTCAACGGCAAACTTGCTGGGGAGCAGCATCTCCCAGTAGTCGTTGGCTTCAATGAGGTCGTCGAGCGCATCCCATGCGTCGGGGGAAAGGAAATGCGGGACGTCGGGGAGAGGCTGCTGTTCGATGACCGACTCGGCGACGATGACGAGCTGGGTGTGCTCGCCGGGAATGTCGAAATGCTGGACGTTGTTGCCTTGATGGTCGCGATAGCTGAAGACGCGGCAGCGCGGGCTGACGGAGAGCGAGAAGGTGAGGCAGTGCTGGTTGGAGTCGGAGCGCGGGTGCATGCGCGTCTCCATGATGCTCTGGCTGATGGGCTGCGAGTAGCGGTAGCGGGTTAGATGGCGGATGGAATAGAAGTTCATGATTGCTCCGGAAAGCAGCGTTCAGTTGTAAGTTTTCAGTTGTAAGTTTTCAGTTTTCAGTTTCCAGCTATCCGCTTGATGCATTGATTCAATCGCATTGACCTTCAAGTAACTTCAAAATGCACGCGCTGAAGGCTGAGAGCTGATCACTGTCTTACACGGCCAGCGCGGACTGGATGGAGTAGTGGACGTAATAACGGTAGATAAGCTCGTGAATGGTGAGGGCCTGCGCGCGGATGGTGTGGAGGAAGCCGGCGGTGTCGCCGTGGAGGATTTCGTTGATGGAGGTGTAGCCGAGTTGCGCGTGGAGGCGGCCGACGACGGAGATCAGCTCTTCAGGAGAGCGGCGGCCACCGGTGCGCTGGATGGCTTCAATGGAATTGCGGATGCCGTCGACGCAATAGAGGATGGCGTGGGGAAAATCGCGATTGAGCAGGAGGAATTCAAGAATGCGGTCGGGAGAAAGATCGGCGGTATAGACCTGGCAGTAGGCTTCAAAGGACGTGCAACAGCGCAGCAGGCCGACGAGCTCAAGATACTGGTAGCCGGAGTGATCGCGCTCCTGGAGTTGGAAGAGATCGGGCTGATAGACCTCGAGGAGCGTGGCGGTGGCGTAGGCGCGTTCAAGATAGCGGCCGAGGCGGATGAACTGCCAGCCCTGGCCGTGGATCATGGTGGTGTCGCTGACGCCCTTGAAGAGGTGAATGCCATCAACGATGGAGGCCAGCGTGTCGTTGATGTTGGAGCGGAACTGGGTTTGGGTGTGCGGCGAGTGCATCTGGTGATAGAGGCGGTTGAGGCGCTGCCATTGCTCGGTGGAGATTTCTTCGCGGACCTGACGGGCGTTCTCACGGGCGCCGTTGACACAGAACGCGACCGAAGCGCGGTTGAGGCCGTCGAAGACCAGCTTGCGCGCCATGGTCTCCATGTCGCCGCTCCACTCCATGCCGGGAGGGTTGCCGAGGGCGACCATCATGCGCTCCCAGCGGGTTTCGGCGCTGGTGTCGCTGGTGTCGAGCATGAGGCTCATGGTGACGTCGAGCTGGCGCACGGCGTTCTCGGCGCGCTCGAGGTAGCGGCTCATCCAGTAGAGACTGTCGGCAACGCGCGAAAGCATCGTCGTACTCTCCCGAAAAGCGTTTTGGTGTGGCAGAACCGATTGCATGATTTGAAGATTCGTTCCGTTTGCGGGTTGGACCGCGGTTGTGGTGGTGAACAGGGGCTAAAGCCCGAGGTAAATTTGTGCTGCTACCGGCACGACTGAAGTCGTGCCCTTTCGCACATCTACTTCAATTTTGAGTTTCTCAAGCTGTACAGGCGTGTCCTTTCAAAACAACTCGTTGAGTTATTCCAGAACCCATGTGTCTTTGCTGCCGCCGCCTTGGGAGGAGTTGACTACCAGGGAGCCTTTTTCGAGGGCTACGCGGGTGAGGCCTCCGGGTACGATGTTGACTTTGTCGCCAAACAGAACGTAGGGCCGCAGATCGACGTGGCGCGGCTCAAGATGACTGCCGATGAGGCAGGGGGCGCGGGAAAAATCGAGCGTGGGCTGGGCAATGTAGTTGCGCGGATTGTCTTCAATCTGGCGGGCGAACTCTTCGCGCTGGCGTGCCGTTGAGTGAGGGCCGATGAGCATGCCGTAGCCGCCGCTTTCGCCGACCGCCTTGACGACAAGCTTGTCGAGGTTGGCAAGGACATGCCGGCGCTCTTTCTCTTCGCCGAGCAGGTAGGTTTCTACATTGGGGAGGATTGGATCTTCATTGAGGTAGTAGCGGATCATTTTCGGGACGTAGGCGTAGATGGCCTTGTCGTCGGCGAGGCCGGTGCCGAAGGCATTGGTGACGGTGACGTTGCCGGCGCGATAAGCGTTGAAGAGGCCAGGACAGCCGAGGATGGAATCGCCGCGGAAGATGAGCGAGTCGCTGAAGTCATCGTCGACGCGGCGATAGATGACGTCGACGCGCTTGAGGCCGTCGGTGGTGCGCATGTAGACGATGTTGTCGTGGGTGACCAGGTCGCGGCCTTCAACGAGATCGATGCCCATCTGGCGGGCGAGGTAGGTGTGTTCAAAGTAGGCGGAGTTGAAGACGCCGGGAGTGAGCAGGACAATATTCGGCTCGGGGCGGCCCTCGGGCGCGAGAGAACGCAGCGTGGCCAGAAGAAGCTGCGGATAGTGCTCGATGGGGCGCACACCGCAACTGTGAAAGAGCTGCGGAAAGGTGCGCTTCATGACACGGCGGTTGGTGAGCATGTAGCTGACGCCGGAAGGGACGCGGAGATTGTCTTCGAGGACTACGAATTCGCCGTTGTTGAGGCGCAGCAGGTCGGAGCCGACGACGGCGATGTAGACGTTGCGCGGGACCTGAAGGCCGCGCATCTGGCGGCGATAGTGTTTGCAACTGTAGACCAGCTCGCGGGGGATGATGCGGTCGGAGAGGATTTTGGCGTCGGAGTAGACGTCGCGCAGGAAAAGGTTGAGCGCGGTGATGCGCTGGGTAAGCCCGCGCTCGATGCGATCCCACTCCTGCGCGGTGATGAGGCGCGGGAGCAGGTC
>PLPU01000311.1:0-6036 GCA_003159975.1 Acidobacteriaceae bacterium
GTCTCGTCTTCGATAAAGATGTCGCAGTGCGAACGGGAATCCGCGGTGATAATTTCTCCGCCTTTGATCAACAGTGCCATAGATCTTTCACTCCCGAATTTGAAGCGAGCTGCAATTCAAAGCGATGCTTCAATGAATGTGAATGCCGACCTTTTCACGATAGGCTTTCATTGTTTCCCAGTCTTCGGTGACTTCGGTCTGATTTTCAGAAAGCTCGCTCCACGTCACTTCACTGCGTCCGGAGGGAAGCTCGACCATCTCAATGCAATTGTCCACCGGGCACACGTTATAACAAAGACGGCAGCCCACGCAATCCTCTTCGCGAACCTGAGGCTGGGGCCGTGTTTCAACGGCAT
This sequence comes from Acidobacteriaceae bacterium, assembly GCA_003159975.1. Lineage (GTDB taxonomy): Bacteria > Acidobacteriota > Terriglobia > Terriglobales > Acidobacteriaceae > Telmatobacter. The sequence continues at coordinate 357 of PLPU01000311.1, forward strand.
CGTGTTTGCCATTGGAGCGTACGTCGTAGGAGTACGGCTGGACGAGCGTGCCCTGTGCCGAGACAAGATCGATACACTGGTGCGCGGTGTCGTTGCAAGCCACGTAACATAGATTGCACTTGATGCATTTCTGCGCGTCGATACGGGCGACCGCGCGATAGGACAGNNCGTCCATCCAGTTGGAGAGGCCGTCGCACAGGTCTTCGATGATGCGGAAGCCGTAGTGCATGACCGCGGTGCAGACCTGGAGGCTGCCAGCGCCGAGAAGGAGGAATTGCGCTGCGTCCTGCCAGGTGGAAATGCCGCCCATGCCGGAGATGGGAATTCCGGACTTCGAGACAATCTCGTCGGTCCCAAGCGCGGCGAGCATGTTGAGCGCGATGGGCTTGACCGCGGGACCAGCATAGCCGCCATGGCCGCCTTTGCCGCCGATGCTCGGTGTCAACTCGAGCGTGTCGAGGTCGACGCCGATGATGGAGTTGACGGTATTGATGAGCGAAAGTGCGTTGGCGCCGGAGGCCACTCCGGCGCGCGCGGGCAGCACGATGTTGGTGATGTTCGGTGTGAGCTTCATGATGACGGGAATGGTTGCGGCTTCCATGACCCAGCGCGTGATGCGTTCGCAATACTCCGGCACCTGGCCGACGGCGGCGCCCATGCCGCGTTCGCTCATGCCATGCGGGCAGCCGTAGTTTAATTCGATGCCGTCGGCGCCTGTATCTTCGATGCGTTCGACAATCTCGCGCCAGGCTTGCGATTTGGCCTCAACCATGGCGGAGACGATCACGGCGCGATCGGGCCACGCGCGCTTGACCTCGGCGATCTCCCGGAGATTGATTTCAAGAGGACGGTCGGAGATGAGCTCAACGTTATTGATGGCCAGCATGCGCTGACGGCCATAGTGCCACGCGCCATAGCGATTGGAGACATTGAGCACCGGCGCGCCAATGGTCTTCCACACGGCTCCGCCCCAGCCTGCTTCAAAGGCGCGATGGATTTGCGCGCCGGAGTTGGTGGGCGGAGCCGAGGCGAGCCAGAAGGGATTGGGGGACTGGATGCCGGCGAAGTTGATGCGCAGGTCTGCCATGGCTAACTCACCTCAACGGACGTGGGGGTATGCACAAACTGTTGATGGATAGCGGCTGCGGCGAGCTTTCCGTCCTCAACGGCCGTGACGGTGGAAGCCGCGCCTGAAGAGCGAATGCAATCGCCGACGGCGTAGACGCCGGCGATGCTGGTTTGGAAGTTCTGGTCGACGGCAATGAAGCCCTTTGCTGTTTCGAGTCTCAACTGCGCGGCGAGTGCGAGCTTGTTCTGGCCGATGGCTTTGACGATTTGGTTGGCGGGCAGGAAGAACTCCGAGCCCTCGACGGGCATGGGCATGGGACGGCCGGATGCGTCTGGCGCGCCCAGTTCGACGCGAAGACATTCGAGGCCGACGGGCCGATTGCTTTCGAGCACAACACGCGCAGGCTGGGTGAGGAAACGGAACTCGATGCCTTCTTTGCGGGCGAATTCGTACTCGTGCCGGTAGCAACTCATCTCGCGATCGGTGCGGCGATAGACCATGGTTACGCGCTCAGCGCCGAGGCGCCTGGCGATGGTGGCGCAATCGACGNNCCGGTGTTTGGCCGAGGCCCACGCTGAGCACAACGGCGTCGAAGTCCTGCTGCAGTGCGGAGAGCGAAACATCCTTGCCGAATTCAATACCGGTTTTGATTTGAACGCCGAGGGCCTCGATCATGCGCGTCTCCTCGATAGCAATTTCAACGGGTTCGCGCAGCGCGATGATGCCGTAGGTGGAGAGGCCGCCAGGCTTGTCGCGTTTTTCAAGGATTGTGACTGCGTGACCGAGAAGCGCCAACTGGCCGGCGCAGGATAGGCCCGCGGGGCCCGCGCCAATGACGGCGATGGATCGGCCGGTGGGCGCGGTTTTCACGGTGGGATAGCTTTGGTTCGCGCGGGCGTAGTCCATAGTGTAGCGCTGCAGGCGGCCGATGGCGATGGGCTTGTGATCGGCGCCGAGTACGCAAGCGCCTTCACATAACTCCTGCACCGGGCAGACGCGGGCGCAGGTGCCCCCGAGAAGATTGGAAGCGAAGATGGTATCTGCAGAGCCACGTAGATTGTGGGAAGCAATTTTCTTGATGAAACGCGGAATGTCGATGTGCGTGGGACAGGCGTGGGTACAGGGCGCATCGTAGCAGTAGAGACAGCGATCCGCCTCAATGGCCGCGGCGTTCGGCGTGAGCGGAGGCAGTTGCTCGGCGAGCGCCTTCGCGTTATCTCGAGATGCCGATTCCATCCATCGACTCCTTACAAAGGATTCCGATCACTGCGTATGCGTTCCGGCCTGGGCAACAGGCTCAGATTGCGTGAAACTCCAAAGAGGAGAATCCAGCCTGCGCTGGAGTTCATATTCTAGTGCAAAAAGACGCTGCGGCAAGCGATAAGTTGTCAAAGTGGAGAGGGAAATATCGGGAATTGTCAGAGCTGAACGAGTCTTCGGCAGCAGTCTTGTTTACGGCACAAACTTCAATGAGTATGCGATCGAAGGATCGAACGGATCATGGACAATGCCGAGTGGCTTGAGCTGTTCGTAACTGGTTTGCCAGCGGGCAGCGGTCATGTGTCCTGTTTGCGGGCTGTTGGGGTCGCCTCCGGTAATGAAGCCGCCGTCTCGCAGAGCCTGGGCGGTGTAGGCTTCCTGCGCGGGGTTGAGGGCTGGATTGAGCTTGAGCAGAAGCGCATCTGTGGCGGTTGGATCGGTGAGATAGGCCTGCCAGCCGCGGATGCTGGCGCGAACGAACCTTGCAACCATGTCGGGGTTTTGGGCGGCAAAGTCGTGTCTCGTGAATTGGACGCGGTAGGGATCGTAGCCCGAGGAACTGATGAGCAGGGTTCGCACGTCGGCTCCCGCTTGTTTGGCAAAGAACGGCTCGCTGGTGATAAATATCTGCTGAACGTAGCTGGGGTCGGCGAGGAAGTTGGCGATGGAGAGTGTGGCGGGAACCTGGCGGACGTTGTGCAGGTTATAGCGGAGGGTGACGTACTTGAGCCAGGTGGCGCTGGTTTGCGCGGCGATAGCGTGACCGTCGAGATCCTTGAAGTCGTGGATGGGCGAGTCTTTGTGGACCATGATGGCTTGTGGGTCGTGCTGCATGGTGGCGGCGACGGCGACCAGCGGCAGCCCGTTTGAATTCCATTCAAGAATCTGGTCGCTGGAGCCCAGGCCGAAGTCGGCTTTTCCGGTCGAGACCAATTGGGCAACGCTGCCGTATTGGGGCAGCGGCAGGATGGTTACGTCGAGACCCTCGGCCTTGTAGTAGCCGAGAAGCTGCGCGGCAAAAAATCCGCCATGCTCGGGCTGGGGATACCAATCGAGTTGCAGGCGAACGGGCGTGAGGCCATTCGACGAAGCTGTCTGCTGAGTGCGACAGCCTGTGAAGGCGAGTGCACCTGCAAGGAATAGCACGGCGACGGAAACAGTCTTAGGCGATTTCAAAGCCGATCTCAATGGATAGAAGTAGACGTCTCTCAAGTGAAAGTTATCACGCGCAGGACGGTGGAGTTGCCGCATTTCTGCGCGCGCCGAGTTGGGCCGCGATCTGAAGCAGGGACTCGTCGTTTCCGCGTGCGGCGGCCAACTGCATGCCGCCGTGAGCGCATGGGATGGTGACGGCTGGAACGCCGGCCAGGCTAAACGGCGTGGTGTAGCGCAGCAAGCGGCCGCGGGTCTTGCTGTGGTCCGCACCCGCAGCGAGACGCGCGACCGGGATGGCAGGGAGCATCAAGAGTTCGTGTGCGGCGAATAGCTCATCGATGCGCTCGCGGAAGGCTGCATGGCGCCGGCGGAGCTGGACGACTTCTGCATCGGAAATGCGCGCGCCCCACTCAAGACGCTCGCGGATCGAGGATTCGAAGTGGTGGAAATTGCCGGTGTGGAGGCGTGCAGCCTCCCATGCCTGGATGGGAGCGAAGATTTCGAGTGAGTCGGTCCACCAGTCTGCGGCGAAGGTGGAAGCTTGCAGACCCATGGTTTCGAGTTCGCGGGCCGTGGCGTGAAGACCGGCGACGATCTCCGGCTCGCAGTCAAGAAGGAAGCTCGAGTCGACGACCGCGAACGTCTTGGCGATTGATGCTGCAGGTGCTGGCTCCGGTGCGAAAAGACTCGCGAGAAGCGGTGCGTCTTCAAGGTCGCGAAAGAGCCAGCCCATGGTGTCGAATGATTCGGCCAGATGCGCGCCGCCGCGCCAGTGGCCACGACCAAGCGAGGCGCGATAACCGGCCAGGCCGCAGAGTGCGGCGGGCGCGCGAATGGAGCCGCCGGTATCGGTGCCGATGGCGGCGACGGCTGAGCCCTCCTGCACGCTGGCTGCCGCGCCTGAGGACGACCCACCGGTGAGCGAAGACGAGTCGCGGGGCTGAAGGCAGTCGTCATACTCGGGATTCTCGCCGGTAATGCCGTAGGCCAGCGGATGGAGATGCGTTTTGCCGGTAATCACTGTGCCGGCTGCACGAAGCTGCTCCACGAGCCAGGAATCGCGCGCAGCATCGCCGTGGAGATCGCGATAGAAATGCACTCCGCAACTGGTGGGTGCGCCGCCCAAATCAAAGCAGTCTTTCACGGAGACAGGCAGGCCCCAGAGCGCGGCACGGCCATCGTCAAACGGGCCACCGGCGCCGTGTGGCATGGCTGCTGCGCGATCCGCTTCGGCGCGGGTCCAGGTTGCGTCTTGCCACAGATAGGTGTTGCGGCCGGGATTCCTGTTGGCGCGAGAAAGAGCCTGATTCGCTAAATCCGAGGGCTGCACAGTTCCATTTGCTAGTGCGGCGCGAAGTCCCCGGATGGTCCACGAAGCAGCGGTCATACAAACGATTGTATGGGGTAATCCGAAGGCAGTCACGGCGAATTCTTGTAGCGCGCGACCGGCGTTCGTCATGTTAAGTTCGAGTATGGGAGTTGCCTCGAGCGCCGCGCGTCGCATAGCCGAAAAGCGGCCAGAGTCGCATGCCCACGCTCCTGACATTGGCCATCACCGAGCCGCGGATCTGGAGCGGATGACAGCGCTGGCAGCCTTCACGGCGCGATCGTTGCGAACCGCGAGCCCGCGGCCGTTCGGTGCTTCCATCGTTCACACGAAATCAGGAAACTTGCTACTGCGCGCGTTGAATGCTGTCCGGCAGGAATTCGATCCAAGCGCCCACGCCGAGGTGCGCGCCATTCGCAAGGCTACCAAACGCCTGAAGCAGATTTCGCTCACGGGATACACACTCTATACAACATGCGAGCCGTGCCCCATGTGCATGAGCGCGGCGATTTGGGCAGGACTCGATCGCGTTGTCTACGGCGCGACAATTGAAGACGCTAACCGGCACTGCAACCAGATTCAGATTCCGGCTCGAGAAGTGGCCGCCCGCAGCGACATGCAGTGCATTGTGGACGGCCCGGTGCTGCGTGACGAGTGTTATGCTCTTTTTACTCATCCCCACATGCTGCGGGCGTTTCACCTTTGGCAAACCCGCAAGCGAAGCTGATTTGAGAGGTCGTCCCGGTGCACGAAGGACTTGCAGCAGGTTTGCGTGAGCTTGTCGCCGATCCGGCCCGCGTGTTGACGGCGCCGGCGGTGCTTGACCGGCTGTCGCACGACTTTTATTGGTACTCGCCGGTGCTCAAGGC
>PLPU01000311.1:6046-8780 GCA_003159975.1 Acidobacteriaceae bacterium
GGGAATTACGGACAGTGCGTGCCGCTCGAAGGCGGTATCGTCCTGGATCTTTCGCTGATGGACAGGCTCGAAGAGATTACCGCTGACGGTGTGGCCGTTTGCCAGCCCGGCCTGCGACTGGGCTCGTTGGAAACGGAAGCACGCAAACAGGGGTGGGAACTGCGCATGTACCCGTCGACACTGGTGAAGGCGTCGGTTGGCGGATTTCTTGCGGGTGGTTCGGGCGGCATCGGTTCGGTTACGCATGGCGGGCTGAGAGATTTCGATACGGTACGGGCTTTTGAAGTTGCGACCATGGAAGAGGAACCGCGTGTGGTGCTGCACGAGGGCGCGGCCGTGCATGAGATTCTGCATGCATGGGGCACCAACGGAGTGCTCACGCGCATTTGGTTTGCGCTGGCCCCGGCGGTGCAGTGGACGCAACTGACCGCAGCCTTCGAGACCTTTGAGCAGGCATTTCACTTTACGCAAAGCATTGCAGTGGATGCGGCGTGGACCAAGCGGCTGGCTACAGTATTCGAGTGGCCCATCCCTTCGTTCTTCACGCCGGTGAAGCAGGTGGTGCGAGCCGGCAAGGCACTGGCGCTCATCATGATTTCGACGGAACAGGTCGGAGCTTTGAGTGCGGCCGTGGGGCTGGCCGGAGGCGAGGTCACATTTCGCGGCACCTACGATGGGCCGCGCACGCAGCCTCTGCTCAGCGACTACACGTGGAATCACACTACGCTATGGGCCATGAAAGCCGATTCAGCTTATACGTATCTGCAATGCGGATTTTCGCCGACCGAATGCGACGACCAATTTCGGCAGTTGCGCGAGCGTTATGGCGACGAGATTCTATTTCATATCGAATTCATGAAGAACGGCGATGGAGTGGTCATTCCCGGAGCGATCCCTGTTGTGCGCTTCACTACCGAGGAACAATTGAACGAGATGATTGCGTATTGCCGTTCAATTGGAGTCTTTGTTGCAAATCCTCATGTGAATTATCTGGAAGACAGCGGACGCTTTCGCGCGGACAACATTCAACTGCGGGCAAAACAAAGGTACGATCCGCGGGGGTTGTTGAACCCGGGCAAAATGATCAGCTTTCACAAGGAGGCGGTGACTCGATGAAGACGTGGATTCCCGACGCGCGCAACTTTGCCTATCTGACGTGGAAGCAGGTGGAAGCGTTGCCGCGCGAGTCGACACTGCTGGTGCTGCCCACGGCAGCGATTGAGCAGCACGGGCATCATTTGCCGCTGGCGACCGATACGCTGATCAACAATCTGTTGCTTGGCAAGGCGCTGGAACTGATTCCGCAAGAGCTATCGATTTATGCGCTGCCGCCTTTGTGCTACGGGAAGAGCAACGAGCATTTGGGATTTCCTGGGACGCTCTCGGTGAGCGCGCAGACATTTATGGCAGTGGTGCATGACCTGGGCGCGAGCATTGCAGAGAGCGGGTTCCGGAAGGTGGTTCTCTACAACACGCATGGCGGGAACACATCGCTGGTGGATGTCTTGGCGCGGGACTTGCGGGCGGAGTTTGGACTGCGGACATTCTCGCTGTTCGGGTCCGCAGGCGCTACCTTTGAGGGCGTGAGCGCGCAGGAACGCACTTATGGATTTCATGCAGGTGAAATCGAGACCGCATATTTATTGCATGCAACACCGGAGTTGGTACATCCGAACGAGTACACGACAAATTACATTGCACGTGTGGATCAGCCGGAATTGCTGAAGCCGGAAGGTTCGTCGGCAAACTTCGCATGGCTCACAAAGGATATTGCGTCCAGCGGCGTGATGGGCGATCCATCGCGGGCAACAGCGGAGAATGGCGAGCGGTGGTCGAACGAAGCAGCGGCGCGTATCGCGGAGATTCTGGTGGCGATGTACAAGTTTGAGCCGAGGCACGGGGCTTGAGGATGGACTTGGTCGATTGCGGAAACGGGGTTCGGCTAGAGCGCGGGGTGGAGTGCCGGCTCAGCGATGGAGCTTCGCTCGTGTCCGATCATTATTATCCGGAAGGCGAAGGGCCGTGGCCCACTCTGCTGATGCGTCGGCCCTATGGACGCGATATCGCCTCGACGGTGGTGTATGCGCACCCAGTGTGGTTTGCGCGGCATGGCTATCACGTCGCCATTCAGGATGTGCGTGGACGCGGCGGCTCAGAGGGCGACTTTTATCCGTTTCGCCATGAGGCGAAAGACGGCGCAGAGACCATCGCATGGCTTCGCGGACATTCGGCCTCGAACGGACGAATTGGGATGTACGGCTTTTCGTACCAGGGGATGACGCAGTTGCTTGCGGCAGCAGAGCAGCCGGAGGGATTGCAATGCATCGCGCCGCACATGAGCGTTGCGGATCTTTACCACGGATGGTTTTATCATCACGGCGCGCTGCGGTTGAATTCGAGTCTTGGATGGGGCGTGCAGATGTTGCGCGAGGATGCGCGGCGGCTGGGATTGCGCGAGGCGAGCGACAGGCTGGAGGCGGCGTGGGCGAACATCCGCGCGCAGGCTGTGCATGTTCCGTATGCGGATCATCCGGCGATTGCGGATAGGACGCTGCCGAGCTATGTGCGCGATTGGTTTGCGCATCGCCAGCCTGGCGCTTATTGGGAAGCGATGGACATCAGCACTCGGCTCGATCGGATTCGCATTCCCGCGCTGCACATTTCCGGATGGTTCGACACCTACCTGGAAGGGTCGATTGCGGGCTATCTGGCGCTGCGCAAACATGCGGGGTGC
>PLPU01000311.1:8811-24642 GCA_003159975.1 Acidobacteriaceae bacterium
GCTTTCGCGGCGAACCGCACGTTCGTTACTTTGCACTTGGCGTGAACGAATGGCGCAGTGCTTCGGATTGGCCCGATCAAGCTTCGAATGCGCTGTACCTGCACAGCAATGGAAACGCCAACGCGCGCAAGGGCGACGGTGTACTTCGTACTGAAGCGCCTGCGGACGAAGAGCCGCGCGATGTGTTTCTCTACGATCCGGAGGTTCCTGTGACGGCGCCGGGTGGAGTGCAGGTGTTGAGCGGGCCCTTCGATCAGTCTGTGCTTGAAATGGGCAACAATCTGCTGGTGTATACGTCGAATCCGGTGGAGCGCCAGACTGAGATCTTCGGGCATCCGCGGATTTGCTTGTATGCAACCACTTCCGCGGAGCACGCAGATTTTACAGCGAAGATTGTGCGCGTGACTGCGGGTGGGAGTGCGGAGTTTGTGTCGATTGGAATTGCGCGCAGTGACTGGCTCTTTCGCCATACGGGGTATACGGCGGATGAGGTGCATGCGTGGGAATTCACGCTGGAGCCGGTGTCATTTGTGCTGGCAGCGGGTGAAAGGTTAAGGCTGGAGATTGCAAGTTCGGCATTCCCTTTGTATGACCGCAATCCATCAACCGGAATTTCTCCCGAGTGCGCTGATAACTGGAATTGGGGGCGTTCGACGCAGCAGGTTCTGCATTCGGCGACGCATCCTTCGGCGCTGTATCTGCCAATGAAGGGAGACCCAGGATGGTGACGGAGACGAGCAAGACCGTTCCGGAGGTTGCTTGCGATGGCGTGAGCAAGCGCTATCGCAACGCGGCGGTTGCGCTTGAAGGCATCTCTCTGACTGTGGGGCGTGGTGAGTTTGTTACGTTTCTCGGACCGTCTGGCTGCGGAAAATCGACGCTGCTCAAGCTGGTTTCTGGGCTGAGCCCAGTGAGCGAGGGCAGCGTGCAAGTGAATGGAATGACGCCGACTAATGCGCGCGAGCTGATGAGCTTCATCTTTCAGGATGCAACGCTGCTGCCGTGGAGAACCGTGGAACAGAATGTTGGCCTGGGGATGGAACTTGAGTACGCTGCGCGCGATGCTCGCAAGGAACGAGTGGCGCGGATGCTGGATCTGGTGGGTCTGAGTCAAGTTGCGAAGCGCTACCCGCGGCAACTCTCGGGCGGCATGAAGATGCGCGTTTCGATTGCACGCGCGCTGGTGACGCGCCCGCGCATTCTGCTGATGGATGAGCCTTTCGCCGCGCTCGACGAGATGACCCGCGACCGGCTGAACGAAGAACTGTTGCGGTTGTACGCGGAACAAAAGTGGACGGTCCTGTTTGTGACGCACTCGGTGGCTGAGGCGGTGTTTCTTTCTTCGCGCATTGTGATTCTGGCCGCGCACCCTGGGCGTGTGGCGCATCAGGTGCGAGTGGACCTTCCCTGGCCGCGAACGGCAGCAACGCGCGAATCGAAGGCTTTTGAAGAACAGGTTACACAGGCTTCGCGGCTGCTGCGGGGGGTGTACCAGGGATGAATCGCAAGGGTCTGCTGGCAATCAATAGCGTGGTGGTGCTCGCGTGCCTTCTGGGGTTGTGGCAGGGGTTGATTCAGATCAATCACTGGCCGCCGTACATTCTTCCCGGTCCGCTGGTTGTCGCTTCGGCGCTGCATGATCGCTTCCCGTCGCTGCTGAATTCGCTGGCGATTACAGCCGAAGAAGCTGCGGGAGGACTTGTTGCCAGCATCGTTGTGGGTGTGACAGTGGCCATGATCTTTGCGCAGTGGCGCTGGCTCCGGCAGCTGCTTTACCCATATACGATCCTGCTGCAGACAGTACCGATCATTGCTATTACGCCGCTCATTATTGATTGGGCGGGAGCGGGGATATTCTCCGTCATGATTGTGACCTTTATCATCTGCGTGACGCCGATTATCGCCAATACAACGCAGGGGCTGGTGAGTGTGGATGAGAATCTGATCAACCTGTTTGTGATGAACAAGGCAACGCCGGCCCAGACCATGTTCAAGCTACGCCTGCCGAATGCACTGCCCAACCTGTTTGCGGGGCTCCGCATATCTTCCGGGATCAGCGTGGCGGGCGGACTTATTGGCGAACTATTTGCAGGTTCTGCCAGAGTCGGCGAGGGCGGGCTGGGTTATGCGATCACGTACGCCAACAACCAGATGGAGATCGCGTACGTATTTGCGCTGGTGCTTGCCGCGACCATGCTTGGATTCAGCTTCTTTTTCATTGTGATGTTTTTGGAGTGGCTGGCCTTGCACAACTGGCATGAGTCAAGCCGCGCACAAGAGGCTGACTAAGGAGGCGGTCGATGTTACGCACGGAGTCGGAGACTGGGTGGTGGCTGATCACACATCCGGACCACGCGCATCTTGCTGGAGAATTCGCGGCGGCATGGGGCAACGCGCAGTTTCGCAAGCCGGAGCCGCGCGCACGGGTGCTGAAGGGCATTGCCTTTCACGACGACGGATGGGCCGTGCGCGATGCGCATCCATCGATCACACGGCAGGGGAAGCCTTCAGCATTTTCAACGGAACTTGTTGGAAAGTATTCCGCGTTCGAGGAGATCGATCTTGAAGAGTACCTGGCGGTGCGCGACCGCGCCTTGCGGTTGATTGCCGAGGGGGATCCGTATGCGGGAATGCTCATCTCCATGCACACGTACAACCTGCTCACCGCGCACGCGGACCGATCGACGATTGCCCCTGATGGGCTGGTGCTGCTTGATCGTTTTCTTGAGGAGCAGCGTAACTATCAGCGCGCTTTGCTTGCTGACATTGCCGAAGACATCACGCTCACTGCTTTGCAGGCGAAGTACGATACGATCCTGGAGCACTTCCGGCTGCTACAGGCCTGCGACAATCTTTCGCTTTTGACCTGCGTGGCGTATGAGGAGCCGGCACATCTGCTGCATCCGCTGCCGCTCAACGGTGGAAAGACAGCGGAAGTGAAGGTGCTGCCGATTGGGCCGCGCCATTTTCGCTTGGCGCCTTGGCCGTTTGAGGAAAGCGAATCGACCTTCACGTTTCCTGCGCGGCATGTGGAAGGCAAGGCGTTTGCCGATTCGCAGAACCTTGAAGCGGCGTTCCACGCAGCCCCGGTGGAGCAACTGACGGTGAAGCTGTCGATGTGAAGAGGATGAAATCCGGAGAAGCAAAAGGGCGGGCGCATTGCGCGGCCGCCCTTTGTTGTCGATGGAGGGGCTTCAGATTAGAAGTCGAGGTGCAGAGACATTTGAATCTGGCGCGGGCTGCCGATGGTGTGAGTGACGAGGCCAAGGCCGCTGGGACAACTGTAGAAGCTTCCGGGCACTGTGCCTTGACCGGCCGCGTTGCAAGTCCCAGGCAGGACCGGCGTGCCCGACACAGGGAAGGCGTTGTAGCCTGCGTTCTGAGAGACTTCATTGCCAGGGACGTCGAAGCTGGTGGTGTTGGTCAGGTTGTAGACGTCGAAGGTGTACTTCAGGTTGAAGCGGTCGCTAATGGGGAGCATCTTGACGAGGGAAGCATCGGCGCGCTTCTGCGCGGACTGGCGGAAGATGTTGCGCTGGCCGGTGGTGTACCCGGTTTCAAACGGATCGGAGGTGGGGATTGCGCCGCCGAGGCCACCTGCGGGAAGCAGCGGAAGCGTGAAGCAGGAGGCCTTCAGCGCGGGTGCCCCGCCGGACGGCGTCCATGCTCCTGAAGCTTTGGTGACGGCGGTCCGGGCAGAACATCCTGGAGCCAGGGGAACGATGGGGTTGGTGATGCCGTCGGAGGTTGAGTAGTAGATGCTGCCTATGGCGCCAGAGAAGTCGATGACGCTGTAGGGTTGACCGCTTTGGAGAACGGCCAGTCCGGCGAGCGACCACTGATCGATGATCTTGCCGGTGAGCGAGTGGCGGTTGGCGAGATCGGGCAATTGGAAGACGTAGTTGATGTTGAAGATGTTGGTGCGGTCGAAGTCGGACGAACCGTAGCCGCTGCGGAGGTCAACGGGATTGTTGCCGTTGTAGAAGAGGCCCAGACCGCTCTGCTCGTCGAGCGAGTGGGACCAGGTGTAGGATGCTCCGATCTGGAAGTCGCGGCTCATGCGTTTTTCGATATGAGCCTGGAGCGCATTGTAGGCATCGACGCCGGCGGCGAGGTAGTCGATGGATTCCGCGGCGTAGCCGATGTAGGGAACGCGCAGGTCGACGTTGCCGCCTTCATAGGTTGCGAGGTAGCCGGAGCCGGTTCCAGTGCCGGCGCCGCAGCCGGGGGTGAGGCTGGCGCCGCCGACGTTGTAGCCGTAACTGCAGGTCTGCGTGTTTGCCGGGTTGCCGGAGAGAGCAGGGTTGGTGGGAGAAGCGATGTTGGGCTGATTGAAGGGCACTGGAATGATCTGGTGGCGGCCCACATTGCCGACGTACCCAAGTTCAACCGCGATGTCGGGGCGCGGCTGCCACTGCATGTCGAGGGTGTAGTTGATGGTGTAGGGCAGCTTGTTGCGGCGGTCGAAGACGCCGAGCGAAATCGGCTCGCCGTTGTTGGTCGCCTCGGTATTCGGGGTATTGGGGCAAACGCCGGGGATGCCGCCAAATCCGTAGTTCAGGATGCTGCAGGCGTTGGGAAGGTAGTTCTCCAGGTCAGAGGCCTTGGGGCTGCTTGGCGCCGGGTATTCAAGAGCAGTGCCGTAGGGGTTTTCGAGATTTCCGGATTGAGCGGTGGGTGGACCGGTGGGCGGCCCGAAGCCGCCGTTTCCGCCGCACGTGGGGATGTAGTACTGGTAGAGAGACTGCGAAGAACTGGGGCAGGACGAGACATTGACAAAGGGTAGCTGCTGATTGACACCGAAGGGACCGCCGGTGACAGTACCGATGGCGTAGCCGGGCGAGAAGTAGGTGAACAGCTCGCCGCGATCGTAGTAGATGCCTGCGCCGGTTCGGAATACCACCGTGTTGTGATTGGCAGACGGGGCCCATGCGACGCCAATGCGCGGTCCGATGCCCCATTGACGGCCGGTGAGGGTGGTGTTGCTCACGCCCTTGGTTCCGTTCGCGTTGTTGCCGGCGATGATCAGACCAGAGTTTGAAATGATGTCGGACGATGCGTTGTAGCTGTAGAGGCTGGAATCGAAGTTGAAGATGCGGCCGTATTTCTCAGTGAGGCCGCCGTCCCAGTCATAGCGCACGCCGGCGGTGAGTGAGAGGGTTGGCGTGACCTGCCACTTGTCCTGGAGATATGTGCCGAGCTGGTTGGCGCGATAGTAGCGGTTGGCATTGCCTTGCAGGAACGAGGTGACGTAGAAGCCTGTAGTCGAGCTGCCTGGAGTGACGAAGCCCTGCATGAACTGGCTGAAATCGTCTGAGGCCACCGTGCCTGTGCCTGTGCGCTTGTCGATGGTGTTGAGCTGCGTGTAGGTATAGCTGCCGCCAAAACTAACGGTGTGCTTACCGAGGATCCAGATTGCGTCACCCCGTGGAGCCAGGCGGTTCTGGAAGACACCCGTATTCGAAGACTGCGATTCCGCGTTGGGGCCGATGTTCAAGAAGACGTTGCTCACACCGGATGGCTGATTGTTGCCCAGAACGTTGTAGATGGAGATGCCGGGGAAGTAGTTCGAACCGAACATGTTGATGGTCCCGGTGCCGGCGGAGCCGCCGGGGATGGCTCCGGGGCCAAAGGCCTGCTCATTGTCGCCCCAGTTCTTCTCGCGAATGACGCCAAGGGTTTGGGTGGTGCTGAGGTTGGAGTTGACGATGAACGTGTTGGTAAGGGCGGCGACCTGCGCGCCGGAATCGAGGTGTTCGGGGAAGCCTGGCACGCTGGAGTACGAGTAGGGTGAGATGGTGGGATCGTGCTGATAGAAGTACTTGAGCGCGAGCGTGTCCTTTTTGGTGGCGTTCCAGTCAAGATCGGCGACGGCCAGATCGGCGGTGAAGCGCGAGGTGCCGGGAATGAAGACATTGTCCAGATGGGCGACGGTGGGCGCAACGCCATTGCGCGCATCGTTGGGGATAAGCCACTTGCCGGGTTCGCCGGGGAGCGCGGGCGAGTTGAACAGGATTAGAGCAAGCGGGTCAACATTGGCGGATGTGATGGGGTTGTTGATGTAGGTGCTGGCGCCGAACGAGCTGTTGCTTACATTCGCCAAACCATTTGCAGAACGGTCGTCGGTGAGCCCAACGGGAACGTCGAAGAAAGAATCGCCGATCTCCGCGTCCGAGACGTGCAGGTGCTGATAGCCGATGAAGCCGAAGAGTTTGTTCTTGATAATCGGGCCGCCCAGGGTGCCACCAGCGATGTAGCGATGCAACTGCGGGACTTTGTCGTTCGCCGGGACGTCCGAATCCTGATTGAAAAAGAACGGTGCGGCGTTGATCCAGTTGGTGCCGCGGTGCATATACGCCGTGCCGTGCAGGTCATTCGTGCCTGAAGCGGTGCTGAGATCGATATGCGCACCGGATGTGGAACCTTGCGTAGCGTCGTACATGGATGCGTTGACGCGCACTTCCGCAATGAACTCAGGCGCGGGGGTGGGAATGGCGTTTCCGATGGAGAGATAAATGGAGGCCGCGGACGGAATCTCACCACCACCGCCGCCGGGACTGGTCTGAACGCCGGTGGAATTGATAACGCGCGCCGATGCGACCTGGCTGGTGCTCTTTCCGTTGAACAGGTTGCTGGCGTCGACGCCATTCAGCAGAAATGAGTTCGAGGTATCGCGCTGGCCGTTGGCCCAGATGGGAGCGTTGCCGAGGCCGGAATTTGTGCCCGTTCCACTGCTCAACTCAGCCGTAACGCCCGTGGATTGGGTGGCCAGACCGGTAAAACTCCCGGTTGGCAGCGGCACCAATGCAATCTCCGTCTTGTCGAGAACGTATCCAACCGTGGTATCCACGGCGTTCATCAGGGGCGAAGCTTCCACCTCAATCGTGGTTGAGGTCTGGCCGATTTTGAGTGAGGCATTGACCGTGGCCGTACGGTTGGCCTGCACGGTGATATGCTCCGTCTTCTGCACATCGTAGCCTTCGGCTGTATAGGAAAGGGTATAGGTGCCGATGGGTAGGTTGACAAAGTTGTAGGTGCCCGATTCGTTGGTCGTGGTGGTACGAGTGAGCGAGGTCTGCTCATCCACGATTTTGACTTTGGCATTTGGAATCACACCACCTGATGCGTCTGTTACCTCACCGGTAATGCCGCCGAGCGTCTGCTGTGCCAACAGAGGGGAACAACACAGCGCAACGGCTGCCGCGAATGCGAGCAGTCGGGAATGCAGAGAGGGGTAGGTGCGCACAGAGTGCTTCAAAGTCACAGGCCTCGGTAGTTATGGATTTCCCCATAGGTTTTCTGATGGATCAATAAACGTTCAACCGAATGAAAACGAGGAAGTTCCAGTTCATTCAAAAAAGAAAAGGGTAAGAGCCTGGTCGAATAGTTCTGATTTGGTGTCTGGTTCGGGCTGTACTACGGGGTTAGGTTAGGATACCGAATTTCGCATAAAGATCATCTAAAGATTTTGAGCCCGAGGGCTGTAAAGGCTTGGAACGACATGCTCATTGAGGGGGTAACAGGGAGACATGCGCTTCGACGATGCGCCAGCCCTCCGGCAGCCTTACCCATACCTGGCTTTGCCGGCCATGAACTTTGCCCGCGGCTGTAAAGCGCTGAAATTCCAGCGTAATACTGGCAAAATCGCGTCCAAAGGTCACAATGTCGAGCCGGGTGATGGTGCGCGCCAGGTTGGCTATGGGCCGGGCTTTACGGAAGGCTTCCAGTTCATCGGGGCCGTAGAGGTTTTCCGTAACGCCAAACCGCATGACCTCGGGACCGGCCCAGAACATTTCGACCAGGATTTCCACATTGTTTGTCACAAGGGCATGTTCATAGCGCGGATAGAGTGCACGGAGCTCCGCCACAATTTCGGGATCGTTAATGGTCATTGGGTTGGGAACAGCTCCCGTTCGGGCAAGATTTGCTTGCTCAGGGCGGCGCTGACGGTATAGACGGGTTCGTTGACCACCTGGCTTAAGCGCAGCTTGAGCGCCACGCTGCACAGGATATACCCATGGACTTCAGTGAACCCCCATCGGCTCACGAGCAGATCGACCATGCGGCCGGTTGCGATGCGGGCGGCGTCGGCTAGGTCGGTTCCCGTCTGCACCACCACCCACGCGTCGGCGGAGGAGTCGGCCGCGGCCTTTTCACTGGCCTCAACCAGCGGACCCGCGAGCGGCTGCTGTTTGTGCAGGTGAAAGCCGAGCGTCACGTCGAGCGGGCACTCGATGCCGTTGATGCAGACCTCCCCATCGCCCTGCGCCGCGTGGCCGTCACCGCAACTGAAGAGGGCGCCATGGTTGAAGACCGGTAAATAAAGCCGGGAACCGGCACATAGTTCGCGTACATCGAGATTGCCGCCGAAGGGACCTGGCGGGCGGGTGCGGAATTTGCCATCCTCGGCGCGTGCCACGCCCATGACTCCAAGAAATGGCCGCACCGGCACAACAGCCGGAGCCAGCGAACTGGTGGACTCGCCGTCGAGATCCCAATGAAAGAGATAGGGTTCGCGAAATCGATCTTTGAGAAAGCCAAGGCCCTCAACGACGCTGGACCAGCCCCAGTCGGCGTGGCGCGTGGCCAGCACATCGATCTGCAATACGTCGCCAGGCTCGGCTCCCTCGATCCAGATGGGCCCAGTGAGCGCGTGAACGCGGCTGCGGTCGATGGCCAGGTATTCTTGGGTGGTCATCCCGGGCCGCACCTGGCCGCCGCTCGCGTCCACGCACTCAATCTGCACCTCATCTCCCGGCTGAATGCGCAAACGCGGCGCAAGGGATCGGTCCCACACGGAATGGGTGGGTTCGGCCGACAGGATGTGCTCGCTCATGATTCCTTCACCCTCACACTCATCTGAATTTCGACCAGTGCATTGCGTGGCAACGCGCTCACGCCGACGGCCGCGCGCACATGCCGGCCTGCTTCTCCCAGCACGGCCACCAGCAGGTCCGAAGCGCCGTTGATCACCGCGGGCGAGTCCGCAAATCCGGGGTCGGCGTTCACATAGCCGTTCACAGTAAGCACTTCGGCTATGCGATCGAGCGAACCGAGTTCGCGTTTGAGAACCGCCAACTGCGTGAGCGCGCAAGCTCTGGCTGCTGCGTAGCCTTCTTCGATGGTGCGGTCCAAACCAGCCGTTCCGGTGATGATGCCCTGCGGGCCGGTGGAGATGACTCCGGAGAGATAGACGATTTCACCCACCCGCTTGGCGGAGACATAATTGCCGCCTGCCGCAGGCAACTGCGGGAGTTCGAAACCGAGGGAGGCGAGCGATTCTTCAGGCGATGAAAGCTGCGTCATTTGCCTTTGAATGTACCATGCGCGGCGGGAGATTTCTTGGTTCTTCTCATCGAGTCAAGTTAGGATGAGGCCATGCTTCGAGCCTTTCTACCGTTGCTGGTCGGCGTCGCTTTGGGCGCACTGCCTGCGGCAGATTCCAAAATCCTTCTGCATGTCGATCGGTCTTCAGACGGAGACCTCGAGGTTGGTGGAGAGCTTGCGGGCTTGCCTCCGGGTTCCTCGCGTTTCATTCGCTATGAGGATTTGTTGCGCCTGGCGCAGGAGACCTACACCGTCAGCGACGACTCGAACTTTCCCCCAAATACAAAGATCGAAGGGGCGTCGCTTGTGGCCCTCGCGCACCTCATCGGTAAAGCACCGAAGGATCTGTTGATTGTCGCCATTTGCTACGACAAGTATCGCGCCAACTATCCGCCGGATTATCTCGCAACTCATCATCCACTGCTGGTGCTGCGCATCAATGGTCAGCCGCGCGAACACTGGCCGCCCTCAGAATACGGCGGATCGATGAAGCCGTACCTGATCTCGCATCCATTCTTCAGGCCGGCCTTCAAGGTGCTCTCCCATGAAGACGAGCCGCAGGTTCCATTCGGCGTCGTCCGCATTGAGTTGCGCACGGAATCCGAGGTCTTTGGCGCAATTCGTCCCGGTGCAAATGGTCGCGAGAACGAGCAGGTGCAAGAGGGGTTCATCATCGCGCGCCAGGACTGTTTTCGCTGTCACAACATGGGCGCCGAGGGTGGGACGATGGCCGGGCGCACATGGTCGAAGCTGGCTCAAATTGCGAACGATGATGGCAGACGCTTTCGCCAGATCATTCGCAATCCGGCGTCTGTCAATCCCGGCGCAAAGATGCCGGCCCATGCGGGCTACGACGATGCGACGCTGAACGCACTGACCGCATATTTCAAAACATTTGCTGCCGAAGGGGAGACTCGATGATTACACGCGCTGCGAAGTTGTTGTTGCTGGCGGGAATCGCTCTCAACTACACGCTGGTTGTCTTCAACAACGTAACCGACTTCGACTCGAACTACCAGTTTGTGCACCACGTGCTCCTGATGGACTCGACCTTTCCCGGCAACCATGGCATGGGTCGCGCGATTCCGTCGCCGGGCCTTCAACTTGCGTTTTATTTCAGCATCATCACGTGGGAGATTGCGACCACAATTCTGCTCTGGTGGGGTGTGGTGCGCCTGCTGCGTGCGCTGAAACTGCCCGCGAGTGCATTCAACGCGGCCAAGCGCGTGCCGATCATGGCGCTCACGCTTTCAATGTTGATGTGGCTAGTGGCCTTTCTCGATGTGGGTGCGGAGTGGTTCCTGATGTGGCAGTCGCNNTTGCGGCTTACTCCCATTTACCGTTCGATGGTGGCCTCAATGTAGCCGTGCGGTTCATCGATGGGAACAAAAATGTGATTCGGATTGTCCTGTCCAAAAGGGCTCAGGTCCGCCAGCAAGTGGTGGAGATTGGGCATAGTGAGCGTGATGCGCGCAATCTCCGGCGCGGCGGCGAGTGCGGCTTTTCCCATGTCAAACAGCGTGTGCTGCACGCTCATGCTGTCGTGCGCGGCAAATTCCTTGAGCAGCGCGGCAACGATGCGCGCGCGGACCTGAGCATGATCCGGATCTGCTACTGCATACTCCCACTTCACCGTCGCGCGTGTGCCGAAAATGCGGTCCGTAGCCGGCTTAAGCGTTGTCAGCTTGTCTTTGATGTAGCCGGTGAAGGCCGATTTTGTTGTTTTGAGAATTACCAGGCCATCGATACCGGGCCTGACTGACCACTCGCGTCCCTGATCGCGAACGGCTCGCACGGTGCGTACCTCAGTGCCGCCGAGTTTGAACGTGAATGCGTCAGGCGCGCCGTCGACAAGCATGTGCTCCCAAGCCTTCTCCTCGATCTCAACAAGGACCCCGCTTACTTGAGGGTTGTTGGCGAGCAAATAATCGCCGAGCTCAGTCGCGAATTCCTCAATGGTCGCTGCCTTCGAGTCGCGCGCCACGGAGTAGACGGTGTTCTTCATCGTGTCCGTCGGCAGAATTTTGCTATTATCGGCCTTGGTAAAGCTGGTTTCGAAGTCGCCCTCCAGCAGCACACCTACAGTCCACTCGTTGAAGTCGTGACGATCCTCGTGGCGCGTGATGCGCGACAGGCGCACGCGCGATTTACCGTAGCAATTCTCTCCCAGTCTGGCCATCGCGTCAGCTTCCTCGGTAGGTTGTATAGCTGTTGTCACTCAACAGCAGGGGGAGGTGATAATGCGCCTCGCCGCTGCAATTGAAGAGGATGCATATCTCCGGATAGATGCTGGTGCGGCCGTTTCGCTCGAGATAAATGGCGTTTTGAAACGTGAGCCTGTAGGTCCCGGCCGGCGCATCTGGCTTGAGATCGCTGCAACGCCCATCAGCATCCGTGACGCTCGATGCGACCGCGATCCATTGAGTACCCTCACGCCTTTCAAGCGAGACGGCAACCGCCGCTGCCGGCTTTCCCAGCACAGTGTCGAGCACATGCGTCGAGATTCTACTCATTCCACAAGCCACTTTCCCAGACGTATCAGCGTAATCTGCCGCTGCTGTTCCGCAGCCTCGCGTAACTCGGTTTCACGGTCGCTCGCCAACCGTCGATTGAGAATGGCAAGCATCTCATCAGCGCTCTTTCCGGTAGCACAGACAATATACGTGAAGCCAAAGCGCTGTTCGTAAAGTTCGTTGCCGGCAGCCAACTCCGTCAGCACCTTCTCGGCCGCGGACATTGCTGACAATTGCTCCTGACGCGACCATGCAACTGATTGCGCCGAAGCGCGTTCAGCTTTCCTATCTCCAATACGCGGATGACAAGCAAACGCCTCCATCCAGTCGGCCTCCTCCATCGTGCTCCATACCTGGTCTGCCGCCACGCTCAACTCTGCGACACTGCCGATGGGGCGCTTTGCAACCATTGCCTCGGCCCAGCGACGCGAACCGCAGCAGGCCATCATGGCGTCGAACGCTGTTTTAGCATCGGCTCCATTCCATGATTGAAGCGTAGCATTCACCGCGGCAGCCCTTCCGGATACAGTTGCCTCAGAAACTCTTCGAGCAGATTGACTGCTACCCCTTTGCGATACGCGGCAGTGGAGCGGATATCGTCAATTGGTTTGGCCTCTGCCAAGAGCGCTTGCCGTGCGGATTGGATCGTATCGCGAGTAACTGACTTGCCAAGCAGAGCAGCCTCGGTTGCGATAAGCCGCGTGGGGAATGCTGCAAGACTCGCAGCGGCCAAACGAATTTCGCTGAAGACGCTGTCTTCGATGAACGCCGTAGCCGCCAAGGCTACTTTGGAAATGGCCATTGCGCGGCGCGTTCCCACTTTGCGCAAATACTGGTGGTGCTGCGCGAATCGAAGTGGCATGTGGATCGCGTTGAGCAACTCATCCGCAGCCATTGCGTTGCGTTTGTAGCCAGTGTGAAAAGCCGAATAGGGAATGCGACGGGTACCGCGCACGGAAATCAATTCGATCTCCGCGTCGTAAACCAGCAGCGCGGGTGAAGAGTCCGCGGCGGGCGACCCATTGACGATGTTGCCGCCTACAGTCGCGCGGCCCTGGTTAGCGATGGAGCCAATCCAGCTTGAGGCTTTAGCGAGGAGCGGTAGTTGAGTTGCAATGCCAGCATGCGCGCGCAGGTCGCGAAACGTGGTGCCGGCGCCAACAACGATGCAGTCCGAACTGGCCTCGACAAAGCGGAGATCGGGAATGCCCCACAGGCTCACAAGCCTTTTCGCGTTGAGCCGCCCGGCAGCATGAGCAACCATAAGCTCAGTGCCGCCGGCAATCGGCGTCCACTCGCCTGGCTCGGCGGCAATCAATTGCAATACACCGGCAAGGCTGCCGGGCGCAACCATTTCATGCCTTTCCGGGTTACCGCGCATGAACCGCCTGCTCCGGTGCATCTGCAGGGGTCATCGCTGCGGCAGCGATCACCGAATCGAAGATGCGCATGAATCCGGTGCATCGACAAAGGTTGCCCGCGAGACCCTCGCGAATCTCGGCCATGCTGGGATGAGGATTCTGCGTAAGAAGTTGAGTTGCGGCCATCAACATTCCTGGTGTGCAGATGCCGCACTGTGCGCCGCCGCAGGTTAGGAACGCCTGTTGCAGAGGATGAAGCTCGCCGCCGATTGCAAGTCCCTCGACCGTCTGGATGTTGGCTCCTTCCGCTTGCAAGACGGGCACCAGGCAACTATTCACTAATTCGCCGTTGATGCGTACTGAACACGAACCACACTCGCCTTCGCCGCAGCCCTCCTTTGTTCCAGTGAGGCGCAGGTCTTCTCGCAATACGTCGAGCAGTCGCTTCATCGGCGGGACATGCACGGCGCGGCACTCGTCATTGACGATGAACCGAATGGTGGGCCAACAATTGTTCATACGGCAGCGGGCTCCGCCATCATCTGGCGCGCAACAAATTCTGCAAAAAGATCTTCAGGCAGCAGCGGGATGGAATGAAAGCCAACGCCAGTCGCATCTCTGATTGCATTCAGAATTGCGGGCGCCGGTCCGTCATGCGGCAGTTCGCCGATGCCCTTGGCGCCGTACGCGCCATATTGAAACGGAATCTCCTCGAAGAACACATGAATGGGCGGCACATCCTCAGCTGTCGGCATGATGTAGTTGGTCATCTGATTGTTGGCCATGTGGCCGTTCTGCAAAAGCACCTTCTCGTAGAGCGCATAGCCGATGCCCTGTGCGATGCCGCCCTCGATCTGACCGCCCGCGAGGACAGGGTTGAGAACACGGCCCACCTCCTGGACACTCCAGAACTCTTCGACTTCGGCGGAATAGGTCACGGTGTCGACGGCGACTTGCGCGACTTGGACAGACCATGCAAACGCAGGATATGCCTCACCGCGATATTTCTGATCGTCCCAGAAGATTCCGGGCGGCGGCTCATAGCGGCAGAGCGAATCGACTTTGCCCTGCACTGCTCGATAGCGAGCGCAGGCTGCAAAGAATTCGTCGCGGGTAAAGTGCGAGCCTAGCCCGGCGTGCTCACGCAGCAGCGCAACAAGCTGCAAGCCTGCGCGCTCAATCAGTCGGCCGACCACCATTGAAGTGCGCGAAGCAACCGTTGGCCCACTGTTGGGAACGATGCCGGTGTCCGGCGGAGCCATGATGACGTCTTCGTAGGGAATGCCGATAGCTTCCGCGGCAATCTGCGTGAGAATCGTATTGGTGCCCTGTCCGAATTCAGTGCTCGACACCATCACGCGCACTTTGCCTTCGGGCGTCACGTCGACTCCTGCAAGCGAATTCAAATAGCGCTCCCCGGAACCTGTGAAGCCGGAACCATGGTAGAAAGCGGCGATTCCCATGCCGCGTTTGACGGGATTAGTCTGATTGTCCCGGGCAAACCGCGCGCGCCTCGCATAATAATCGCTATCCGCAAGCGCGCGATCGAGCAGCGTATCCAGAATCACCGGCTCGCGCATTACCTGTTCGGTCGCGGTGGTGTCGCCATCGTGAAGGAAGTTTCTGCGCCGCAATTCAATGGGATTGAGACCGATGGCAGCGGCGATCTCATCCATGTGACGCTCGATGGCAAAGACCGCTTGCGGCGCGCCAAAGCCGCGAAAGGCGCCGTAGGGCACGGTGTTCGTGGCCCATGAATGCGAACGCACACGCACGTTGGGGCATACATACGGGCCCGTCGAATGAAGAGTCGCGCGCGAAAGCACTGTCGAAGAAAGTGTTGAGTAGGCGCCGCCATCCGTAGCGATGTCGATGTCCATGGCCAGCAGCTTTCCATTCTTGTCGAGCGCAGTGCGATGGCGAATGCGCGATGGATGTCGCTTGGTGGTTGCGGCCAGATCTTCCATGCGGTCGTAAACCATCTTGACCGGATGACCGCTCTTCATGGCCAGCAAAGCCGCGTGAGCAGCCAGAATGGATGGGTAGTCTTCCTTGCCGCCGAATGCGCCGCCGGTCTCGGTCTGAATGACGCGCACTTTGTCTTCGGGTAAATCGAAGACCGAGAGCAGCGACTTATGCACATAGAAGGGGCACTGCAGCGAGCCCCACACCGTGACTCCGCTCTCTGCGCCCCATTCCGCGATGACGCCGTTGTTCTCGATGTACAGATGCTCCTGCGCGCCGGTGCGGTATTCGCCTTCAATGATATGCGCGGCAGTGGCCCACACCGGCTCCACGTCACCCTTCTCGAGCAGAAAGCTTTTCAACATGTTATCCGCGCCCCAGACGATCGCGTCCTGGCGTTCGCTTTCTTCAATCGTGAAGATGGGTGGCAGCGGATCGTATTCAATTTGCACGGCCGCAACTGCTTCGCGCAATTTGTGTTTGTCAGGGTGAGCCAGCAGCAAAATCGCTTCGTCGCAGTGATTCACTTTTCCGTCGGCGAGACAGGGTTGATCGGCGACGATGATGTGAATCTGATTCTTTCCAGGAACGTCCGCGGCTGTGACGATGGCGAATTCGGTCCAGTCGATGTTGCGGTCAAAGCCGATGGAGCGTATGAATCCTCG
>PLPU01000169.1:0-7866 GCA_003159975.1 Acidobacteriaceae bacterium
CATCCGGGCCGAGGGCCGGAGCCGGGGGGAGCCAGAAGGGGATCGGCGCGAATTCGCGCTACTCCGTGCGCAGTGCCTGCATGGGATCGACGGAAGCGGCGCGGCGTGCGGGAATCCAGCAGGCTGCGAGCGCGATCATCACAAGCAGCGGCGGCACAATTGCGAAGGTGAAAGCGTCGTGCGGTTGAATCCCGTAGAGAAAACTTGAAGCGAGTTTCGACAGCATCCATGCTGCCGGCCAGCCAAGCACCAATGCAATAGAAGTGAGCACCATGCCCTGGCGCAAAACGAGCCGCTCCACCGTGCCGGGCTGCGCGCCCAACGCCATGCGAATGCCGATTTCGCGCGTGCGCCGGCTGACTGCGTAGCTCATCACGCCGTACAGGCCCACGCTGGCTAGCACCAGCCCGATGAAACCGAATGTGCCGAAGAGAGTGGCGGCGAGACGAGGCAGAAAGAATGCTGCTTGGACATGCTCTTCCATGGTCTGCTCATTGAAGATAGCCATCGCAGGATCGAGCGCGTGAATCTGCCGCCGTACCGCTTCCGCAACTCCGGCCGGATCTCCCGCCGTATGAACCACAAGCGTGTAGCCGAGAAACGACGGGTCGCTGCCGACATTCTGCACCATGGCTCGATAAATTACCGAACGCGTTTCTTCACCCAGGCTGCGCTACTTGATGTTGCCCACAACGCCGATGATGCGATAGTTAACTCCGCCGCCGTTGACCAGGACACCGATCGGATTCTTACCCTTGAGAATGCGGTCAACGAAGGCCTGGTTCACGATGCCGACCTTTTGCTCAGTGGCCGTCTCGTTGCTGAAGTCATTGCCGGCGATTCGTGGGATGCCCATTGTCTCAAGAAAGCCGGGCGATGCCATGTAGAGATCCGTGCTCGGGGAGTTATCGCCGTCCGGCCCACCCACAACGCTGAAGCCGTCGCTGCGTCCACCCATGGAGAGAGGCGCGTAATCGGTGATTGCCGCGGAAGCTACGCCGGGCAAAGACGCTGCGCGCTGGCGCAGCTGGGTGAGGAACGCAGCGGTTCGCTCCGGCGTGTAGCTGTGCAGGCGGGGATCGACGGACATGATCAGCAGATTCTGCGAGCGAAATCCGATGTCGATGCCGGATGCGCTTTCAAGGCTGCGCAAAAAGAGCCCCGTAATGCAGAGCAGAACAACCGACATCGCGATCTGCGCGACGACCAGCAGATTGCGCATAGTGATGCGTCGACCTGGGCGGGCAAGCGCGTCCTCGCCCTTGAGCGCGTTGGCAAGCAGTGGACGCGATGCTGCCCAGGCCGGTGCAACGCCGAACAGAATTCCGCAGACGACGCTCAACACAAAGGAGTAAAGGAGTACGCGCCAATCCACGCTGATAGTTAGATCGAGCGGAACCGGTGCGGGAAGATGAAGAGTCGAAAGCGCACGCGTCGACCACAGCGAAAGAAGAACGCCGAGAGCACCGCCGCCCAGACCAAGCAGCAGGCTCTCAATCAGCATCTGCCGTTGCAATCGGCCGCGCGTTGCGCCCAGGGCCAGGCGCACAGCCATATCACGCTGTCGGCCAGCGGCCTGCGCAAACAAAAGGTTGGCCACGTTTGCGCCAGCTATCGAGAGGACCAGCAGAACCACAATTCCGAGTGCCGCGAGAAAGAGGCCCATCCTTTTGCTGTCGCTCTGCGAAAGCAGGCCTGCCAGCTCGATAACAAATCCATTGCCCTTGTCTGTGTCTGGATAGGCTATCGCAAGACGAGCCGCAAGCGTCTTGAGCTCAGCAAGAGCCTGCGGGCGCGTAACGCCCGGCTTGAGGCGCGCGACCACCGCGAGCCAGTGCATGTGTCGCGAGGTTGAATTGGCGGGATCGGGCATCATCTGCGCTGCATTGCCCAGTGGAACCCAGAATTCAGCGTTGAGAATCTGGTCGACACTGTGAAAGCTCGCGGGCGCAACGCCAATAATCGTGAAGAGCCGTCCGGAAAGCATCACCGTTTTCCCTGCAATCGCAGGATCGCTGTCGAAGCGCCGTTGCCACAGACCCGCGCCAATCACAATCTGCTGTGCATTTTCTTCGCCGCTTGCAAAACCGCGTCCGACCACCATGGGAAGTTCAAGCACATCGAAAAAATTCGCGCTGACGGCCTGGCCCCACACGCGCTCCGGCTCGCCATTGCCGCCAATCGAAGCTGTAATCAGCTCGTCGTAAGCAGCAACACCGGAGAAGGACTTCGTCTGATCGCGCACATCCTTGAAAACGGGGAGCGGAAAATCATTACAGCACTCATCGCCATCGTGCACCGTCTTCAATGTGAGGAGTGTCGACGGATCGCCGACTGGCGCGGGACGCAGCACGAAGCGGCTGACCATGGAGAAGATGGTGGCGTTGGCGCCGATGCCGAGGCCGATGGAGAGGATAGCAATCGCTGTGACGACGCGGTGCTTGCCGAGTGTGCGCAGGCCGTAGGCGAAGTCGCGCACGAGCGACTCAAGCCAGGGGAGGGTACGGCGCTCGCGATGTGCCTGACGNNCTGACGGGTTTGTTCTGCGCCACCGAGCCGGATGAGGGCCTGGCGGCGGGCTTCTTCGGGGCTGAGGCCAGCGCGGATGCCGTCTGCGGTGTGCAGGTCGACGTGGCTTTCGAGTTCGGCGTCGAAGTCGGAGCCTGAGACGAAAAGCCCGCGCAGGCGCAACCAGAATGTNNGCCGCGGCCTTCTTCACTTCGCGATGGCCGGCTTTGGTGAGCTCATAGAACTTCGCCTTGCGATTATTTTCCGAGACGCCCCAATGTGAGCGGATAGCGCCCTCCTGTTCCAGCTTGAGCAGCGCGGGATAGAGTGTGCCGTAGTTCAACTGCAGCAGGTCGCCGCTGGTTTGCTCAATGCGGCGCGCCAGTCCGTAGCCGTGCAGGGGGCCCATGGTTTCAAGGGTGCGCAGAACCATGAGGGCCAGAGTTCCCTGCCAGACATCCTTCTTGTCGCCCATTTTGTTCTCCTCTTGCCAAGCAATAGGAAGACTATACACACCGCTCTATGGGAATGCAATACGAAAGATTTTGACGGCTGGTTCCCTGCTGGCGGAAGAATCCAATTTGAGCGCAGTGTGCGGAGCGGATTGGTTGTGGTAGGCTGGCGCGTAGATTCTCAGTTTTCACTGGAATTGGGAGGCTTACCTATGCTGTTGCGTGTTCTTGCCGCTGTCGCTGTGGCCGTGAGTGTTTTTCCTGTTGCCGCGCAGAATTCGGCGCCTGCCGGTCTCGACGCTTCCGTCCGGAAGCAGTTGCCGGGCCTCGAGGAGACATATAAGCATCTGCACCGCAATCCCGAGCTCTCGCACTATGAGCAGCAGACCTCGATTTTTATGGCGAGCGAGCTGCGCAAGCTGGGTTATACGGTAACGGAGCATGTGGGCAAGTATGCCGACGGCTCGCAGGCGTGGGGCATTGTGGCGATTCTTGAAAACGGTACGGGCCCGCGCCTGTTGCTCCGCACCGAGCTCGATGCGTTGCCTGTGGAAGAGAAGACCGGCCTCGACTACGCCAGCACCGTGAAGACCACCAATGCGCAGGGGCAGACGATTCCCGTGATGCATGCATGCGGACACGACATCCACATGACCGTGCTGCTGGGCGTGGCGCGGGAGTTGGTGGAGCGGAAGAGCCAGTGGCACGGGACAGCAATGCTGATTGGGCAGCCGTCAGAGGAGACTATCGACGGCGCACGCGCCATGCTTGCCGATCATCTGTATGAGCGCTTTGGGCGGCCGGGCTTTGTTCTCTCGGAGCACGACGATTCAACCAATGCGGCGGGCACGATTGCGATCAAGGGCGGGCCGCTGCTGGCCAGCTCGACCAGTATTGACGTGGTGATGCGGGGGATTGGCGCGCACGGCTCCGCTCCGCAGGCCGGCAAGGATCCTATTCTCGAGGCGGCGGAATTTGTGGTGCTGGCACAGTCGATTGTGAGCCGGCAGATTGATCCGCAGGAGCCCGCGGTGATGACGGTGGGCACCATCCATGGCGGCACCAAGCGCAACATCATTTCCGAAGAAGTGACGATGGGGATTACGCTGCGCACGTATTCCGACAAAGTGCGCGATCAGATCATTGCGGACATTCGCCGCACCGCGGAGGGCGTCGCGGTGGGCTACGGCGTGCCCGCCGATCGCATGCCGATTGTGACCGTGAGCCCGACGGAAATTACTCCGGCCACCTACAACGATGCAGTACTGGCCGAGCGGCTCCGCAAGGTTGCCGTGGCTGCGTTGGGCGCCGATCGCGTCAATCCCGCTGACTCGGTGATGGGGTCAGAAGATGTGGGACTGTTTTCGCTCGACGCCAAAATTCCCGCAGTCATGTTCCGGTTGGGCGCGGCTGACCCTGAGAAGCTGGCACAGGCCAAGGCGACGGGGGTTCCGCTGCCTGGGCCGCATTCGCCGTTGTTCGCGCCGGTGTATGCGCCAACCATCACGACCGGCGTGACCGCGATGACGGCCATGGCATTGGATATTCTGCAATAGCGGTAGTAGTTGCCTGCTCGCTATTTCGACGGGTCGACCAATGCCTGATCGACGACGGCGTGGCTCTTGTACTCGAGAGGGTGATTGTCCGGGCTGCTCATGCGCTGAATCATGCTGACAAAGACGATGTCGTTGGTGGGATCGACCCAGAACCAGGTACCTGCCGCGCCGTCCCAGAAAAAAGTGCCTTTACCGTCGGAGAGATTAGCTTCGCCCGGATCGGAGACGACCGCGCAGTCGTAGCCCCAGCCGAAGCCCGGCCGGATGACGGAGAGGCCGATACCGAATTCGCCGGTTTGAATTGCGGCGGGCACATGGTTTGTGGTCATCAGCTTGACAGTGGATGGAGCAAGGATCCGCTTGCCGTCGAGTTCGCCGCCGTTGGCCAGCATTTGTGCAAAGCGGTAATAATCTTCCGCGGTGGAAACCAGGCCGCCGCCGCCCGAGGGCATGGTGGGCTGCGTGGCATAGTCACCTGATGTGTTAGCCACTAACTCGCCCCCGGGGCCGCCATGGTAGTTTGCAGCGAATCGCGCACGCTTGTCTTCAGGGACGTAAAAGGCTGCGTCCTTCATTCCCAGCGGCTCAAAAATATGGCCGCGCATGAAGTCAGGCAGCGACTGGCCAGATAATTTCTCGACGATGTAACCCTGAATATCCATGGAGCTGCTGTAGAGCCAACCCTGACCTGGCTGGTAGAGCAGCGGGATCTTGGCGAGCTTGTCGATCATCTCCTGAAGATTCTTGGATTGCATCACCTTCAGGTCGCCATACAGGTCGTCGGCCGGCGACTTCCCTCTGCCGTAGCTGAAACCGGCGGTGTGGGTAAGCAACTCACGCATGGTTGGGGCATGATCGGGATCGACAAGGATCATTTTGCCGTCGGCGTCGACGCCTTTCTGAACCTTGAGGTGCGCGAACTCCGGAATGAATTTCGAGATGGGGTCGGAAGGCAGCCACTTGCCCTGCTCGTAGAGAATCATCATCGCGACCCCTGTCACCGGCTTGGTCATGGAGTAGTCGCGAAAAATGGTGTCTTTGGTCATGGGCGCGCCGGTTGCCATATCGCGCTGGCCGTAGGTGCGGTACTCCACAACCTTGCCGTGCCGCGCCAGAATGGTGACGGCGCCGCTGAGGTGTTTCTCGTCCACTTCATTCTGGATGAGTGCGTGTAGCCGCTCGAGACGCTCCGTGGAGAAACCGACCGATTCCGGTTTGACCACTGTGAGGTCGAGCGCATGGCGAGCCGGCGGGGCCGTATGCGGCTGCTGGGCATGGGTCGAGCGAAGAGCAAAAGCAACGGCAAAAGTGAAAAGCGCCAGGCGGCCAACAAATGCGATTCGATGCGATGTCATTCAGTCCCTCGTCATAGGGAGTGACGGTTCGCCACTCTGCTAAGCCGCATCCTTTTTATCAGGCGAGGAAGGGACACGCAAAAGCCATCAGTAGATGAGCTTCAGCGAGAACTGAATCTGACGCGATGTCCCCGCGGTCCTGCTGATTTCGCCGAAACCCGAGCCGTTCAGAATATTCGCAGGCAGGCCCATATTTACAATGTTGAACAGATTGAAGAATTCCGATCGGAATTGCAGATCCATTCGCTCGGCTCCGCTCCGTCGACGGCCAAAGGGCGTGCTCTTGATGAAGGCAAAATCGTAATCGTAGTAGGCAGGTCCGCGGAAGCTGTCGCGCCCCAACGTGCCGAATATACCCTGGTTCGGCCCGGTCCCGCCGGCAACGTGAATCGGAATCGAGAAGAAATCCGCAGCGTTGTTCGCGCCCTCGCCGAAATAATCCTGGCGGTTCGCTCGCGCGGTAGAAAGATGCGGCGTGGCAATCTGATCGGGCCGATCGACGCCATTCGAGCCCGCACCGGTTTGCTGAATGCCGGAAAACACCGTGAAGGGCGAACCGGAGCTGATGCTCGAAATCGAAAGCAGCTCCCATCCCGCGGTAGCTTTCTTTGACACGGCATTGAGTAACGGCACGCTATCCAGATGCAGATCCTGTGCAACGCTAAGTCCGAACGAGTTAGTTACATCGAACGAGGACGGGCCTTTCTCAGGGTGCGTGTTGAATGGGTCCTGAGGGAATCCCTGGGCAACGGCGCCCGTGGATCCCGTCCCGCCGACCACCTGGCTCGTGTCGTCGATGGACTTACTCCACGTATAACTTGCCTGTAGACCCGGACCTCCGTGGCCCGTTGTTCCGGAGAGGGATGTTTGCAGGGCGTGATAGGCAGAATGCGCGGTTGCTGTTATGACGTTCTCAACCCCAAACCCACCCGTCACGTTACCCGCGCCGTCGAAGGTGGTGTGCGGAGCGAAGGCAGCGGTCGCACCAGGATAAGCATTGGGAAAACTGGTTCGGGGCAACTTTGCGCTTGCGGTGCCTACATAGCCCGCATCCCCGGTGAGATTGCCGAATTTGCGCTCAACACCGGCAGTCCAGGTGTAGAGCGTACCGTTCCCGAAGGAGCGGTCGATCCCACTGAGATTCAGCGCGCTCACCACGCCGTTGGGAGTCAGCGCAGCCATATCCTGCTCATAGCGGTTCACATCCATCGCTGTGTTGGGAGCCACCGATTTGGGATTTCCGTTGGCGAAGATATTCGCGCCCTGCGGGGTATAGGGTGCCGGAATCTGGGCGGGAGTAATTTGAAACCCGTATCGAATGGGCGCATTCGAGGTGGATTGCAGGCGCGGGTAAACCGCGAAGGGGGTGGATCCGGTGAGAAAGTTATCCTGCCAGATATTAGGTGGAATGGTGGTGATTCCGGCGCCGGCATGAGCAGTTAGTTTGTTTGTAACTTGCCACGATGCCTGAACGCGCGGTCCCCATGCATTCCAGTCCGTCTTGTAACCAGGCTGCGGGTTAATGACATACTCTTGCACACCATTCACTGTGAGAAAGCCGCCGGTGCGATGGGCGCGCTCCGTAATAGGCGTGTAAAGTTCCCACCGAACTCCGTAGTCAAGCGTGAATTGCGGCGTCACCTTCCAAGTGTCCTGCATGTATGCATTCACGTTGTTGCGGTTGATAGCGGCGGGACCGATGTGCGGGCCGTTCGAAAAATACGGAGGCGCAATCGCCACGGTATAAACAAACGGGCTTCCGGAAAGAAAGCTGGAGAGCGTATCGGGCAACGGATCACCGGGGTTGATATTGTGCGTTCCGCTCTGCGAGGGAATAAATTCGGTGGCATAGGCCGTCCCGCCGCCAAAGTCGTATTCGCCGTTGGGACTGATGCCGAAATACGTTGTGTCCCGATTCATGCGAACTTCCGCGCCGGCCTTCCATGCATGCGATCTCGTGGTGAAGCTGACGTTTTGACGGCCCTGGAAGAGATT